>NZ_JBECOX010000002.1:0-498148 GCF_040104525.1 Pseudoalteromonas sp. XMcav11-Q
ATGCGCTCCTCGTTCATTCTTTTTAAACGACGAAAAAGAACGAACCAAGAAAACGTCGCCCCAGCATCACACTCAATCCTCAAACCCTAAGCCGATATAGTGCAACCGTCTTGTAAGGCACGTCCCTATGCCAGACAAGGCTTGGCCGACACCCTGTCGGCACATTGCATATCGACTTATGCTTTTCGGGTGTGATGGAGGGGGGAATCGCGCTGTCTGTTAGTTCTGGTTTTATCCAGTAAAGTAGCTAATTAGCTTACAAGCACCACAAAAACGATCGGTGTGAACTCCTAATTAACAGTCTAAATAGTTTTGTGGGAGGTGATTCACTCGCCGAACAGTTATATTTTCTGGTGTGGTATTGGCCGTGTGCACTAGTTTTTCTCTCAAAAGCAGCTAATTTTCCTGCAAGCACCAAACAAAACTATCAGCGCCTTGTATCTCCCTCATCACACCTGAAAGTAAATTGCCAATGAGTCATTTCAACGCATGGATGCGTGAAAAGCGGTGACAGGGCCAAGGATGGCCCTTACACCGCGGTGACGTTCATATTGGCAATTTACTTGAGGAGTCAGTGTGATGTTGGGAGTGCCTTTTCTTTTGCTACCTTTTCTTTGGGCAAGCAAAGAAAAGATAGTCGTAGCCCATGGATGGGCGTCGAAATCCGTCAGGAGGACATATTAGCCTTACCCTCCATGGCTCGTATCAAAGCGCATCCATGCGCTCCTCGTTCATTCTTTTTAAACGACGAAAAAGAACGAACCAAGAAAACGTCGCCCCAGCATCACACTCAATCCTCAAACCCTAAGCCGATATAGTGCAACCGTCTTGTAAGGTACGTCCTTGTGCCAGACAAGGCTTGGCCGACATCCTGTCGGCACATTGCATATCGACTTATGCTTTTCGGGTGTGATGGAGGGAGAATACGTTGCTTGTGAGATCGTCTACGATTTTAGCGATTAAGCTGCTTTAAAGCATTGCAAAAGCTATCATCGCAGAATGCTTCCTAATTCACAGTGCAAATAGTGTTGTAGGAGACGGTTCACCCGCCGAGAAGTTAAGTTTGTTGGGGGATGAGAGAGTGCCTTGTCATTAGGCATCAAAGAAGCCCATGGATGGGCGTAGAAACCTGTCAAGAGGACGATCTGACTTTACACATAGTCTCGAGTTAATGTTGAACTTTAGTGTGGAACAATCGTATATTGCTCCACACTAAAGTGATTCAGCTAGTCATCTAGCTTTACGGCTCCAACTATCCTATCTATTTTCACCGAGCCTGAACCTGATTCGGTAATGGTCAAGGAACCGGCATTTACCACACGAATATTTCCAGCGCCGTCTTCTATTTGAACGTGGCCCTTCACTGCTTCGATATCCGCATTGCCCGAACCATCAACGATAGTGACATCGCCTTGGGCGTGACGAACTCGAATATTACCGGATTCATCATCGATTTTAATATTGCGTCCGCCTTCAACAACCAGTGCGCCAGAGCCATCGATGATATCTGCGTTACCGCTAAAACCGCGAAGGGTTAGATCGCCAGACTCATCTTCTATTTTGATATCTGTGCCGCCAGTCACATCAATATTACCCGAGCCATCCTCCAACTCTAGTGTATCGACTAATCCCTTTATAGTTATGTCGCCAGAACCATCGTCGATAACAAGTTGCTGGACGTTAGTGATATGGATATTGCCACTGCCGTCATCAATTTCAGCACCTTGAATACCTTCCAACGTGATATTGCCAGAGCCATCATCTAGTTTGATAAAACTTTTGATATTTTTGATGGCTATATCCCCCGAACTGTCATCAAGTGTTAGCGCAAGTTGGCTTGGCATGGTGATGGTTAAGTCAATTCTAGGGCTATTATTGCGATACCATTGTACACCAGAACTTGTATCTGAGTCGGCCACCAATATGGCGGTATCACCTGATTTTTCCAATGTAAGTTGGTAGTTCTCTGCTTCTGTGGTTAACACGGAGGCTTCCACTTGGATCTCTTGTTGATTGTCGTATCCAATGATCTGGATATTACCCGAGGTGGTATTTGCATCAAGTTTGCTGATGTCTGCAGCGTTGAGTTGCAAAGATTTATGGAGTGTTTTGGTTGCTGCTGCGCTTGGAGAGATATGCACAACACAGCCAGATAAAAGGCTAAGTGCAGCTAAACTGGTGAAGAGCTTTTTCATTGTTGTTATTTTCCATAGTGGTGATGACATGATGTTATCATCCAGCAATAGTTATACCAGAATGAAGTTATAAAAAAATCAATAGATTAAGAAGGTAGCGAACTTTTGAGTGGTCAAAATAGCGAAATCAAATAGTGAGCTGAACCAAAAGTTTGCAGATATGACTGTCATGTGGTTGTAAATTCGACAATGTAGTCTGGCACTATTGTTTGTTTATTTTCCTAACAGTGCAATGAAAGACACAACCGAACTACACGCTGTCAATCCGAAATCATTCGTTGATAGTCACTGTAAACCAGACGCAGCAGTCTTTTTAGGAGTTGGAAGTGCCGCCAGCGCTACAACTCTCGGGTGCTCTGCCTGTGTATTGACCCACAGAGGCCTACCTTGGTTATTGATAGATTGTGGCTTTGATACGGTGTCGCGTTATAAAAAGCATTTTTCGTCATTACCCGATGCTGTGTTTATCACCCACCTTCATTATGACCATGTTAGTGGATTGGAGCAGCTTTACTTTCAGGCAGCATTGAGTCAGCACCAAATCACGTTATATGCCCCAGCAGAGTTAATCGTTGGGTTGTGTAATATGCTCGCCTACACTGGGCTAAGCGAAGGTAACTGTGGTGTTTGGCAGGTCTTTCGTTTATTTCCAATTTCAGAAAGCTTTCTTCATCGTGGGCAACGTATACATAGTTATGCCGTTCGTCATCATGAGCCCAATAGCGCTTTTTCGTTACATCTCCCTGGTAGCTTGTTTTACAGTGGTGATACTAAGGCGATTCCTGAGCTGCTCCATCATCACGTCAGTAACGGCGAAGTTATTTTTCATGACTGTGGTCTTGCAACTAATCCCAGCCATTGCTCCCTTGATGAGTTGTTGATGAGCTATCGTGAAGACATCATTAAAAATATTTGGGTCTATCACTACCAGCATCAAGAAGATGTTGTGAAGTTCGAGCGCGCAGGGCTCAAAGCGGCTATCGCTGAGCAGCCGATTGCGCTTTAATTTTGCGACTGAGAGGTTAAATAGGCTTTTAATTCTCGAACAAACTCGCTGCCGATCTCATGGTGTATCGCTTTTATTTTTTCGGCGCACTCAGTGGTGTTGTTATCAAGTGCCGAATACTCTAACGCCTGTAGATGTTCAGCTAGTACCTCTGCACCTACTGCTTTGGCGGAGGTTTTGAGGTAATGGGCTTCGTCTTTTAAAGCTTGAAAAGCACGGGTTTGGTATGCAGTTTTAATTTTTGCGCAACTAGATTTCGATTGTACTAGAAAGTCGGTGTAAAACTTTTTTGCCGTAGCAAAATCATCACCGATTAAATCGATAAGCACCTGAGGGTTGAGGGTTTTGCTCATTGTGTAAAGTCCATATCTAACCATTTACCTAAGGTGTTTTTAAGCTCTTGTAATCGCACCGGTTTGCTAACATAGTCATTCATGCCACTATCTAAACAAAGCTCTTTATCCCCTTTCATAGCAGCGCCTGTGACGGCAACAATAGGAATGGCGCTGCGCTCTTCTTTGGACTCAAATGCGCGAATTAACTTAGTTAATTCATAGCCATCTATCTCCGGCATATGGCAATCCGTCAACAAAAGCTGATATTGCTGGCTTTTATACATCGCCAAGGCCTCTTTGCCGTTATTGGCGATATCACAGGAAACTCCAAGTCTAGAAAGCTGTTTGACGATGAGTTTTTGGTTAAAGGGGTTGTCCTCGGCAAGGAGTATATGCTGCTTACCACTAGTATCCGATTCATCATCGGTAGGGCTAGATACTTTATCGTCTAGTGAAAGGAGCGCATCTAGTTCACTGAGATCGTTTAATTCACCTAAATCAGTCTCGTCACTTTGCTGACTTACTTTCAGCTTGCTCAATAATTGGCCGATAGCGTATTGAGTCTGCGGTGCAATTGGTTTTGGTGTGGTTAACGCTGTACTGTTCAAGTTAGCAAACGCCTTTTCATCAACAAATACTAACTCTGGAATAGGTGAGCGTATTTGCTCTGCAGAGGGGGCGGCTTGCGTTGTGACAGCACGAACAAGTGCAGTATCGTCAGTCTCTTTGATTTCACTGGGTGACTCGATGACTTTGATCTCATCGCAAAAATGCGTGCAGGCATTGTACAACTGAGTCAGCGCCAACGAACTCTGCCAAGGCGCATCACTTAACCAATAAAGCGTATTAAATATAATATTGGGTTGCTGCTGTGTTCTTGGACGCCAAATAGGAATGGTAATGGTGAAAGTTGAGCCTTCAGCGGATTTGCTTTTTAAGGCGACCTTGCCGCCCATTAAGTCAATAAGCTTGCCACATATTGCAAGCCCTAATCCGGTGCCGCCGTACTTTCTCGTGATAGAGCGTTCGGCTTGTGTAAAGGGGGTAAACAGTTTCTTTTGGACTTCCGGTGCAATGCCAATACCATTGTCTTCTATCTTAAATATCAAGTGAGATAAGGCTACGCCCTCGCACGCCCAGTGCACATTGATGGTGACTTTCGCGCCGCCTTCTCTATCTGCAACGCTAAATTTGATGGCATTGCTGACAACGTTAAAGATAATTTGCCGCACTCTATTTTCATCGCCAATCACTTCTAGCGGTAGCTTTATGTCCTCATGCACCGTTAATTTTACTGATTTGTCGCGCGCGTGGGCTTCGAAGGTTTTGATAATGTTATTGAGCATTTTGGAAGGGGAGAATGGGTAGCTTTCAAGCTCCATTTTCCCTTGTTCAACTTTGGCTAAGTCTAAAATGTCGTTCAATATTGAGACTAAATTATTGGCTGAAATAGACGCAGTTTCTAAGAGTTCTTGGTTATCTTCATCTAGATCTGAGAGCGCCATGAGATCTAAGGAGCCAATAATACCATTCATTGGGGTTCTGAGTTCATGGCTCATCATGGACAAAAAGTCTGATTTAGTGCGATTGGCCTGCTCGGCTTTAATAATCGCGGCTTCAAGATCGGCGGTGCGCTCTGCGACGCGTTGTTCTAACTCTTGATTAATGTGTTGGAGCTTTTTCTGGGCAATATATACATCGGTTTGATCGATAACAACACCATCAATACGTGCTGGCTGACCCTGTTCATCAAGTCCTACAACACCTTTGGCATACACTACAACAATGTCCTGGTCGTTAAGCAGGCCGCGATAGCGCTGTTCAAAGATTTTGCCTGAATTCAATGAGGCTTCTAGCGCTTGCGTAACACGTATTTTATCGTCGGGGTGAAGGCTTGCTTCCCAAAGATGTAAATTGCCAATATCGTCTTCCGAAAGTTTAAAAATATCATTGGCCTGATGATCCCAATTCCAGATCCATTGATTCGCTACTCGTATTGCTCGCCAAGTACCTATTTTCCCCGCTTGCATCGCAAGTTCTTTACTTTCTTCTGCATCATGTAATGCGACTAACATATCTTTTTCGTGAGTACAGTCAGCTAAAATCCCATAAACACTGTGTGTGCGAATACAATACTTAACTTGCTCTCCCTTAAATTCAAACCAATGAATTGTTCCTCTAACCTCAAGTCGGAACTCAAAATGCAGCATAAGTCCTTGCTCAATATGGTGAGCGAGTAGCTCGGCAAATAGCGGCTGATCTTCTTGGTAAATCATGCTTTTTAAGGTGTCCCAGTCAAGCTCTGCTGAGGCCGGGAGACCTATCAGCGATTTGAACTTAGGAGAAAAATACGCAGTCTTGTTTAGGAGGTCGTAGCACCAAACACCTAGGTTTGCGCTGTTAACGGCGTGGCGCAAAATTCGAGTTTGTTCGTCTTCTAATGGATTTTGACAATAATAAGTAGAGAGCTCGGCAATATGTACAAATATTTCGTTACTGCGAACATCATAAAACGACAGCAAAAATTGTACGTTTGGTGATGTGCGCAACGACACTTGTATCAAAGAACCATCAGCAATCGTCTTTTGCTGTTCTTCTACGCATAAAGGAAAGATGAATAAGTCTTCAAGGTGTTTATTGATGACGTGATCGACGGGAGCGAACAGTTTTTCCGCAACGGCGGTTGTGTGACTGACATACCACTCAGATGTAACAATCAAAATTGGCATACTGTCTTTTAGTGCTGTTAGCATCGTATCCCCCCATAATATCCTCATAAAACAATATAGCAGTTCATGATTAACTTGCTGGATTTGTGGTCAATCTAGAGAGGTTTAGGAGAATGTGTAAAGCTTGTAGATCGTAGAAGTTTGAGTCTAAGTACCGTATTCATGAGACCCACAGGCATACCGATGCGCACGGTAATACTGAACTGAGCGAATGGCTTAGAAAGAATCGGCTATAAACGATGACGGATTTCACGTTGAGACTAAGCGATTTGCTATATCAAGTCTATAAACTGTAATATGTCTTTGTACCCCAAAAAGGGTGATATGGTTAAAAATAATAAAAGGATTCCAAGTTGAAACGTTATTTATCAGTGGTCATCGCAGGCTCACTCAACGCACTTACGTATAGTGGCCAAGCTTATGCACAGCAAGACCTGACTAATGAGGAGAATATCACCGCGATTGTTGAGCAACAGGTAGCGGCCTATAACAAGCGAGATATAGATGCATTCGTCGCAACGTATCACGATGATGTAGAAATTCACTACTTTCCTGGTGGAATAGCGTATTCCGGGAAAGAAAAACTGAAGAAAACCTATACACAGCTTTTTAATAGGGTCACTTGCCTGAGCGCCAAAATAAGTAACAGAGAGATCCAAGGGCGCTTTGTTGTAGATACTGAGGTTATAGAGTTTTGTCTAATGCGTGATGGTGAGGAATATAAATCAAATTATAAAGCCATCGCGACCTATGAAGTCGTCGATGGATTGATTAAGAGAGTCTTATTCTTAAAAGAAAAATAGTCAGCAGTGTAAAGCAAGATTTTGCTTTCCTCTAACCGTATGAGTACCACATTACTCAGTGGTTTACACCGCCTCTACATTGAGTCTTTCTGCGAGCAGCTGGCGCTGAGTATTTAACCCTCTGTAGTCTCTAAGTCCTGCGATAAGTGCCCTGATTAATACGGTATCGGGGTTTTTACTTTGTAGTTGAGCTTCCAATAGAGCGATTGTGTGGTCTACGATCTCACGCTTTTGTGGTGTGAGTTTTAGCTTCTGAGACTTTTCTTGGAGCTGTATAAAAGCTTGTTGGATTTTTTGTTCGTGGAGTTGTCGTTTTTTGGCTTCGATCTCTTTTTGGGACGGGAAGTCCTGCTCGGTTAATACCGGCAACAGTGCTTGATTTGGTAGCGCTGTACAAATTGAGTCCATACATGAGACTACCCAATTAACCAGCTTTTCAGTGTCGAAATTAATACCTTCAATCACGGGAAGCGAAAGATAATTAGCAATAATGCCATCAAGGGTCATCGCAAGATCGGTTTTCCATGGACGAACTTGCTCGCCATAGTTTTCAAGTAAAAAACCTTCCTGTAGCGTAAGCCACGTTAAGCGAAACTCTTGATAGAACATGATCAAGTTATTTGAAAAGCTCAGTGACTCCTCCTGCAATAAGAGCTGAAACATCGCTTGGTACTGCTGTAAATCTTCGTGCTGGAAGCGGATTTGTTGTTTTAACTTGGCAATTGGAGTCAATTTATCACTTTCTAATATCGCTCTTATTTTATCCAGCAGATCCGCTGTTTGACTCTCAAAAACGGCTAATAGTAGTTCGTCTTTTGACTTAAAGTGTAAGTAGATAGCACCTTTCGAAATGCCCACCTTATTGGCGATGGTTTGCATGCTAAAGGCACTATCGCCCTCAGCTAAAAGTAACTGCTCCGCGCATGCTAGTATTAATTTCCGCTTATCAGACATAGCTCCTCCTGTTCACATTGCAGTATACAGTCAATTTAAAAATGACCAATAGGTCAATTTTAAATTGACTAAATTTAAAGTTTGGTCAATTATTATGTTGTCTATTCAACGGGGACATAATAATTATGAACAATACATCATCTCTAATTCAACTAGTCAGGCGTACGCGGCCAAGTCGCCTATTACTATCAACTCTGGTTTTGTTTACACTGATCTCTAGTATTTTAGGTTTATTGGTGCCTTTGCAAACGAAAAATCTGCTGGAAGAACTTGGAGAAAATGGTCATTTTTCAAATGAACAGGTAGTCATATTAATTATGGTATTAGTATTTTCCGCTGTGCTAACAGGGTTGATGACTTATATCATGGGTAAAATTGGCAATGAGCAAAAGCTTAAATTACGCGGAGACCTTTTTCAGCACCTCATTCGTTTGCCTGTTTCTTTCTTTGATAACACAAGGGCTGGGGAGCCGGCGAATCGCATCGTAAAAGACACTGAAATTATTGAAAACCTAGTGAGTGAGCAGTCTGTATCTTTTATATCTGGTGTAGTTTCATTATTTGGTTCTTTTATTATTCTATGGTTTTTAGACTGGCAAATGACACTCGTGATGCTCAGTGCTGTTACGGTTAGTTTTCTGATTATCTTACCGTTTTCCGTAAGACTGACGGATCTGTCTAAGTCATTACAAGATACTGAAGCCTCTATGCTAGGAAGGTTAACCGAGCTGTTTGCTAATATCCGCTTAATAAGAGCACAAGGTGCAGAGAAAACAGAAGCTAAAAATAATAACAATGAATTGAAGTCACTCTATAAAACCGCAATGTCAGAACATACGCTCTTAGCTACCATGGGCGCATTGGTGAATTTAGTGATCATGGCTTCGATAGTGTTAGTACTAGGGTTTGGCGCATCAAGGGTTGCCAACGGTGCGATGACCCTAGGCGCTTTTGTTGCGTTTATTATGTTTTTACTGAACATTGTGTTGCCGATGGGGCAGTTAAGCATGGTGGTAGCCGCTTTTAATAAAGCAAAAGGAGCGGCCGTTCGTATTAATGAGATCTTAGCAACGACACCACCAAATGAAAGTGGTCATACGATTAGCCTGACTGATAAGTCAATTTATTTTCGCAATTTATCTTTTAGTTATGCTAATGATAAACCGGTATTTAAAAGCTTGAGCTGTGAATTCTTAAGTGGAAAGACGACCGCTATAGTTGGGCCATCAGGAGTTGGTAAGTCTACACTCTTTGCTTTGTTGCAGGGCTTTTATCAGGCGCAACGTGGTTACATTGAAATTGCTGGGCTTAATGTTGAAGAGTTAGACCGAGCCAATTTAAGAGCGCAAATTGGCTACGTTGCGCAAGAGAGCCCGCTGTTGTGCGGCACCTTATATGAAAACTTGGTCTACGGTGCTTTTGAGGCAATAGATGATGAACAATTACAGCATGCCATTACCACGGCCGATTTAGCAGAGTTTATAGCGACACTACCTGATGGGTTGAATACTCAAATTGGTGAGCGTGGCATTACTTTGTCTGGCGGACAAAGGCAACGAGTTGCATTAGCGCGAGCACTATTAAAAGACCCTGCATTGCTGCTGTTGGATGAAGCAACGGCAAGCCTTGATTCACAAAGTGAAGCAGCTATTCAAATTGCCCTGAAAAATGCAAAAAAAGGTCGTACTACAATTATCGCCGCGCATCGACTCAGTACGGTTATGGATGCTGATAATATTATCGTCATTAACAAAGGTGAGATTGAGTCACAGGGAGATCATCAGTATTTGATGCAACACTCTTCGCTTTACCAAAGCTTAGTGAATAAACAGTTCAACCTTCAAGCTGCAAGCTAATAACTTTGGTTGAGGCCCGTTAGTTGGATAGGTGGAAAGTGAATGAACAGCAACGTCATTAGTAAACGATTAAATTAATACTTTTTGATGTTTTTTTGAAGTGATATAGCACTAAAAGTTTAGGTGTGATAAAAAGTAATCATATTTAACTAAGTGCTATTTTTGTTTTTGGTTAAAAGGGATTGGTTTTTAGGGAAGACAAATTAATTTTTGTAGGTTTGTTTATGCCCCATAGAGCATCACACACAAGTTCGCATACCTCTATTCCGCTGATTGTAGCGCTAACAAGCGTGTTGTTATTACTGACTTTACTGAGCTTTCCAAGCAAGAGCAAACAGTCTGTAGAAACCAAAGTAACAATGCTTAAGAGCGGCGCGATAAAGCATGATGCTCGCCAGACAGAATAAGAATGAAAAATTCTTATTTACCTAAAAGTATCTAATTCATACCATCACCTTACACTTTGTAACAGTTCAGAGTTCTTATATTTTATTTATTTAAAACAGATTGTTACTTTATTTTTATAGCGATATTATCAAATTTCCGCAGGCATTCAGCTTATCATCTCACCTCGATAATTTGCTTATTATTTCTAACTCGGTATAGTTTGACGTCGGTCAGAATAGTAATAATATTGCTCAGTTTATGGGCGCAGGACAAATTGGCCTTACTTCTCAGAGGCAGGTATGCAATTAATTCAGTTAAAGTCAGATGACCCACAAGTAGTCGCGGTGTTTTCTGAAATCGATAAGCTTATGAACAGCTTATATCCAATCGCAAGTGCACAGTCTTTATCAATAGAAGAAATTAACCAACCTAACGTGTATGCCGTTGGCTTACAAAATGAAGAGGGCATTGTAGCGTGCGGTGCGATTGTAAAGCAGTTTGATAAAACCTTATACGGTGAAATTAAACGCTTATACGTAAAACCTAGCTATCGAGGTAAAGGGCTTTCTAAACGTATTATGCAAATTTTGCTTCACTATGCAGGTGAAGCGCAGATCCCACTTATTCGGCTGGAAACCGGCTCTAAGCAAGCCAGTGCGATAAGTCTTTATGAGAGCTTGGGATTTGAGCGATGTGAACGCTTTGGTATGTACCGCGACAACCCGTTAAGTGTTTTTATGGCGTTATCACTAAAATCTTAATGTAGTAAAATAGGGGTTGTCAGTATCGGCCGAGATACTGGCAATTTCTGTCAGCACCACGGTGACTGGTTGGCTTTCTTGTTCTAAAACTAAACACTCCTGAGCCTCGACTATAGTCGTGTTTTTGCAGCTGCCACGCACAACTTCACCACCTTTCATCTCAATAGTAACCACTAGGCGTTTTAGGCACGCCAGCTCGATATAATCATACTGTTGGCAACTGATCATAGATAAGTTCTTATTTGAATAAAGCCACCTGTTTTTACAGATGGCTTTTCAAGCTTGGCTTATGCTTAAAGAGACTTAATTCCCATATTGTAAAGCGTAAAGCCATAAATATCGGCATACTGTTCAATCGTCTTGCTTATTGGTGTGCCTGCGCCGTGTCCGGCATTGGTTTCTATACGAATAAGCGTTGGATTCGGACCTGTGTGTTTGCTTTGTAGCTCAGCTGCAAACTTGTAAGAGTGTGCAGGTACTACGCGGTCGTCATGGTCACCTGTTGTGATCATGGTTGCTGGATAATCTACGCCAGCCTTTACGTTATGTACAGGTGAATAACCTTTCAGGTATTCAAACATCTCTTTGTTGTCTTCCGCTGTACCATAATCGTAAGCCCAGCCAGCTCCAGCTGTAAACGTGTGGTAACGCAGCATATCAAGTACCCCAACCGCAGGTACAGCCACTTTGAATAAATCTGGACGTTGCAACATCGTTGCACCTACTAACAAACCACCGTTCGAACCACCGTTAATTGCAAGCTTTTCACTTGAAGTATAATTTTCAGATACTAAGTATTCGCCTGCAGCAATAAAGTCATCAAAGACGTTTTGTTTCTGCATTTGAGTACCTGCTTTGTGCCATTTTTTGCCATATTCGCCACCGCCACGTAAGTTTGCTACAGCATAAACACCACCTAGCTCCAACCAAGCTGCACGTGTAGGGCTAAAGTAAGGCTTAAGACTGACATTAAACCCACCATAACCGTACAACAGAGTTGGGTTGTTACCATCCAGTTTCAGCCCTTTTTTATGGGTGATGATCATCGGTACGCGGGTGCCATCTTTCGAGGTGTAAAAAACCTGTTTAGACACGTAAGCATCTGAATCAAAATCTACTTTATCTGAGCTATATAATTCGCTGACGCCAGATTTTGCATTAAAAGTAAAGATAGATCTCGGTGTTTTGTAATTAGTAAATGAGTAATAGAGCACTTTATCGTCTTCTTCGCCACTAAATCCACTCGCCGTGCCTACACCTGGAAGCGCAATATCGCGGATCAGCTTACCTGTGAAGTCATATTGTTTTACCAATGAAATTGCATCTTTGATGTAAGTCGCAAATAGGTAACCTGAACCTGTTGAAACCGATAGTACATTGTTGGTTTCTGGGACCACATCTTGCCAGTTTTTTGGTTGTGGCTGTTTCGCATTAACTTTAACGATACGACGGTTCGGCGCATCTAAGTTCGTGCTTAGGAACAATGTGTCGCCTTCACTGTGGATCACACTGGTATCAGAGTTGGTATGATCTAAAATTGTTACCCAGTCACTATCTGGTTTGCTTAAGTCACGAATAAATAGCTTGTTACCTGAGGTAGATACCGCAGCAGAGATCACCAAATATTTTTTATCGTCTGTTACACCACCATAAACATAGCGGTGTTTTTGCGCATCAGTGGCACCAAAAATGACCTTGTCTTGAACTTGAGGTGTTCCAATCTTGTGGTAATACACCTTATGTTGGTCAGTTTTTGCAGAAAGTTCACTGCCTTTAGGTTTGTCATAGCTTGAGTAGTAAAAGCCTTCATTACCAAACCACGAAATACCACTAAACTTAACGTCTACCAGCGTTTCACCAACCTGCTCTTTTGTTTCGGCGTTAAGCACAATCACTTTACGCCAGTCACTTCCACCTTCGGAAATTTGATAAGCCACCAATGAAGCGTCTTTACTAAAACTTAATCCTGCAAGCGATGTTGTGCCATCTTCACTCATGGTATTTGGGTCTAAAAATACCTCAGCCTCTCCACCTTCTTTTTGGCGGTACAAAACACTTTGGTTTTGCAATCCATCATTTTTGTAGAAATAGGTATAGTTGCCGTGTTTAAAAGGTTGAGAAACACGCTCGTAATCAAGTAGTTCGGTGAGGCGCTTTTCGATGTCTTTACGATATGGAATTTGCGATAAATATGCCTGTGTTGCCTCGTTTTGTGCTTTTACCCACGCTGCGGTTTCTGCACTTTTATCGTCTTCTAACCAGCGATATGGATCCGCTACTTGCGTGCCAAAGTAGTTGTCTACAACGGTGCCTGTTTTAGTGATTGGATATTTCACAGATTGTGTCAATGCCGCATTATTGGATTGTTCATTTTCGGTATTAACACATCCGACAAGCGCAAGCGCTACGGCTCCAGCTAGTATCTTCTTTATCATGGTGGGGGTTCCTATTGGTTCTTATTAGCTACGATCTTGCCGCAGTTTCTTGCGCTTTACTCAGCAATAAAACTTTTTGGTGCGGCATTTTTTATTGAGCACTTCTCAGTGTTGGGCACTAGTCGTGCTACGAGAATAGTGTGGATTTTAGTGGAGTCGGTGTATTTGTCTACAAATTGTAGACAAATACACGAGTAAGAAGGTTAAATTGAAGTTGATTTGGCGTAATTATTATTGCCTTTGCATAAATATTGTTACTTCGGCCATCACAATACCAAACTTTTCGATATAAGAGCGGTTCATAAGGGTGGTTTGGTCAAAAGACCACATCCAATCATCAAAGTGTACTTCATAACTGGTATCATCAACGGGTAGGTCCATTCTATACTGCCAATTCATTGCATTGCCGAAGGTTTCGCCTGATGCTGAGTTGAGGATATCGTCGGCGCGGCCGGTATATTTATTGCCTGCAGCTTTTGTAATAGTCCAAACTCGCGTTTGAACCCCGTCGCCGAGCAAATAGTTGAAGGACTCATCTAAAATAAGTTCAGACTTGGTGTTAATAGAGCCCTTGATATCGACAGTAAACTGTTGAACTAAGTTGCCATCTCTGTCTTGGACTATTCCCCACGCTTTTACATCACCAACAAAAAACTCGTAGGGGTCAAATTGCGGTTTAAGTGTAGCGTACTTTTTACCGTCAATCCCGGAGCTGCAAGCCGACAATAAAAGTAAGGTGAGTACTGCAAGAGTGATGCGCATTGTTTTCTCCTTAGGCTTGAGGCCTCTTTGAGTGCTATTGCTTCTATTATGTCCTGTTGAACAAAGTATTGATGTTGAAATTGAGGGAAAAGGAGCATTAATTATTCTCATTTCAGGCCCAAAAGTTCAGTTCGCATGGCAGGTTCGGAGGTTTTTTCACCGAGCCAAATATTGAAAAAGCGGGTCGTAAATTCCGAATCTTTCACTTCGCCAATAAGCTTTTTATCTTGGTAAAACTGCGTAGTTCCCCCGGGTGTTCTTACGCCAAATAGCATTGTGCCTTTAGAGACATTGGGAAAAATTTTTTCCATTTCTGCCAGCCATTGCTCACCTTGACTTGAGTTAGTAAACCCTTGTTTCTCTATCTCTTTCAGTGATCGTTTTGCTATTTCTTTGCCGTCTAGCTCGCGTAAATATCTTAATGCCAACACAAAAGGCTGATCTTGAGAGTAGACTCCTTGGGGGGCATAAAGGCTGGCATCATAAACATCCCAAAACAAATAGGTCATTCGACTTGTTTTGCCGACTTGTTGAGGGTTTTCTATAAATTGATTGACAAGAGTACTGGTGCTTGCGAAACCCAGAGTGCTGAATAGCAACATCAAAAAGGCAAAGATGACCCTTTGCATACTAACCTCGTCCTATAATAAAAATCAGTTGGCTTGTTATACGAACGAGCTGGAGAATTTGTTCACTTTGCTGCTGCCTGAAAGGTGCTGTCATCCCCCTTTACAATTTGTTAAGCTGACTAAAACCTACATACAGGAGCCATTATGAGCCTTTCAATTCGCCCAGCAGAAGTAGCTGATGCCGCGACGATACTGCACTTTATCAACGAACTTGCAATTTATGAGAAAGAGCCAGATGCCGTGCTCAATACCGTGGAAGAAATAGAACAGAAACTGTTTGGTAAAGAAGCCAGAGCACACAGCGTTATTTGTGAACTAGATGGCGAAGCAATCGGGTTTGCAGTGTATTTCTTTAATTATTCTACTTGGCTTGGCAAGCACGGTCTTTATCTTGAAGACTTATATGTATCACAAGATAAGCGCGGTGTTGGTGCAGGTAAAGGGATCATGAAATATCTCGCAAGACTTGCACTACAAAAGGATTGCGGTCGCTTTGAGTGGGTGGTACTTGACTGGAACAAACCATCAATCGACTTTTATGAAAGCATCGGTGCTAAAGCACAAAACGAGTGGATTATTTATCGCCTAACAGGACAGGAACTCATCGATTTTGCTGAGCAAGTATAGTGAAGTTTATTAGTCTGTTGGCTATACATTATTTCAAGAGAAACCCCCGATCTTTAACAATTGAGCCGAGTAAACATACGTAGAATTTGTACCCAATATTTTTGGTGAAAATTGCAATGGTGATTTTTGTTAATAGAAACAGTGATATATCTTTAGAGTGTTCCCCGTATGCACGGGGCTAAACCGCTGGGCAACTTTGTCAATCAGCCCACCCATTAGTGTTCCCCGTATGCACGGGGCTAAACCGGCCGTGTGCATACTGATCTGATGCACAACAATGTGTTCCCCGTATGCACGGGGCTAAACCGATGTAAACTACACAATGATTACTGATATTCAAGTGTTCCCCGTATGCACGGGGCTAAACCGCGAAACTGATTTCATTGATATCAGAAACAGATGTGTTCCCCGTATGCACGGGGCTAAACCGTCGATTTTGGCAGCCAACGGCTATGAAAGCGTGTGTTCCCCGTATGCACGGGGCTAAACCGTTATCCTCACTACGTTAAGCGTGGTCGTGAAGGTGTTCCCCGTATGCACGGGGCTAAACCGCCATACATGGTTTGTTCTAGCTGAGTATTAGAGTGTTCCCCGTATGCACGGGGCTAAACCGCTGGCAAGGTTACGCAGTTCTTGTTGTTGCTGGTGTTCCCCGTATGCACGGGGCTAAACCGGAATTAAAGAACCAGCGCTTTAGTCGCACCACGTGTTCCCCGTATGCACGGGGCTAAACCGAAATCATTTGCTAGCAAGGATGATGTGACGGCGTGTTCCCCGTATGCACGGGGCTAAACCGCCCGCAGACCTAACCAGTGGTGATGTGGATGAGTGTTCCCCGTATGCACGGGGCTAAACCGCGAAGTAAGGAATTAACATGCAATGCGTCACTGTGTTCCCCGTATGCACGGGGCTAAACCGCGCTTGTCATCGAGCAATTAGCCCGTGATATGGTGTTCCCCGTATGCACGGGGCTAAACCGCAACGAAGCGCTTGCAACGGCTGTGTCAGCGTGTGTTCCCCGTATGCACGGGGCTAAACCGCGTTAACAACGACCCGACATCGAAACTCGAAGGTGTTCCCCGTATGCACGGGGCTAAACCGCCTAACGCGGGTGTTAATAACCAAGCGCCATAGTGTTCCCCGTATGCACGGGGCTAAACCGGATTATAATGCTAATTATGGAAAGTGCAAAAAGTGTTCCCCGTATGCACGGGGCTAAACCGTGTGATTGTCACTAGCGAGCCCCCAGCTACGCGTGTTCCCCGTATGCACGGGGCTAAACCGCTCACCGTAGCTATTTATCTCAATATCCCGCCGTGTTCCCCGTATGCACGGGGCTAAACCGATGTGTAGTGATAAATAATTGCAGGTTTTGTAGTGTTCCCCGTATGCACGGGGCTAAACCGCTCTATATGTAACGGTATGTTTTTACATTTATGTGTTCCCCGTATGCACGGGGCTAAACCGTTTACGCTTATTGGCCGTTACCAACTCCCTACGTGTTCCCCGTATGCACGGGGCTAAACCGTAATGAATTGATTAGCGCTAAATGTGCCTAGTGTGTTCCCCGTATGCACGGGGCTAAACCGAACCATGTGAGGGTGACGACTGCCCGAAAGAAGTGTTCCCCGTATGCACGGGGCTAAACCGTACATCACGCCAAACCACCAATAACACCAGTAGTGTTCCCCGTATGCACGGGGCTAAACCGTTCATTGGCACGCGATGCAATCGCTGAAAATGGTGTTCCCCGTATGCACGGGGCTAAACCGTTTCAATTTGAACTCAACGGCTCGCACGACATGTGTTCCCCGTATGCACGGGGCTAAACCGAAGTTGTAGAGTTCATCATTGATTGGCTTTATGTGTTCCCCGTACGCACGGGGCTAAACCGGCCGATGGCGCAGAAGGTAAAGACAAGCAAATGTGTTCCCCGTACGCACGGGGCTAAACCGCGGGTTTCCGTAGAATTGGATGCTGACCTGCAGTGTTCCCCGTACACTCGGGGCTAAACCTGAGTTATTCAGGTCTGAATCATGTGCTGTATTCGTCCGTGAAGCAGCATCCCTCACGCATCCATGCGCTCACCTTAGCAGGCTGTGAAACGGTGTTTCGGTCCTACTTCGCCCCTGTACGCACGGGGCTAACCAGTAGAACATTTTAGTAGGAAAGAGGCGGTGGACAGCTTGGCTGGAAGTGGTGACAGGGTGAGACTCGAACTCACATCATATATAAACTGCATATAACCGTTACCCATTGGAAACACTGCCGCCATAGTTGATTATTAATCTACCATCAAAAAAATGCTAGCGTGATTTCACTGTCAGTTTGTCTCAGGTCAAAGACTTACTTTGTTTGTTCTGATACATTTATTTTACGAAAATTTTACCAGAGTGTTTTATGCAGGCTAAGGAAGAGCTGTATTTTAGATATATTGAAGCGGTATTGTTTTGGCAGGGAGAAATCCAGACCGGTACTTTCCAGAGCAAATTTAAGCTTTCAAGGCCCAGCGCACGGCGTTATGTCACCGACTTTATTGAGCGTTATCAGATTGCCGCAAGCTATAATGAGTCTGAAAAAGCTTATGTGCTGGCAAGCCCCTTTACACCTAATTATATCTCTCAGGATTTTACTGAGTATACTAGTCTCACTGGGGAACAGTACATACACAATCTGAGTTCCTCAACGATTACTTCGCTGGCATTACCACACAGAAAGCTTAATCCCACCATTTTGCGGCCCATATTGAATGCCTGTCGGCGACAAAGCGTGCTGGATATTCGCTATCAGTCTATAAAAGAAGGCGGTGAAACCGAGCGCGTGATCCGCCCTCACACGCTGATTAACTCTGGACTGCGCTATCATCTGAGAGCCTACTGTGAAAAAGCCAAAGGCTTTAGAGACTTTTCATTATCGCGTATCGTCTCTGCCTCCCCAGAATTTATCAGCAAAGCACAAAAGTACAAAAAAGACGACGAAGCTTGGCAGCAGGAAGTCACCTTAACCATAATCCCCGACCCAAGACTCAGCGAGTACGCCCAGCAAGTTATCGCTCACGACTTTGATATGCACAACCACCAAAAGCAAATTAAAACCAACGCTGCATTGATCAACTACCTGATCAGCATTTTGAGGTTAGATGTTCAGCACCCACACCCGGAAGCACAGCAAATTGTGATGGAACCAGCCTGCTATAGAGAGCTGAGGGCCAGAAGGTTGTTATGGAACAGCTAAACAAGCGCACCAGACCGGGTAATTTTTTTACTGGTTGCAATCGCAGGATTGTCGGTATTTTATTCGCGTCGTAAGCTGAGTGTATTGAAAGCAAGGACCAGAGCAATATGACAGATCTAAACAGTTTAATGTTCAAATATTGGGGCAAAGCTAAAAAGCCACTCGAGGTAGATTACTGCATGAGTGAGATTAATGGCGAGTCATTACAAGATATTGTTGAGCGCCATCCAGGCGTTAATTCTGTCGATCACCTCAAAGCACTTGCGAGCAAAAAAGGGTGGCAAATCGCCAGACAGGGCGAAACTTTTCACCGTTATCACCTACTTGTATTTCATAGCCTAGATGTGGCGGCGGTTGCACTGACTTATCTGGATTTGAATAAGCAATTTACACAAGATTCGGCCGAGTTTCTGGGGTTAACTATTCCACAGTTTAAGTCTTTGGTCGGATTCTTTGTTGCCATTCACGACTTGGGTAAATTTTCTTCAGCATTTCAAAACCTAGCAGAATTTAGTGACAGTAATTTAAGCCAGAAAAAGTCGAGAGAACCTTATTCTGCAACAGATGCCCGACATGATGGGTTAGGCCATCATTTTTGGAAAAGCTGCGCCAAGCAAATTGAAGGTGCACCGGACGAAGTAACGCAGGCATTTAAAAAGATAGATTCGGTGCGAGTCATGCTGAATTGTGTTTTTGGTCATCACGGTGAGCCAGTTGTAGCGCACAAATTTGGTAGCAGAATAGAAGACTATTGTGTCGATGAAAATTACCAGGCTTGTAGAGAGTTCATAGCGTATTGCCTTGAGTTATTTGCTGATGATCTGCCAACGGAAAAGTTTTCGGATAGAGTGTGGCGCGAGCACCTAAGGTATGCTAGTTGGCACCTTGCTGGTTTGTGCACTCTTGCTGACTGGTTGGGCTCAGATACTCAGTATTTCACATATCACTCCGAGCCGATGGATATACAAGCTTACTGGCTCGAAGCTGTAAAACAGGCACATAAAGCGCTTACAAATAGGCAGTTGACCAGTCAGGTAGAGGTCTTCCCTTATGAGTCAACCGCTAAGCATTTTGGCTTTAGTACACCTACGCCATTGCAGTCGTTTGCTGAGCAAGTGCCTGTCGGCCCTTCACCACAATTGTTTATTCTGGAAGATGTAACGGGTGCAGGCAAAACCGAGGCGGCGCTAATCTTATTGCATCGTTTAATGCAGGCGAAGGCTGCGGATGGCTTTTACTTTGGTTTACCGACTATGGCTACCTCCAGTGCCATGTACCATCGTATCGCACAGCATTACGGACAAATGATGTCCGTTGATGGAAAAAAAGCCAGTCTGGTATTAGCACACGGCGCGAGTATGATGGAGGACGCTTATCAGGAGTCACTAGTTACAGAGCAACTCCCCGATCTTGAATATGGTAAAGCTGATGAAACAGCAAGTCAGGCATGCCATATCTGGTACGCAGACTCTAAAAAGAAGGCGCTGCTTGCTCATGCTGGCGTTGGCACGGTTGACCAGCCTTTGCTATCGGTTTTAGCCTCCAAACACAGCACGCTACGTTTTCATGGTTTGTTTCGTAAAATTCTAGTGCTTGATGAGGTACATGCCGCAGATCAATATATGTTCACTTTGCTAGAAGATCTTTTACGTATTCATTTACGGTTTGGCGGCAGTGTGATCCTGCTTACTGCGACCTTGCCGCTAGAAAGACGCAACAGGCTTTGCCAGATCTGGCAAGAAGAGCTGGGTCTTGAATCTCCCGAGTGCACTCAAAAAACAAGCTTTCCGCTCGCAACCTGGGTAAATGAACAAGGGAAATTAAATGAGCAACCAGTGGAAAGCTTACCCAGAAATCACAAATCCGTGCAGGTTGAGTTTTTCCACTGTGAGCAGGCCTGTATTGAAGAGATAGTGGCAAGAGCATCACGCGGCGAGGCTGTGGTTTGGGTGCGTAATACGGTCGCGGATGCGCAGCAAGCATATACTTTACTCTCAGAGCGTTACCCGCAAACACATATCACTTTGTTCCATAGTCGCTTTACCTTATACGACAGAAAACAAAAGGAAAAAGAGGTGCTTGGTAGACTGGGTAAGCAAAGCACAACACAGCAAAGACTGGGACAAATATTGATTTCAACTCAGGTGTTTCAAGAATCAATTGATGCGGACTGTGATTTTATGCTCAGTGATATTTGCCCCATTGACGATTTAATACAGCGTGCTGGGCGACTTAAACGCCATATCCGAGATGAACACGGCAATTACCAACCCGCACTGTCAGAAGATAAACGTCCGCCAGCTGTATTGAAAGTATTTTGCCCTGAGTGGCAAGGCGAGCCAGAAAAAGACTGGTTACACAAAAGCCACCCTGGTACGGCCGCCGTTTACCGGAGCCCAGCCATTATATGGCTTACGCAAAAAGTGCTAAGAGAGAAAGGCGGGTTGTATTTACCGGAGGATGCACGCCATTTGATCGAAAGCGTTTACAGCCAGGCTGCGCTAAACACCAGACCAGTAGATCTGGATTGTTATCACAGCGAGTATCAGGCGCAAACTCAAGCGATGGAAAATCAGGCAACGCTTCAGAAACTGGATTGGAAAGAAGGCTACTGCCGACAGGCGGGTAACGTGTGGATGGGGGAAGAGCTAGAGATAAGCACCCGATACAGTGACAGAGTCAGTATTCAGGTTGTGGTGCTAAAGCTTGATCAATCTGGGAATATGGCCTTCTATGCTGAAGGCTGCACCGAAAAACACCTGCTACAGCATAGTGAAATACGCGTCGATCAAAAGCGCATAGCCGAAAAGCTGAGCCCAATTCCGAATGAATACAGTGAGCAACTGGAGAGGTTGCTGGAGCGTTATCCTTCACTCAAATATAAGCAATGCTGGTTGCAAGGAAGTGATGAACGATTTTTATATGATGCATTTAAAGGGCTAACAGAGGTTGGTGAATAGCCTATTTAAGGGGCTTGACCCCATTTCAATTAGGGAAAATGGTATGAATAATTTAGTACAGGACCCTTGGCTATATTATCGGCTAAGAGATAACTCTATCACGCAGTTGCCTTTATCGGCGATAGCAAACCCCGATGTGGTTGACTTTGCTTTGCCACGCGCCGATTTTTACGGAGCAGCGTATCAGTTTACCATTAGCTTATTGCAAACCTGTTGTTCTCCCGAGGAAGGAGAAGACTGGTACAACTGGTATGAATCACCTCCTTCAGAGCAGGCGCTGTCAGAGACGTTCAGTAAAGCGGCACATGCATTTAATTTGTTTGGTGATGGCCCGCTGTTTATGCAGGATTTAGATCCGTTACAAAGTGCGGGCACGCAGAACGTCAACACCTTGTTGATTGAAACGCCGGGTGACAACACGCTTAAAAATAATGTAGATCATTTTATAAAACGTGGTCAGGTTGAAGCGATGAGCCCAGAAATGGCGGCGCTTGCATTATTCACCTTGCAGATTAATGCGCCAGCGGGGGGCGTTGGCTACAGAACGGGTTTACGCGGTGGTGGACCATTGACGACCTTGATACTACCCAATGAAGAGTCGACGAGCTTGTGGCATAAACTGTGGTTGAATGTTTGTATTGCGCCAAAGGCAAATGATGCGCAACTGCACAGTGGGAAAATCTTCCCTTGGCTTACAGATACCAAAGTCAGTAAAGAGAAAGGCACAGAAGTGCTTTTTAAAGATGCACACTTTCTTACACATTTTTGGGCAATGCCGAGACGCATACGGTTACAGCCAGAGGAATCACTAGGCACTTGTTCACTGACAGGCCATGAATGTGATGTACTGGTGAAGTCTTTTGCCACCACGAATTATGGCAACAACTATGCAGGGAGTTGGTGGCATCCGCTCACGCATTATCGCAGTAATCCTAAAAAGCCACATGAAGATAACCTATCCAGTAAAGGGCAGCCCGGTGGCATTCAGTATAAGCAATGGCACGCCTTGTGTTTCGCCAATGAGAGAGAAGGCAACCATCCAGCCAAAGTGATAGACGAGTTTTACGATATCAAAATGGACTATGTTGACCAGCAACCCAGACTCTGGGCATTTGGCTTTGATATGGACAATATGAAAGCCAGAGGTTGGTATGACAGCCAGTTTCCGGTGTTTTTTCTAGACGAGGCTAAGCGTGCAAGCGTGATCCACGACCTCAATCAGACAATTCAGATTGCCATGGAATTTAGCAGCATGATGCGTACCTTAATTAAAGAAGCGCTGTTCGATAGGCCAAAAGATGTAAAGGCAGATCTGGCCCAGCATACGCTGAGTTACTGGCAGCGCAGCGAGCGCGACTTTTTTATTGCAGCTCAGGCTATTTGTGTTGAGGGAGAGCTACGAAGTGAAGACGCAAAGCGCTGGTTCTATCGTGCCCTCAATACAGCGTTAGATATTTTTGACGAGGTGGTATTGAGCACTTCCATGGATAACAAAGCCATTGCCAGAAAAGTGGCAGCAAGACAGAAGCTGACCGCCTGGTTACATGGGAAGAAAATAAGTAAAGACTTTAAACGGCGTTACAACCTAAAGACACAAGACAAGGAGGCACAAGCCAATGACGCTTAATTACAAACCAAAAAGTCAGCTGTTCAATACAATTAGCTGGGATGCATTTCATACCGTGTTTCGCTGGTGGGTTTCTATGTCGGATGATGAGGCAACTCAGGCTGAGTTAAGTATCAGGCCAGCGCCAACAGTATTTCGTGCCCAGCTTAAGCGTGCTTCCAGGTTGGACGACGTTTATCTCACTCAGGGCTTTTCGGCACTATGGCAGGCGCTACCCGTCGAGATACACAATCATAAAAAGGGCTGGGTGATGCCCTGCTTTGCCGTGATAGCCAAAAGCCTCAGTATGGTGCGGAGCCATCATGAGCGTGGCACCTTTGCCAGAGACTTAGGGCATGTGGAAGAGGGCGCAGATAAGCCTGTAGTCAGTGAGTTGCGATTTCAGAACCTTCAGGCTGCAAAAAACGAGCAGGAATTTGTTACACAATTGAGCCGTCTTCTGGCCCAGTTGAACAATAAAACAAACATTTTAAGCCTAGCAGACGACATCGCCTGCTGGTTTGAAGAACACAATTATCAGGCGCCCAGACGGGCTGACAAGCGGATCGCCGTACGCTGGGCGATGGACTATTACAAAGATGTAGCGAACAAGGCATAAATAAGGAAAATACGATGAGCAAATTTATTCAGATCCACACTCTTACATCATACGCACCTGCAAATCTGAACAGGGAAGAAACCGGTAGACCGAAAACAGCCAAGTTTGGTGGCTTTGAAAGGCTGAGAGTCAGTTCGCAAAGTTCAAAGCGCAATTGGCGGGTGAGTGACGTATTTCAAACGAGCTTAGCTGATCACATTGGTACTAGAACCAAAAAACTTGGCGTTGAAGTATTCAACTACTTGATAGAAAAAGAAGTAAAAGAGAAAGACGCCAAAGCTTGGGCAATTGAGATCGCGGGAGTTTTTGGCAAAGGTAAAAAAGATTCGCTGGAGATTGAGCAGCTGGCACACATTAGCCCCAGCGAAAAAACAGCGGTATTTGCATTAGCAGATCAACTAGCAACAGAAAATCGCGGACCGCAAAAAGACGAGTTGCAACTACTTAAAGCAGAAAACCAAGCCGCAGATATTGCTTTGTTTGGACGCATGCTGGCGTCGAGTCCGGAGTTTAACGTTGAAGCTGCGTGTCAGGTTGCACATGCAATCAGTGTTGAAAATGTCACGGTAGAAAGTGACTACTTTACCGCGGTAGACGATCTCAATGCAGGAAAGGGAGATCAAGGTGCTGCGCATATTGGTGACAGCGGTTTTGCTTCTGCGGTGCTGTACAACTATATCTGTATTGATAAAGAGCAGTTGGTAGATAACCTTTCTGGTGATTTAGTGCTTGCCAACAAAACCATTGCTTCTTTGCTTGAATGCATCGCGAAAATCTCACCAAAAGGCAAACAAAATAGTTTTGCATCTCATGCTTATGCCTCTTACATTCTGGTAGAAAAAGGGGAACAGCAGCCTCGTTCACTTGCAAGTGCTTTTGTAAGCCCTGTAAAGGCCCTTGACGAGAGTGAGAACGTGACGCAAATCGCTGTTCAGCGTTTAGAAAGCCAAATCGAGAACTTTGATTCTGTTTATGAGCCTTGTGCAGATAGTCGTCAATCTATCAATGTATTAACAGGTGAAGGCAACTTTAAGTCTTTGCAGGCTTTTGCTGCTGATTAATGGGGTCTCTATGAAAACCAGTAATTATTTGGTGATCAGACTATACGGGCCTTTAGCCAGTTGGGGAGACGCGGCTGTGGGCGGCGACCGACCCACCAATATTCGCCCGACACGAGGCGCATTGCTTGGTTTGGTTGCTGCTGCGCTTGGCATTAAGCGTGAAGATAAAGCCGACTTAAATACGTTAAACGAAGCGTTAAGCTGCCATGTTAAACAGTACAATGCGGGTAGCTTGCTCAGAGACTTTCATACAGCGCAAGTACCGAGTGAAGATAAAAAAGTGCGGCTATACACTCGGCGTGACGAACTGGTTAAGTCGAAAAAGGTAAACACCGTACTGTCAAACCGTGATTACCGGGAAAGCGGGCTGTGGGTTGTTGCGCTAGAATCGAGCTCTTCAACGTACTCGTTAGAGGTGATCCGCGCTGCATTGTTACGGCCTAAATATATGTTGTACTTGGGACGTAAATCTTGCCCATTAGCAGCACCGCTGTGCCCGACCTTAGTTGAAAACGTATCGCTAAAAGCGGCATTAGATCATGAGTTCCCGACGATACTAGGTACTGAGCAGGCCGATTCAATTTGGCTTAAACCGGATAAAACCGTGAGTTACTACTGGCAGGGTGACAGGGCAGATCTCATCGCTGAGCAGACAGAGCGAGTTCATACTCAGAGTGTACGGGATAATCCGATAGACAGGAAAGAATGGCTGTTTGACTTGCGCACCGAGCATCAGCTGGTGGTTGAATATCAAAGGTAAGGAGGAGCTAGTGTTTTTAAGTCAGATAAAGTTGTTGGGTAATGCCATGGCCAGAGAGGAGCGTCAAAAACTCGCTGTGAATGGTTGCTACGCCAGCCACCAGTTACTCTGGAAGCTGTTTGCCGGTGAGCAAAAACGCGGTTTTTTATATTGTACCGTCAATGACGCGCTCGATCAGTTTATGGTGCTCTCGGCACAGGAGCCGAAAAACTATAATGAGATATTTGCTATCCAAACCAAGCGATTCAACCCTGTATTATATCAGGGACAAAAGCTCAGCTATCAAATTACACTTAATCCGACGGTGTGTAAAAACAACCGTCGCCACGATGTGGTGATGAACACACAGCAAAGTTTATTGCTAAGCGAGCTTACAAAGTTGGGGGTAGATCCTCAAGTGAGCAAAAAATCTCGGCTTAAAAGCCAATTGTTGGATTTTGCTGATGATGGTGTTGTCGCTAATTGGAAAGCGGAATTGCAACTTTCTGAGCAAATAGCACGCAGCGATCTACTTGAAATGTGGTTAAGGTTTAAAACTGATTTAGTGTTGCGCCAGTGGTGGAGTGAGCGGTTGTTGAGCCTGAGTGCCAGAGCTGAGTTAGCTGATTGCGATATTTTTGCTTATCAGCAACACCAGGTTGCAAAAGGGAAAAACCAGATCCGCTTTTCTACTGTCGATATAGTCGGTCAGCTTGAGGTGACAGACCCCGAAAAGTTTACTGAGGCATTATTCAACGGCATTGGCCGCTCCAAAGCTTTTGGCTGCGGGCTGATGTTGATTAAACCTTTGTAATCTAATCAGTAAGGCGGGGTGACTCGCCTTTTTCCTAATTTTTTACTTAATTTAGGAGTGCAGGGAATGGCATTTCTTCCTTTAAAACCTATTCCAATTAAAGATCGTAACTCAATGATTTTTATTGGTATGGGGCGTATTGATGTGCGCGACGGCGCATTTGTTGTGATTGATGAAGTAAACGGCGAGCGGATGCTTATTCCGGTGGGCTCTGTGGTGTGTATTATGCTGGAACCGGGCACTCGGGTGAGCCATGCTGCGGTGAAGTTGGCAGCGACCACGGGCACGTTGCTTATTTGGGTGGGAGAAGCGGGAGTCAGGCTTTACTCCGCTGGGCAGCCCGGTGGTGCACGCTCCGATAAGTTGCTCTATCAGGCCAAGCTGGCGTTGGATGAAAACCTGCGACTTAAAGTCGTGCGCAAAATGTTTGAGCTACGCTTTGGCGAACCGGCACCGGAGCGACGCTCGGTTGACCAGCTTCGGGGCATTGAAGGCACGCGCGTGCGCAAAACCTATGAGCTGCTTGCCAAACAGTATCAGGTGAGCTGGCAGGGACGACGCTACGACCCTAAGGATTGGGCAAAGGGCGATGTGATCAATCAATGTATCAGCGCCGCTACGTCTTGCTTGTATGGCGTCACCGAAGCAGCAGTGCTGGCCGCTGGCTATGCGCCTGCCATTGGCTTTTTGCATACAGGCAAGCCATTGTCGTTTGTGTATGATATTGCTGACATTATAAAATTCGATACCGTGGTGCCTGTGGCGTTTAAAATTGCCAAACGGCGGCCACAATCCCCCGATCGTGAAGTACGCATCGCCTGTCGCGAAGCGTTCCGTAAAGACAAGGTATTACCACGCCTTATCCCGCTGATTGAAGAAGTATTAGCCGCCGGAGAGGTAACACCGCCCGAGCCCTATGCTGACGCACAACCGCCTGCTATTCCTGAGCCTGAATCCATAGGCGACGAGGGCCATCGCAGCGGAGGGTCACTATGAGTATGTGCATGGTTGTTACTGAGGCGGTGCCACCGAGGTTAAGAGGTCGTCTGGCGGTGTGGCTGCTGGAGATCCGCGCCGGTGTGTATGTAGGTGATGTGAGCAAGCGCATTCGTGAAATGATCTGGTTTCAGGTCAGTGAGCTGGCGGAAGACGGCAATGCGGTTATGGCTTGGGCAACTAATACCGAGTCGGGTTTTGATTTTATCACTTACGGCGAAAACGCCAGAATGCCTGTCGATTTTCAGGGCCTGAGATTGGTGAAGTATACGCCCAGAGCAAATGATAATCCGGGAGCTGGTTAGCGAACTCCCCTCGTTTTTTTAATTCGATTTAATGCTCTTTAACAAGTTGGTGATTAAGATTTATACCTCATAGTGAGAGGTGCTTTTGTACCTAAAATTTTCGGTAACTTTTACTAGGTGATTTTTCTTTATTAAAAACAAGTATATAATTTTAGAGTGTTCCCCGTACGCACGGGGCTAAACCGCTTTGGTCTTTCAGAAATATCCACAATCTTGAGTGTTCCCCGTACGCACGGGGCTAAACCGCCTGTTTTAACCGCGTCCGCGCCGCCTTGACCGTGTTCCCCGTACGCACGGGGCTAAACCGCGCTCAGTCTCATTTCAGAAGTTGCCCACCGCGTGTTCCCCGTACGCACGGGGCTAAACCGTTGAAAAAATTAAATAAAATTAATTTACAATTGTGTTCCCCGTACGCACGGGGCTAAACCGCGTATTCTCGTTTGATAGCTTATCGTTACCATGTGTTCCCCGTACGCACGGGGCTAAACCGTTGATCTAATGAAGGAACACCGTCCCCCTCTACGTGTTCCCCGTACGCACGGGGCTAAACCGACACGGTTCGCGGGCTACGTAACAACAACCCGGTGTTCCCCGTACGCACGGGGCTAAACCGTTTGTCTAGTAGGGGCTGAACATACTCTTCACGTGTTCCCCGTACGCACGGGGCTAAACCGTGGTTATCGATCGTGATTTAGATTTTGAGCCGGTGTTCCCCGTACGCACGGGGCTAAACCGGATTCAATGCTAGCGAAACCGCTCTCGATATCGTGTTCCCCGTACGCACGGGGCTAAACCGAGTGTTAGCCCAATCATTACTAATCTGGTCATGTGTTCCCCGTACGCACGGGGCTAAACCGTGAGAATTTTTAGATAGCACTCGATACGCTTGGTGTTCCCCGTACGCACGGGGCTAAACCGCTCTATATCGTCCTCACCATCAAAATGAAAATGTGTTCCCCGTACGCACGGGGCTAAACCGTCAGCAATTAGATCTTTAATCGCTTCTTTATCGTGTTCCCCGTACGCACGGGGCTAAACCGGATTCTAAAAACAGTAGAAAACTTGAGGGGGCGTGTTCCCCGTACGCACGGGGCTAAACCGCACGGTTAACTGCTGCAACGATTGCACATACAGTGTTCCCCGTACGCACGGGGCTAAACCGCGTTGGGCTATATGTCTTCAGATAGCAAAGGTGTGTTCCCCGTACGCACGGGGCTAAACCGAAAACCAAGCTGGCAGAGAGCGCTCTAGATGACGTGTTCCCCGTACGCACGGGGCTAAACCGTAATTTAATATTCCTTTGATTTTGCCTGTCACGTGTTCCCCGTACGCACGGGGCTAAACCGCCATGAATGCCGCCGCTCAAATTGGTGAGCAGGTGTTCCCCGTACGCACGGGGCTAAACCGCGCCTGAAATCAACAATTGGCTTTGCTGAAAAGTGTTCCCCGTACGCACGGGGCTAAACCGGCGAGGAAAACAGCGAAACAACGAGCAGCCAAGTGTTCCCCGTACGCACGGGGCTAAACCGTCACAGTTTACGTGTAAATATTAGGTATAAACGTGTTCCCCGTACGCACGGGGCTAAACCGCCATGAATGCCGCCGCTCAAATTGGTGAGCAGGTGTTCCCCGTATGCACGGGGCTAAACCGGGTTGCCACCATCGAGGATTTCTACCAATCCCGTGTTCCCCGTACGCACGGGGCTAAATCTGAGCGACTCAGGTCTGGACCATGTGCTGGAATTCGTCCGTGAAGCAGCACCAGATGCTCACCTCATTGAGCGGTGAAACAGCGGCGATTCTAGGCCCGACTGTAATCCCGGGATTAAGTTATAGCCATCATTGTTAGCTAGTTATTTATCCATATGACCTAAATCACGCTCAGGATCTAACAAATCTCTCACCCTTCTTTTGAGCACTTTGGCTTCAGGAAAACCTTCATCCGCCTTTCGGCACCAAATTAGCGTATTGTTATAGTAAATTTTGAATACGCCTTTACTTGCTGGCACTAACGCGACTTGTTGTAAATCGTCAGAGAAAGTTGAAAGTAACTCTTGTGCAAGCCAAGTTGCTCGCAACATCCATTGGCAAAGTACGCAGTAATGGATAGTGATGGTCGGTTTTTGCATGAATTTACGTTTTTTTGAAGGCTGTGATGGGATTCTAGCACTGTGATTTATCATATGGCTAGCTTGAAAAAACGGGGGTCGCCCCCCGAAATTATCCAGGGAGACCTTAAATTATAAGGTCAGTCTTAACGTTACGGACTATTTGCATAGTAACAACCCCTTTTGTGGCAAGTTGAAGGGTTGCCGTGACGAAAATTGGGATACTAGTGATCGCTTCTGTATTCACTCAGAGTTGCATTTAAATTGTCAATGAGGTTTTGCCTATTTAAAAACTCTAACTGGATTGCTCGGCGCTGAGTTAATGATAGATCAGGGTGCCAAATGGAGAAAATAAGTACAATCCGATCTCGGTCACTACCGTTGTGCGCTAAATGCAAATAAGAGTCGTCGAATATGGTGAGTTGATGTTCTTGCCATAAAATGCGGTTACCATCGACCTCTAAGTAACAGTCGTGGGGAATATCTATAGCCAAATGTACTGTTAGACTGTGATTGGAAAGGCCATAATGTGGAGTAATAGTTTGGCCTTTTGCTAGCTTAGAGTAAAACACTTCGTATGGGGATGCCGTCAAGCCGTAGTAAGGCACTTTCTCTAAAGCCTTTTTTAGAATAGGAAAGTGCTTTGACACCGAAACGTCTTCGATCCCCTCTTTAAAAATGGATAGTGCTTGCCAGTTGTTGCTGTTTGCAAGCTTTGGGAATACGCTTTCATACTCTTTACCCGATAAATAGGGGGTAAGGTGCGAAGATGCGGTATTAAAAGTAGCGTGAAACTCTTTAATGATGTCGGGGATCATGGTGCTAAAGCTTTCATACCATGAAAATTGCTGTGCCAGCCAGATTGGTTTTGCAGTTAGATTAGGTACGTAAAAAAGATGTGGTGCTTGAGGTGTTTCAAAGGGCTTACTACTGTATTGAACCCAGCGTCCAGACTCAATGCTTGATGCAGTACCAAGGTTTCTTTCCATACATTGCCAAGCTTTTTGAAAACGTTTAAGCGTTTGAGGAGCTGTGCTATTGGCAAGCTGAAGCCGTTTAAAGCTGCCTGTCAGTGTTTCACACAGGGCATAACATGCTAGTGCCGTATTCTCCTCGCTCTTAGTCTCTAGTAAATATCCAAGGTACAAGTAAACTAGATAATTTTTGGGCGCAAGATCAATGCAGTGAAAGTAGGCTTTTTCACTTTCGGCTAACGCCCCAATTTGTTCTAAAATGACAGCTACACGATAGCTTAGCTCTGCACTCTGTGGGTAGGCATCGAGTAACTTTGGTAGTAATAATGGCCAACTATTTTGCGATTCGCATTCTAGGATTGGCTGTAAAAGTGTGTCAATGTTGAGAGGTTGTATCTCTTCGTTTGCCATCAAAATAATATCTCTTGTTAATTATTGATTACGCCAATATCGAGTGGCAACGTCATTCGATAGCTATTGTCTGATGCGTTAAATGGCTGTGTTCCATGCCAAAAATAAGAGGGGAAGATCACGATTTGTCCTCGTTTAGGTTTTACAGTTTTAAATGGTGGAAAATCGTAAGGAGGTGCTAGGGGAGGTCTACCAAATTCAATTACCCCATTGTTGCTATCGTCGTTTGGCGTGTTGATATATAAAACCACACTTATCCAGCCAGCGGGGTGGATATGACTCACGTGGAAGCCTTGCTCTGTTAATTTGACAGACCACGAACCAGTAATTAATTTATCCTTATTTAAATGAGCCAAAAATGGGTGCTCAGGCACTAACTCTAGGTTATTGAGACATTTTTCAATATCTTGCAGTAATTGAGCTCGAGCTTTGGTGATGACTTCGATATCTCTATTAAGCAAGCCACCAGAAATTTGTGAGCCATTTACTACAGTTTGCTCACTTGGTGCTTGCTTACCTTGATGAAGCGTTAGTAAACAAGACTCTAATTCTTTAAGAAAGTCTTCACTATTTCGATAGCCGTTCGGAGTGTCTAAGGTTGTAGTAAGGACAAAGTTTGGGTTGCATAAAGCACGATGCTTTTCTTTGTCCGTGGCTTGATACACTACGCTTAGCCAAGCTAATGCAAGTTGTGAGTTAGGCTGTGCTTGCAACACGTACTCGAGTAGGGATTGTGCGGTACTAAACTCCCCAAGTTGGATTGCAAATTTTGCTTGCTCACAGATCCTGTCATAATTAACGGTTAGCTTATTGGCATCATCTAAATGTTTATAGGCAGTGTTTAGCTCATTGTTCGTGGCTGCCAAACGCCCTCTTAATGCTAGAAGCGTGGCTGATTTGTCTGCATAACCCGACTTCTGTATGCATTGCTCGCATAATGTGTACTGACTGGTGTTCCAGTAAAGTTCGGCTAGACACTCTGTAAGTTGCTGTTGATTATTGGCTGACTCTAGTGCTGTTATTAAACTGCTAGCAAAAAGCTGATGTTGCCCGCTCTGCCAATAAAGTTCGTTCAGTGCTTTATGGACGGTTGGGTTGTGTGGCGCTCGCTTCAGTGCCTGAGTGTAGGCTTGTTGTGCTGGTTCAAACTGACCATTTGCAAAAAAGCAGTCCCCAAGATTATAAAGCGGCTCGAAGTGTTCAGGTGCGCTTTGGTGAACAAACCTAAAGCATTGAATTGCTTGTTCAAATTTAGCTTGTAACTTATAGCAAAGGCCTAAATTGTGTATTGCTCGAAAAGCAACCTGAGAGTGTTGCGGTACTGATTGATAATAGCTGATCGCTTGTTTGAGGTTTCCCTTTGTTTTTTCAATGTCTCCGAGAATTTTGGTGAGTTGCCCAGAAGTATCGAGTGATTGTCCTTTCAAAGCCCACTGATAGGCCATGTCGAGGCGGTTTTGTTCGAGATAAAGAAGCGACAAGTTTTTAAGTAAATCTAGATTCTTTGGCTCAGTATTATACAGCGTAAGGTAATGAGACTCTGCTTGGTGCAAATCACCCGATAGCCAATAACATTTGGCTAAATGAGTTAAGATCTCGGTTTTAAGTGGCGCGAGCTTAGCGGCATCACTTAATGAGGTTATTGCACTCTGCCATTCGGCTAGTGACTTATAGCAAATTCCCAAAAGATAATGTAGGTCGGGGTGAGGCGAATCAGTAAACGGCTGAAGCTTCGTTAACGCTTGCTGATACTGTTTTTGTTGGAGCAATTTGAAAGCATCTTGAACTGCGATATTGATTTCGGATGTTTGCTTCATGTTATTTTTTCTTAAACGGTCAATTAGGCTGAGCTGCATACTCTTTATCTTAGTCAAACTTTATCTAGTTGCGAGCAAAGTGACGCTGCTTGAAGTTTTGTTAGGATTAATCAATCTTTCAGCGAGCTTGATTTAAAACTTAGTAACCTGCTGTGAATAAAAAAACTATTACACAAATAACTGAAAAGGGAGCCGAAGCTCCCTTGTTTTCTGTATTAGTGGATTAGAACGTGTACACAGCGCTTAAGAAGTAGCGAGGACCTATTACGTCATACAACTCTGGGAATGTATTTGCTTGCTGTTGAGCGTCACCTAGTGGTGTTGGCTCTGTGTCTAACACATTCTTGATACCAAATGTTGCTTGTAGGTGATCTGTGAAGTGGTAGCTCGCACTAAGGTCAAGGTACCATTCTGCTTTAGATATAGGCACAATTTCGTTTTCGCCAGTATCTTCATCAACTTCGCTCATATATCGAACTAGCGCCGCTATGCTCAAATCACCTGAAGTCCATGTAAAGCGGTTATTACTTTGGAACTCAGGACGTGGTATACCACAAGTATTACCAAATTTACCAGCACAGTAATTAGTTTCTGTGAAGCCAACGCTTGGCGTTCTGAAGAACTCATCCAAGATTGTGTTCTTAGAGTTAATGTTCAGTGTTGAACCATTTTCACCGATACCAAAGCCAAGCTCTGTGGTCCAGTTGAAGTTAACGTCATAGCCTTTGGTTCCTAGCGACGCGATGTTCGCGTTTAGCGCTGTAACAAGGTCTACGTTACCGTCAGGACGACGAGTAATTGCTTGACAGTATTCAGAGTTAGGATCTTTAAGTTGATTGTAACAAACATCCAGAATATTGTTTACGCCACCACCTAGTACATCGATTGCATCATCAATCGTGATATCGAAGTAATCGATTGTAATGTCAAAGTTTTCGGTTGGTGTAATAACAAGACCGAGAGTAACGGTTTCTGATGTTTCTTCTTTCAGGTCAGGATTACCACCGAAGCTACCTTCGATTTGCGCGTTTGCTTGCTCAAATACGCCAACTTGAGAAGCTGAAACGCCGTGAGCCTCACAAAGAGCTCTATCTGTTTTTCCTTCTACAAAACCGTCTACGCTACATGGATCGGTTGCGCTAGGGAAACCATTTGCTGCGCCTTGGAATAGTTCTGAGATATTAGGCGCACGTACAGATTCTTGGTAACCAGCTCGGAAAGATACGTATTCATTCACTTTCCAGTTTATAGTTGTTGCAAATGAAGATGCATTACCAATGTTTGAATAGTCAGAAAGACGTCCCGCAAACCAAAGTGTAATGTCTTCAGCAAATGCTGCATCAGTTACTAGCGGGATATCAATCTCTGTGAATATTTCATCAACGCTATAACTACCAACTGTTGGCTCGCCAGCGTTAAAGCCCAAAACATCACCGGATGCTAAGAACTCATCAGGGCGGAAGCGTGAATCATCAAAACGGCTTTCGTAGCCAATTACAAAACCAATTGGCATATCAGCAGATGGTACAGTAAATGGTAGCTCACCAGCAAAATCGATGTGGATAATTTCTTGCTTAATGTTTGTTACGTTAGATGCCCCGACGTTGATAAAATCAATCGCTGCTTGTGAAATATTGCCTTCACCGAAGATGTTCAATGGTGCACAGCCACCTGACGTGTCTTGACATGCACTACCATCGTCAGTTACTAAAATAGCTTGTCTGAAGCGCGTTTCAGAAACGTCGTTATTAAGTAGGTTAGAGCGGTCCAGCTCAGAGCGGCTGTAGTAAGCGTTGTATGCCCAGTCACCAATAAAGCCATCAACACCTATCAACACTCGCATCGCATTACGTGTATCAATCGATTGACGTGGACCGTTTTCAACCATACGACGACCGATTGTAGCGAATGTAAAGTTACCATCGGCGTCAAGCTGACTAACCATATTGCCAGTTGGTTCACCGTCATCATCGAGTTCTGGCACCAATGCTTTCATTGCGGCTTGAACGTCTGCACCGAAGTATGGGCTGTCAGGGTTAACCACCAAGCCATTTACGAACGCTGGAGTCGGAGCTAGTTGTGATGGCACTTCGTTGCGAATGAAAGATAGTTCACTATATAAGCGTGTGTCATCATTGATGTAATAGTGTGCAAAAGAGTTAAGTGTTAAACGCTCTTGTGGTAGTTGTAGGTAGTTATCAGGGGCATAGTTAAATGCATCGGCTGATGTATATGGTAGGCCTTCACCATTTGGACCAAAACGACCTAGAGTTGTACCATTAGGAAGTGTAGGGCCTGCAAATATTCTTGTCCCAGGAATACCAGATGACCCACCAGGCACTAAACCCGTATCGCCTTCAGTGAGCGTTACGTTAGTAAAGTCTCTGTCGCCTTGGAAGATTGATTCACGTTTAGCGTAACCAAAATAAATAGTGGCGTTGCCTTTACCATCGGCAAAGTTTCCACCCAGGGTGAGGTCTGTGTTGAACTTTTCCCCGTCGCCTTCTTCAGTGATGTCGTATAACGCAGAGATTTCAGCGCCTTCGAAGTCGTCTTTCAATCGAAAGTTTACAACACCTGCTAGTGCATCAGAGCCATATACCGCACCTGCACCACCGGTAATGATGTCTACACCTTCGATAAGAGAAGCAGGAATAGTGTTTAAGTCGACAACACCTGTTTGTGTTGCTGGTACCCAGCGGCGACCATTAACAAGAACAAGGGTACGCTCATCACCTAGACCACGTAAATTTACTCGCGCGGTACCATCACCAGGGTTATTTGAGCTTGGTCCGAAAGAAGGAACTGTTAGTGGTAACTCGGCAAGTTTCTGCTCGACGTTTAAGTTACCAGATATTGCAAACTCAGTTCCGTCTAGTTCGATAACAGGTGTTTTTGCCGTTAACGCGACACGCTGAATACGAGAGCCCGTAATAGAAATTCTTTCGACTTCGTCATTAGCACCATCTGCAGCTTCTTCAGCTGACGCTTGAATGCTCAAACTTCCACCGATTAGGCACGCAGAAGTTATAAGCATACTTAACTTAGAACGCTTGAATTGTTTCATGATATCCCCTGATAGGTTTGTTTTGGATACCTTTGGCGAGCTTGCTAACTCATCACAAAGGCTTATTAGTATCACGAGGAGGCTATGTCGGAAGTCGGGAATATGCCAGTTGAGATACGTAAGGTGACGGAAAGTAGTGACGACAGGAGTTAAAAAAAAGATCAAATTTAATTTGCGAATTACACTGTGACAATCTATAACAATTATTTGTTAACTATTGTGAAATGAGATACAAAGTATTAGTATCTTTGTTAACCTGTTGATGTCTTTAAGGTGATGAATGAAAAAAGTGACAATCTTGATTCCCTGCTATTTGTCTGCGCTTGGCGTTGAAATGAGTACAAAGTTAAAGGAAGTCGCTGTTTGTTCCCAGTTTGTTTACTATCAAACTTTTGTTGATATTTTGGAAACTATTGAGTCGGGTGAAATAGACTGTTTGTTAATAGATTCTTCGTTTGAAAGTGATCCCAAAAAGCAAGAATTGATCGCGAAAAAGTTCTCATCTGTTTCGACTATAAAGATCACTACAGATACCAAACTCAGTTCTTGTACAGTGATGTCTCTTGAAGGGCGAGATAAGACAGATACGCTTATTGAGAACATACTTCATACAGTATTCTCAAGTCCTCAGGAGCTAACCTCTGAGTACATGCCAAATCAACGACTAATAGTGAAAGACTCCGGGCATATTCATGTTATTAAAGTTGAAGAACTGGCTTGGGTTGGAGGTGCCGGTAATTATGTTGAGCTCCATTTGATAAATAGGCAGCGCTCAATACTTCATCGGGATACCATGTCTGCGATGGAAAAAAATTTAAAGATGTTTGGCTTCTCTAGGATCCACAAGTCTTCACTCGTTAATTTGAATGCAATTAGTGAACTTAAAACAAGAGATAATGGTGATTACGATGTTATTTTGGAAAATGGCGACTCACTTCATCTATCAAGGCGATATAAGCAGAATTTATCTTCTCTTTTACAGTCCAACATAAGCTGACACTTTAAGTCAGCTGATGCCCTTCGCAAAGTTTACAAATTCGTTAAAAATGGAGTCCTTAATCAATCTGTCTGGTGTGAAGGCGTAGTAATTTTGGTATGCACTTTCAATTGTGCCTATAAGGTTTACATCATAATGGCGCTTCAATTCTGATTGTATTGACAGCGGAGCTGGGAAGATACCGAATCCTTGTTGGCCTAATGCTTTCATTAAAGCACTATCATCTACATGACCAGCCACTTTAATTTCTATATTTTGCTCTTGGAGCCAAAATTGAATCGAGTTAGTTACAGGGCTGTGCTTTGCTGGAAGAATGAGCGACTGATCTTGTAACGATTTTGGATAATTTGCACTGAGTTGCTCACTGTTTGAAGCTGAACCATATAAGCCAATTTGACTTTTTCCAATCTCGTGGCAAAAAACATTAAAAGGAAGGTGACTATCAAGTGGCTTATCTGCAAGCACGATATCGAGCTTATGCATGGCCATCTGAGCTAGCAATTCTGATTGTTGACCGTCAATACAATGTAAATTGGCAACTTGCTCATTTTCTATCAGTGGAGCAAGCCACTTTGAAACCAATGATTTTGGAATCGCATCAGAAATACCAACTTTTAATGTACGATGTATAGCTGTTGCGCCATCTTGTGTTGTCTCCAACCACTCTTTTGCAATCGAAAACATATCATCCGCATACTGTTTGGTTAAAATGCCGAAGTCAGTCAATCTGAGACCTCTTCCTTCTCTTATGAATAGAGGTTTCCCAAGGCGTGCTTCCAAACTAGATAGTTGCGCACTAATTGTTTGAGGTGTCAAATGAAGGACTTTGCTTGCACCAGCAATACTGCCTTCATTGCTTACTTGCCAAAAATAGTAAAGGTGATTGAAGTTTATATTCATATTGTTCGTAAAAATCTTACTTTAGGTTAGATATAATCAGCTTTTCTCTTTTGGTGAACATTAGTAGATTTGATCTCACGGCGCAAGTATAAGTTGAGAGAATGTAGCGAAAACGCTTTGATATTCGAGTCATTCTAAGTTTTCAATACAGTAATATTTGATGCGATTGTCTGAGGTAATGATGAAACTGAATCTTGTTGGTGTAAATGAACCTATAGCGGTGTCAAGTAAAGTGGTTTTCACTAAAGCGATAAATGCAGCGTTAAGTGGTTATACAAACAATATTCGAAAGATAAATGTACGAATTGAAAAACAGGTGGATAAGCAGGTTGGCAGGCTTACCTTATGCCAAGTTGAGCTTTTGTTACCTGGATTACCGACGTTAAAGGTTAAGACCAAAGGTAAAACCCTGCTGCAGGCGTTAAACCGTGCATTAAGCAATTGTAAGCAAATCTTAAAACAGAATTATTTTAAGCTCAGTTAGTTTTTGAGGCTGAGTGATTCCATTCCCAAGCACTTGCAGCGGCAAGGATGCCGCGCAATTTTTATTAATGTATCATTTTATATAGCTGTAACAGCCAAGCTAATTTTCACGGCGGGATCGTTCCTTGATGAAATAGCATACAGGCCAAAAAGATTCCATACTCTGGAAGCATGTTCGCGCTTATTTTGAAGTGAATTCAGGGCTGAGCATATCTTTGTAATGGTATTAACGAAATACGTCTCACCCTGAGCTGGTGCCGTAGTAAACTTCAGATTAGTGAACCCGACAACTTTGAGGATATCTGGATGGATCGCTACAAGCATCTGTTGCTGTTCCACCAGCTATATCTTTGGTTCTTTCCAGAGGAAGGTTGTTGCTGCGATTTAATTGCTTCATTTTTTTAGTTGTTAATTTCAATTTCATAGTATTTTCTCCTTGTTTAACCGTACGTCAATCTACTGTGTTTTTTTGTTCGATCAATGTTTTTTATGTCTTGTTCGTTGACGTTACCCTTATTAAGCAGCGGCAAGGATGCCGCGCAATTTTTTACTAAAGATATTCGATAAATTACCGATATGTAGGTCAAAGGAATCATGTTGGCCAAACAACAATGAACGTTAACTTTTTAATTCACTCCCCAATTCAATCAGCTACGAGTCAGAATGAGCAGGAAGCCAAAGTTGAAGAGGCGAACTCGCCCAGGCCTCTTAGGTTATCTGAAGAAGATATGTCTAAATTGTCTGGAGAAGAGGTAAAGGAAGAGCAAGAAGAAGCCGCACTGCCTCCGCATATCCAAAAAATGGTTGAAAAGCTCGAAGAGTTAAGAGAAAAAATTAAAGAGGAACAAAAATTACTTGATGAATTAAAGGCAAGTGACTCTTATTCTGATGAAATGAAAGCTGAGTTGGTGACACAAAAACTTGAATTTATACTGCGCATGCAGAGCCAAGTTGTTGAGTTGACGAAAAATATTCAAGAAGCGCTAAAAGAAGCCGGGATCAGCGATCCGGGGGTCTTGTTAAAAGCACTAGCTTAAAAGTCCGACCAATAGGATTTTCCCTTGCGCCATGTTTGGGCGTTGGCAGCATATATCTATCCTCATATTTGAAGCAGTTTTATACAGACGCTTCAATTTAGGAAAAGGTTTAGTGACTAGCTGTAGGGCTTTTACTCTTAGACTTCTTCTTGTTATTCCATCCAAAAACGCATAAGAAGTTGAGTTTAATGCTGAGTGGCAAGCGGTTAACATGTGCTCTGTGATCTGGTGTTGATGAATGGCTTCAAATCCTGCCTGATCTGTTAAATTTCCAGTGGAAGCGGCGAGCACACAAACTGAATACACATCAAATATCCCTATTGCGCGTACCTTCTGACTACTAGGATCCTCGTATGCAACCATGACGCAAGGCAGGTTATCAGGATCATACTCCATTTGATTAATCTGATAGAGCCTCAGTTCAGTGTCGATATGTTTATTCATAAGTTTTTCAAGTTGTCCAACTTGAGGCAAAGGAACGCCTTTGTGCAGAGTATGAATTTCCCTTGTTTTTGAGCTTTCCTCTGCGGCTTTGACCAAGGGCATGATTTTATTGTGGAGGTCATCATCTGCAAATGGTTTAGACAGCACAAATGCCGCTCCGTAATCAAGGGCTAGCTTTATTTGCTCGCGGTCGTCGACAGTGGTTACCATTGCCATGGTCACACCCAGTTGTTTCTGTTTGATAGCTTTAACTAATGCGAGTCCCGAAATATCAGGCATATGCCAGTCAGTTAATACAATATCAGGATGCCAAGAGCCGATGATTTTCAGGGCTTCTTTTGCACTTTGTGCTTTCTTTATCAACAACTTGCGATATCTAAAACGTACTAAACCGCGACGAATAATCTCAAGTGTTGCCGCACTGTCATCCACGAGCAATATCTTCACAAATTACCACTTTATTGAAAAATATAGATTTATTATAGGCACGATTTTTAACCAATACTAAAATGAAAGTAAGAAAATAATGAGTGTGCAATATGTTTCTAGGTAAACTACCAATTGATGTATTTATCTATATGACGGTAAATATCGGGCTGCTGATATTGGCTTTTTGGTTCTATATTTTGCTGTTAATCCTCCGAGAGTTTAGGCTCTTTGCAAAGGCTGCTGGTGGAGCTGGGACATCCAACCCAGAGCAACAGTATCTACTCCAACATTGTCGCGAAGCGATAAATAAGTCGATGAAGTTTGTTGAAGATAATCAACATACCATTCAAGAGTTGGCTAATTTACAAGTCCATTTAGAGCAGCAATTAGCAGAGGTTAAACGCTCTACACAGGATCATATCTCGACCGAAGAACAAACTCGCATGGACGATTTAAACAGTAAGCTACTTAAGTCGCATCGATTAATAAAGAAACTTAGGGGGGATCTGTCGAAGAGTTTAGAGCGACTGAAGCAAACAAGAAGAAAACTTTATGACCAATATGAATCTACAGAGGAATTACAAAAAGAAAATGACACATTAAAGCAGCAGTTGGAAGCTTCTAAAGCGATGGGAGGTACGTCCGAGCAAGAATTGGAGCAATTGGTCGCTACCTTTGAGAAGGAGCGTCAAGATATGTCTCTAACGATTAATGAATACAAACGACAAATAGCCGAACAAAATCAGGCTTTGCAACAGCTAATGGTGCAAGAGCAAGAAGTAGAAGATGGGCCAAAGCTTCAGGCTATCCAAAAAGAGTTGGAACAAACGCGAGAAGCATTAGAGCACTTGTCTAAAGAAAAAAAGTTTATCGAGAGTCGGTACTTAGAGGTTGTCAAAAATCAAACCAAATAGTTAACAAAATGTTTTATTTCTCGTGACATTAGTCTTGGCTTTGTGTAAGGTTTAGGCACTCAGGTTACCAGATTTGTTTTAAGCTTTTGAGGTCTACTTCGCTAGATAATTCATGCTTTGGTATTAAATTGTTGGCTTCTAATAATTAAACGAAGAGATGTGATTGTGGTGGAATAGTTAGTAATAATGCTCCAAAAATACATAGTACTCAATAGCTAAGGCAGTGGTAAAAGGATTATTTCATGGCCTATATTCCAGATACGAGCGCTCAAGACTCGGTGGTTGAAAGACCAAAGAAAAATAGATTATTCATAATAGTAATTGGTATTTTTATATTAATTGCTGTTTTTTTTATGACCCCCATTTTTACACAGTGGGCAAGCGGTCAAACAGCTGTTTCTAGCGATAAAGTTCACATAGCATCAGTGAAGCGAGGTGACTTCATCCGCGATATTTCTGTTCAAGGTAAAGTCGTGGCAGCGCGGCGCCCCACTATATATAGCCCTGCTCAGGGAACGGTTACCTACTTGGTAGAGTCTGGTGACAGTGTGGTGGAAGGACAAGTCCTCGCCGTTCTAGATAGTCCTGAGTTGAAAAGCGAATTTGCACAACATCAAGCACAGTTAAACAAGTTAGAAACGGAACTTCAAAGGCAAATTATTCAAGCCAAAAAGCAAGACTTAGCACAAGAGAATTATTTAGGTAAAGCGACTGTTGTGTTAAATGCAGCAAAGCGGGAGATGCGCCGTTCTGAGAACGGTTTGAAAACGCAAGTTGTAAGTGACATTGACTATCAAAAAGCCAAAGATGATCTCGAAAACGCAGAGCGTGAATATCGCCTAGCAATTAAAGAAGTGGAGCTACAAAAAGAAAGCCAAAAATTTGAGATCCGTACCAAAGAGTTAGAGTTTGAGGCGCAAAAAGTAAAAGTGGTGGAGCTTCAGAGGCAAGTTGCTGCTTTAAAAGTACTTTCGCCGGTAGGTGGATTAGTTGGTAACTTGACGGTAGAGCAAAAAAATACAGTCGCCAAAAATCAGCCATTACTTAGTGTGGTGGATCTCTCAAAGTATGAGATAGAGGTGCAAATCCCAGAAAGCTATTCAGACGACCTTGCGCTGGGAATGTTGGCTGAGATAAGTCTTAATGGAGAAGTGTATAGCGGAGAAATAGTTGCTATCTCTCCAGAAATTGAAAATGGTCGAGTTGAAGGGAAAATTCGATTTAAAGACGACACCATTCAGGGGTTAAGGCAGAACCAAAGGTTAACGAGTCGAATTGTGATTGAACAAAAGCAAAATATTGCCTATCTACCACACGGGCAATACATAGAAGCCTATAACGGACAGTTTGCTTACGTAGTAAAAGAGGGTTCTGCAATAAAAACACCAATACAAATCGGATTAAGAAGTATTGGGCAAGTAGAAGTACTTTCGGGGCTTAATGTTGGCGATCAGGTGATTACCTCTGACGCGCGAATCTTTAAAGACGCTCCCAGTGTGAAAATAATTCAATAAGGAGCTGTAATATGCTATCCATGCGTCACTTATCCAAAGCTTACTATACCGATACAATAAAAACTCAAGCCTTGCAGCCATTTGACTTACGTATAGAGCAGGGGGAGTTTGTTTCAGTAGTCGGCCCATCGGGTTCAGGAAAAACGACTTTTTTAAACATTACAGGTCTGTTAGAGGATTTTTGTGACGGGAGTTATGAGCTAGATGGCATCAATGTTGAAAAGTTAAGTGACAAAGCTAAATCTAAACTACGTAATGAAAAGATCGGTTTTATTTTCCAGAGCTTTAACTTACTTCCAGACCTCAATCTTTACGACAATGTTGATATGCCTCTTCGCTATCGTAAATTATCTTCAAAAGAACGTCATGAAAGGATCATGGATGCGTTGAATAAGGTGGGCCTTGCCTCACGTAAGGAGCATTACCCATCGCAACTATCAGGAGGTCAACAGCAAAGGGTCGCGATTGCTCGTGCAATAGCTGGTAAACCTTCATTTTTACTTGCTGACGAACCAACGGGTAATTTAGATAGCAAAATGGCAGATAGTATTATGGAATTGCTCATGGATATTAATACACAAGGAACGAGTGTAGTGATGGTAACGCACGATACGCATCAAGCAGCCAAAGCACAGCGCATTATTGAGATCCGTGATGGCGTGATAATTGAGCGTAAACACTGTAACAAAGCGATTGCTTAGGGATAAGTTATGTTTGGCTACTATCTTAAATTGGCACTTATTTCATTGCGAAAAACGCCGTTTTTATCATTTTTAATGGTGGTCACAATTGCCGTTGGAATAGGTGCTGCAATGACGACTTATACGGTTAGTTATTTATTGGCAAAAGACCCTATTCCTTCTAAAAGCGACAAACTGTTTAATGTTCGCCTAAATAGTTATGGACCTGATAAACCTTTCAATATTTCTCAAGGAAAGGAAGTCCCACCTTTTATTCTTAGCTACCAAGATGCGATAAATTTGCAAAATGCTAAACGTGGTGTGAGGCAAACACCTCTTGCTAGTTTCAAGATGATGTCTCGAGCGACCGAGCAGCCTATTACTGATGCAAAGATGACGTTAATAAGAAGTGCTTATCGTGACATGTTCGGTATGTTTGAGGTGCCATTTAAATTTGGAGGTGCATGGGATGAGACTGCTGACAAAGACGGTCTGCAAGTTGCTGTAATAAGCAATGAATTAAATAACAAGTTATTTAATGGAGAAAACTCAATAGGTAAGTCGTTGCTGATAGGTGATTTGCAATACCGCGTCGTTGGAGTGACTGACGATTGGTATCCAGTTCCCAAATTTTTTGACAACAGGACCCGTGCCTTTAATAAACCAAGGGACATTATTATTCCATTTCAGGCACAGATAAATAATCAACATTGGACTAGCTCTGATGTTTCTTACCAGTGTTGGAAAGAACCCGCTGATGACTCTTTTTCGGCTATTTTGGCATCTGAATGTGTTTGGGTCTCATATTGGGTAGAGTTAAGCTCAGCCGCAGCGAGAAATCAATATATGGACTTTTTGGTTAACTATTCGATGGAACAAAGAGAATATGGCCGGTTTTTACGAGAACCTCTACATCAACTATTCAATGTTAAAGAGCAGCTTATTGAAAGAAAAATCATTAAGGATGATGGCAATGTGGCGGTTTGGTTGGCATTTGCATTTCTGATTGTTTGTTTACTGAACTGTATGGCTATGATGGTTGCCAAGTTCCATGCTAGGTCTGGCGAGGTTGGGCTTCGCAGGGCTGTTGGTGCTTCAAAGCAACATATTATCGCTCAATTTACTGTTGAAACCTTCATTATTGGCTTAGTGGGAGGGGTGTTAGGCTTGATATTGGCTCAGATTGGGTTGAGTATAACTGCGCAGTTGTATAGTCACTTATATGCTGAAATGTTGGAAATGACACTAAGTATTGTTGTTATGACGATTGTACTTGCGGTAATAAGTGCGGTTACTTTTGGCTTGCTACCGACGCTACGTGCGGCAAAAGTTCAGCCATCAAGTCAGCTGAAATGCCTGTAGGAGTCTTCCAATGAGAGATTTATTGCCAATTTTAAAAACTTTAAGCAAAAATAAAGCATCGCCATTGTTGCTCGTCCTGCAGATTGCGCTGACATTTACCATTCTAGTAAACACCATATATATGATGGTAATTAAAGAGCAAGAACTGACAAAGCCTACTGGGCTTACGGAGCAGCAGTTGTTTAGTTTTAGCACTAATCTTGAAGGTACTGATGAAGAAAAAAATGCGGCGCTTGATACTGATCTTGCAGACATTCGTGCGTTAGCCAGTGTTGAGAGTGCAAGTACGATTACTAGTATGCCGCTTACTAATTGGGGTCGCTCACTAGATGTTGGTTTCACCCCTGAGGAAGATGAAAGGATAACTCACGCAGGCTACTATGGTTCGGATGACACCATCGTTGATACACTCGGATTGCGTGTCGTAGCAGGAAGAAATTTTAAATATAATGACGTGATACACAAATACTTTGATGGTCACTCTGAGTCCGCAAGTGTTTTAGTCTCGCAAGCTTTAGCGCATAAAATTCGCCCGAACGATTGGCGTAGCGTGGTTGGAGAAACTATTTATGTTGAATCGGTACCGCAAAAGGTTGTGGGTATCGTTGAAACTATGAAGTCTCCTTGGCGGTTCTGGTATGCGTACGATATGACTGTGATTGGATCTATTAGAGAGCATTATGAAGAAACAATTATTGTTGTTAGAGCGAAACCAAACCAGCGAGAAACAGCAATGGCTGAAGTTCAAGCATTATTACTTAAAAAGCCTGGTCGCCAGGTTGATGCGTTTAAGTCCTTTGAACAAATAAAGACAGAGAACTTGCAGGCCGATTATGCAGTGAGCCAAACATTAAAGGCGGTAATTGCTGCGTTGGCATGCGTTACTATGTTAGGAATATTTGGTCAGGCAAGATACACCGTTCATAAACGTCGCAAGCAAATCGGTACTCGACGCGCGCTCGGGGCGACTCAGGCCGATATTCTACGCTACTTTATGATTGAAAATGCGGTGGTGTCTTTATTTGGTATTACTCTGGGTATAATCATCGCAATCACTGCGAATATTTACTTGGTTAATTACTTTGGGCTCACCAGTGTACCCGGTGATTATTTGATTGTTGGTGCGATTATTATGCTCGTTGCTGGTCAGTTAGCTGTTACTTACCCCGCAATGGTTGCTGCAAAAGTACCACCTGCTATTGCAACTCGTACAGCATAATCAGTTTCAGTGCTCGTTGCTGCTATTTCAAGCCTTCAGTTACTTTGCTAAAATGGTAAACGGAGGCTTGAAAAGACTATGCTTAAAATCTCAAATAACGTCACGCTTGCAGAGTGGGAAATCGATATTTCCGCTATTCGCGCACAAGGTGCGGGTGGACAAAACGTCAATAAAGTCTCCAGTGCCATTCATCTTAGGTTTGACATCAACCGCTCAACATTGCCTGATTTTTACAAATCGCGGCTACTTGCACTTAAAGACTCAAGAATTACCAAAGAAGGTGTCATTGTGCTTAAAGCACAGAGCTTTCGCACCCAAGAGCAAAACAAAGAAGATGCCTTGGAGCGGCTAAAAACACTGATCCTCGCGGCCACCAAAGTTGAAAAAACACGCAGAGCCACCAAGCCAACAAAAAGCTCGCAAAAGAAACGCCTGAATCAAAAGACCAAACGGGGCCAAACCAAATCATTGAGGGGGTCAGTCAATTGGTAAGGGTTTAATTGAACTTAGCCTAGTTGTTGAGGATGGTTTTGTTTTTCTTGTATCTAATAAAAGCAAGGTTTGCCATCAAAATTAAAAACCCAATACTTAAATAACCCAAAAACAATATGAAAGTAAATGAGGTGATTTTTAAATCAACACTGGATGCTATTAGTAGAAGTATATTGGAAAGAATACTCGACACAAAGATGGTTACAGCTACTGTATTAGCATGTTTTAATCGCTCAGAAGAGGCTGACAGTGATATTAGCGCTACTATAAACCAATGATAATTTGAAAAGGCTTCCTCTTTCACAACAATGGTGTAAATCATTGTTACGATGAAACCAAGCATCGGTAACAAAGCTACAGAATTTAAAAATTTACTCATAATGTCCTCTTGAGTGTATATCGCTAAGCAGATTGCTCTTCCCCAAAAGTAACACCGTTTGGCGTTTTTACTGGGATCCTAAATCTAAGAATAATACTACAATTATTGGTGCTAATTTGGCAAAACATGTTTTGCCGACAGATCATCTCAATAAATAACCTGAGCTTCGGATAATTAATGCCTTCCTAGTAGCCAGTTTTAGCGCTAACTGCGTAAATTCGCCTTGCCTACAGGAAGTAGGTACCTTAGTGAGAGCAGGACGCAGAAGCGGTGTTATCTCTAAAACTCTCTGGCTAGACAAAGAGGTAAATTAAGTTGTGCGTTGACAGCAATGAGTTAACTCATTCCTTTTCCAAACCTCAGGTGAAATAGATTCATAGTTATTTGTCTCGAAGGGGGTGCTGATTTACTTTGAAGTCGCTCTGAGTGGTCCCCAAGCTCGTTACTTTCCTCCGAAGAAAAATCTATTTTATTGCTTTTTATTTCAATGCAATAGCATATTTCGTCAATGTTTTCATAAAAAGTGTTTGCTTTTTAGTCTGTAATGTTAAAAAGTAACAGTGTAATCTTTAGTTTTTGTTAGTAAGTAACATGTGATGTGTTAGGGGCGTTTAGAGCACGTCACTGTGTGGTAGGTTTTTGGGCTGTGGTGCTAGAGATGGCATTGCTGGCTTTTTCACTGGTTTTTAAAAAGAAGAAAGGAACAAAAAAATGTCAAAACTAGTCACCGGTATTGGTAAACATAACCCTAAACGAAGCAAACTGAGCCTTGTGGTTTCATCTGTACTTCTTGGGTTTTCTCCACTTTGGGTTGCCGCCGAAACTGTGGGTCAAAATGACAGCGATGTCAAATCTGCGACTGAGAACGAAGCAGTTGAAGTCATTGAAGTTCGTGGGATCCGAGGCAGTATCAATAGTGCCCAAAACATCAAGCGCTTCGCTGATACGGTCAAAGACGTGATCACGGCGTCGGATATCGGGGCATTACCAGACAAATCGGTGACTGAAGCGCTGCAGCGTGTGCCGGGTGTTACGATTGAGCGATTTGCATCGTCCGATGACCCTAAACATTATGCTGATGAAGGTACAGGCGTGTTGGTTCGTGGCCTAGACAGGGTTCGCTCTGAGGTGAATGGCAGAGACGCTTTTAGTGCAAATCCGTCAGGCGGTCTGAGCTATGAAGACTTTCCTGCTGAATTGCTAGGTGCGGTAGAAGTGGTTAAAAACCAAACTGCGGATCTTATTTCAGGCGGTATATCTGGCACGGTGAACCTTATCACCCGCAAACCATTCGACTCTGATGAGCGGCTTATCTCGTTCAATGCAAAGGCCAACTATGGCGACTTTAGAGAAGAAGTGACGCCTTCGTTTTCAGCGTTGTTTTCCGACAGTTGGGAAACCAGTGCAGGTAAGTTCGGATTCTTAATTGCGGCTTCCTCATCAGAATATCAGACTCGAGGAGATGGTGTTGGCCTTGGCAATTTCCACTCTCGAGGCGATTCCTTTATTCCTACCTTGGATCAATGGGGTGGCATAACCGGTGTTGATCCATCATCGCCTGTGGATGGCCCCGCTTTACCAGGGCAACCAGCTGGCAGTGTATGGCATGTGCCTGTCGCTATCCATATGAGCACGGCAACTAATGACCGTGAACGTACCGGCTTAACCTCTTCACTGCAGTGGGCAAATGCTGATGAGACCATAGTTGCGACATTAGAGCACATTCGATCAGAAGCGTCTCTTGAGTGGAACGAGCGCCAAATAGGACAAGCAGCTCAAGGCTTTAAAGGTTTTATGGGGTCTTCACAAAATTGGAGTGAAAGTACGGAAAGTGGCCATCCTCTCACTACAGATGATGGTTTTGTGACTTCCGGTATTGCACTTGGCGTGAGCCCCGAAACGCCATTCTTTTATCGTAGCCGCTGGAATTACAACGAAAATACCGTGAAGGACACTTCATTTAAGCTAACGTTAAAACCAATAGATAGGTTGACTGTCGATTTTGATTACCAGCGGATCGACTCCGACAAAGAGGTGCAAAACTACAGTATGTCGGGTCAAACACGGGGAAACCATGTCCACGTTGTCTCGCCTTATTTCCTAGATATGCGTGGCTCAAGGCCGACAGTAGAGTTTCTCAGTGACAATATTCTTACGGCAGGTTGGTCACCCAATGAAGATTGGAATGGACCTGTGCCTAACCTATTTTTGGGCAGTGGTATGGAGCAGGTTGAGCGCAATACGGCAGAGTCAGACAGCGTTAAACTGGATTTTAAGTATGAGCTTGACGGTCATTTCACGAGTGTCAGTTCCGGTTTTTATATGTCAGATAAAGACTTAACGGTACGAGATACCGCTTACGAGGGCTGGTCTGCAATTGGCACCCCTTGGATCCAAGATGACCGAAATGCCGCGGCGGCGGTAAATCGTCCAGAATTATTTGAGCGCGTTGATTTTTCAGATTATTACAATGGTCAGGTGTTACAGGGGCCGGTCAATAACTTCTTGTTCCCAAGTATGGATCTGGTGAAAAACTACGCCGACTCTTTGCGTCAAGGTTGTCGTGATGGTTGGCACAATGCCACCAACAGTGCGGCAAACAACGGCACATGTTCTGGCACTTATGTACCTTATGCAGACAAACCCAATCGCGTTGAAGGCCCATTCGCCGCACATAATATAAGTTCGACTAACGAGAAGCGTACTGAATTTTACATTCGCGGTGATTTTGATTTCGAGTTTCAAGACATTCCTGTGGTGGGTAACGTTGGCCTGCGCTATGTAAACTATCAACTAGAGTCTACGGGCGCTTTGGTGCAACCCGCCCTCATCAAACGTGGTGAAGAGGGGACATCACTTAATAATGTGATGCAGCAGGCAGAATATAAGCGATATTACGACATTGCAGGGGGAGAGTCCGAACTCAGTACCGTTGATGGCACAGATTATAGCACTTTGCTTCCGAGCTTAAATTTGAGTTTTGGTGTATCAGAAGACGTAGTGGTGCGATTTGGTGCATCAAAAGCGTTGTATTACCCAAGTTTAGTTGATGCCAGAAATATCAGTATTCTTAACTTGGATTACACTCGCGTGCTACAAACTCCCGGCGCTGATTACGACGAGGCAACTAACCCCGTTGTTGGGCTAGACGATATCAGTCTAACGGCGCTTTCTGGGAATCCATATTTAGAGCCTGAAGAAGCAATTAATACTGATTTAACTACCGAATGGTATTTCGCGTCCGCAGGTTATGTGACGGTAGGACTATTTCACAAAAAGCTAGATAATATAATCCGTAGCCGCGCCTTTGATCTTGATGTTTCTTATGGCGGCGAAGATTATGATGTCTCTGCTTATGGCCCTGCTAACACTGGCTCTGGCACCATTCGTGGGATGGAGTTTTCCTACTCACAATTCTACGACATGTTACCGGGTGCATGGAGCGGTTTAGGTTTGCAACTTAACTTTACCTATATCGATCAAGATGGACTTGAAGATCCAAATGAAGTCTCTAAAGGCACGCTTGGTTTCGATGAAAATGGAAACCCGCTAACCGATAATCGGAATACCTTCCGAGTGTTTGGAGGTTTGCCGCTACAAGGTTACTCTGACCAAAACTTTAATATCATTGGTATGTATGAGTACGAGGATATTTCTTTTCGCCTTGCATACACTTGGCGCTCTGAGTATTTGCTCACACTTAGGGAATCTGAAGAGTACGTCCCTGCCTATGCAGAGGCGTCAGGTATGATGGATGCAAGCTTGTATTACACCATCAACGACCATTGGAAAGTGGGTTTTGAAGCCAGCAATTTATTGGATACGGAAACCAAAACCAAGTATCAGATGGACCAAGCTGGGACAAAAACGCAGGCACTTAACTTTACCACGGATAGACGTTTTGCATTGAGCGTCCGTGCGACTTTCTAACGTCAGCAAAGGCCAAGTGCAGCTTGGCCTGATACCAATCGCAGTAAGTCAATGCGCTATTTTGACGTGGAGAATTAATGTTTAAACTCAAGGATTTGAATAAACGATGACAATATTAGCGAAAGGCACTGGCGACCCACTGCAACTAGAAGAGAGCGGCTGGGATATTCTCGCAGAGCAGGTCAGTTTGCCAGTTGCAGTGATAAAGCAAGACGCCATCAACCACAACGCGAATTGGATGGCGAATTTTGCAAAGGAAAGCCAAGTATTATTGGCACCCCACGGCAAGACGACGATGTCTCCAGCGCTATTTACACTACAGCTTGAACATGGCGCATGGGCCATCACGGTAGCGACCGTACCACAAGTTTCCGTAGCCATAGTTGCGGGCGCAAAACGAGTGATCTTAGCGAATCAACTTGTTGGCGAATATCATATGAAGCAAGTTGCTAGCATGCTTACTGATACTGACGTTGAGCTCTATTGTTTTGTTGACTCTATTGCAAATGCCCATGCCTTAGGCACATTTTTTACTCAGCATTCGCTGTGTATTTCCATTTTACTCGAGGTGGGAGTTGAAGGTGGTCGCGCTGGTTGGCGCAATCTTGCAACGTTAGTGCAGCTAGTCAATGTATGCCAGCAGTATGCTAGCTTAGAGGTAGCTGGCATTGGATTTTATGAAGGCGTGATCCACGGCCATAACGCCGAGCAAAGGATCGCCACATTCGTTGACTCAGTAATAAAAACGGCGGCAGATTTACGACAAAAAAACGTGTTTTCAAAGACGTTACCTATTATCACGGGGGCGGGGTCTGCTTGGTACGATGTTGTGACAAAGACTCTAAACAAAAGTGAACAGGCTCAGCAATTTCGTTTTGTGATCCGTCCCGGCTGCTACCTTATTCACGATACCGGGATCTATCAGGATGCGCAGCAAGCGGTGTTATCACGGAGCAGCCTCGCTTGCGATTTGGGGGAAAGTTTGGTGTCGAGCTTAAGTATATGGGCTTACGTGCTTTCGACTCCAGAGCCGGGCGTCGCGATAGTTGGTATGGGTAAAAGGGATGTCGCATTTGATGCTGGCATGCCCACACCAGAGCTGATTTACTCTCCGCCGTCAAAGCAGCTGTGCTCATTAGGCGGCGCGGTAAAGGTCGAAACAATCATGGATCAACATGCTATGGTAAGTATTGCATCTGGGTGCGAGGTACAGATTGGCGATATGATCTGCTTTTCGACTTCTCATCCTTGTTTGACCTTTGATAAGTGGCGACAAATTGGTGTTGTCGAGCGAGATTGGGTGATCACCCAAACCATTTCTACCTATTTTTAATTGAGGCGAAGCTGTGGACATTATTAGCAAAATTAAGGAAGGTTTGGGGCACTTTAGCCCTGCGGAAGAAAAAGTCGCTCGGCTTATTTTGGCTGAGCTTAACTTTGCCGCAAGCGCATCCATTAGTGAGTTAGCTGAAAAAGCACAGGTCAGTCATGCCAGCATCACACGGTTAGCGCGTAGCTTAGGCTGTACCAATGTACGTGACCTTAAGTTTCAGCTGACACAATCAGCCGCAATTGGTGAGCGTTTTACAAATCCTGAGCCAATTGAAAAAGAAAAGATTTCTCATGTTTATACCTCTATTCAGGAGATCCTTACGCTCAATGCGGGACTCATCGATGAAGCGGTTGTGGAGCAGGCGAGTGAAGTGATTTGCGCCACACGTCATTGCTTAATTTTTGGGGTTGGTGGTGGTAGCAGCCTGATGGCACAAGAATGTCAAAATCGCTTATTTCGCTTGGACGTACTTAGTAATGCTCACTCCGATCCTATGATGATGCGCATGGTTGCCGCAACGGTGAACAAAGGGGATGTGGTGATTTGCCTCTCGCTTAGTGGTGTTTCTCCTGATGTGAAAGCGGCGGCGCTTATCGCCAAAGAGTATGGTGCTGAGGTTATTGCTATTTGCCCAGTGAGCGACTTGGCGGACATTGCCGATCACCACTTAGCCATCAAAACTCAAGAAAGTGATTACATCTTTAAGCCCAGCGCTGCACGCTATGCCATGATGGCAGCGGTGGATATCTTGTCGAGCGAAGTTGCCATGCGTAATCAAAAGCGCTCAAGAGAAAAGCTCCGACGGCTTAAAACCCAGTTAGATCAGCATCGCGATAAAAACAGCAATATGCCACCTGCCGATAAACGCTTTCCTTTGGGGGATTAATGCTGAGCTCATCTCTTTATGTTGATACCCTCATTCAAGGCGCGACGGTGTATTTTGAACCAGGCTCTGAAGCACAAGTGGTGGATGTCGCGATTAGCAAAGACAAAATTGTTGCGCTTGGCAACTGTAGCCATTTGCAAGCACAGCAATGCATTGATGCCACGGGCTTAGTGCTCGCGCCGGGTTTTATTGACGTACATACCCATGATGACCTTGAAGTGCTGCGAGGCCCACATATGCTGAGCAAAGTGAGCCAAGGTGTCACCACCGTCATTGCCGGTAATTGTGGCATTAGCGCAGTGCCTTATTGTGCAGATCAAGCGCCGCTTGACCCCATTAACTTACTCGGGGAGCAGCCAGAATTCGCCTATCGTGAACTACAGGATTATCAACACGCCTTTAATAAGGCTGCACCGAGTGTCAATTTAGCCATGTTAGTTGGTCATACAACGCTCAGAGCGCAGGTCATGACAGATTTATCTCAAGCCGCCAATGCGCAAGAACTTGAACAGATGAAGACCTTGCTGCATCAAGCGATGGCGCAGGGGGCGATAGGATTTAGTACAGGCCTTGCTTATTACAATGCTAAGGGGGCAAGTCAAGCCGAAGTGAATGCGTTGGCCGAGGTTGTTACACCATTTGATGGTATCTATACCACGCATTTACGCACGGAATTTCAAGGAGTCATCCGAGCCATGGACGAAGCCTTTGCAACGGCAGAGCATGCCAAACTGCCGCTGGTTATCTCACATATAAAATGCGCAGGTAGAGAGAATTGGGGCAGGGCACCAGAGGTATTAGCGCATTTTGAACAGCATAGGCAAACACACCTAGTGAGCTGCGATTGCTATCCTTACGCCGCGAGTTCAAGCACCTTAGATCTTAATCAAGTGACGGAGGAGACGGACATTTTTATTACTTGGTCGGAGTCTCATCCAGAACTTGCACAGCAAAGCTTGGCAAACATTGCCACGCAATGGCAAGTGTCTCAGCGTGATGCTGCAAAGCGCTTGCAGCCAGCGGGCGCTGTGTATCACTGCATGCTGGAAGATGATGTGCAGCGGTTTGTAAGTTATGAACACAGCATGGTGGGGTCTGATGGTTTGCCGTGCGATCCGCATCCGCATCCGAGACTGTGGGGGACATTTCCGCGGGTGCTTGGACATTACTGTAGAGAACAACAATCGCTGCCGTTGGCATTGGCTATCCACAAAATGACAGCGCTGCCAGCGGCGCGCTTTAAGCTGCGGCAACGTGGCAATATTCAAATTGGTTATTTCGCCGATCTGGTGTTATTCGACCCCAACCGGGTGTTAGACCAAGCAAGTTACAGTAATCCAAAACAACTTGCCTCAGGCATTGTGAAGGTTTGGGTGAATGGCAAGCTCAGCTATGTTGAGGGCGCGAATGCAGACACCATTGTCGATTTCGGCCGAGCAGGACGATTTTTAACGCGTCAAAACTAATAAAAATCAAAAATCATCAAGAGGTTAACATGACAATAAGAAGAATAGGTGCTGAGGGCGGCACGGGCACTGGTGGACAACACTTACCCTTTGCGCGAGCAGTTGAAGCTGGCGGTTGGTTAAAGGTCTCTGGGCAAACGCCAATGCGAGATGGTGAAGTGGTTGAGGGTGGCATTGTTGAGCAGTCGCGTCTGGCCATAGAAAACTGCATCGCGATTATGACCGAAGCAGGTTATGGCCTTGAGCATGTTACGCATGTCTCTGTGGTATTAACTGACGCAAGATATTTTCAGTCCTTTAATAAGGTTTTTGCAGAGTATTTTTCAGCGCATCCTCCTGCGCGAATTTGCATGGTGGCCGACTTAGTCGTGGATTGTAAAGTTGAGGTTGATGTCACCTGTTACAAAGGCGAATAGACGTTATACGAACAACAATGTTCACAGGAGGAGAAGCATGACGGATAGTCAGCAAGTGTATTTGCTTATTTTTCTGTTGTATTTGTCTGCCATGATAATGGTGAGTTGGCTAGCATCTCGGTGGCAACGGTCAAATTGCGACTATTTATTAGCTGGGCGAAAAGTACCGCTGATGCTGACGCTAGGCACCACCGTTGCCACTATGGTCGGCACCGGCTCGTCGATGGGAGCGGTCGGCTTTGCCTATCAACACGGTTGGGCGGGCACGCTTTATGGCATTGGTGGCGCGCTAGGTATTTTATTGCTAGCTTGGTTGTTTGCGCCGGTTAGGGCTGAGCGCTTCGCGACAATGAGTGAAGAGTTAGCAAGCTATGTAGGTAATCACCAAGTCGTTAAAAAGCTCTTAGCAATATTGATTTACGCGTCAAGTGTTGGCTGGCTGGGTGCACATTTGATTGGCGGGGGCATGTATTTAGCTTGGCTCACAGGGCTAGATGAGCCCAGTGCAAAGCTGATTATTGGATTGGGACTTGCGGTATATGTGACCTTAGGCGGATATTCGGTGGTAGTCTGGACGGATGCTATTCAGGCCGTTATTTTGTTTTCGGGCTTTTTGTTGATGACCTACTTTGTAGTCGAGGTGGTCGGTGGTTGGCAAACGCTAACCAGTGCTTCGGTTGCAGCGGGAGCTGGGCTCTTTTCATATCAAAATATTGGTTTGTTGCCTGCTATTTCAATGGCGCTGGCGGTGCTGGTGGGCGTATTGGCAACCCCATCGTTTAGGCAGCGGATCTATTCCGCCAAAAGCATAAGCAGTATTCGTATGTCGTTTATTATCTCGGGATTACTTTATTTAGGGTTTTCATGTATTCCTGCGGTGATTGGTATTGGTGCTTATGCAGTTAACTCGAGTTTAGACAACCCTTCATTTGCTTTTCCCTATTTGGCGCTAACGGCGATGCCGGTGTTGATTGGCGGCTTTATTTTATTGGCGGGTATTTCCGCAACGCTTTCTAGTGCCAGCTCCGACGCCATTGCTGGAGTCAGTGTGTTGGTTGCTGATATTTATCTGACTTGGTGTAAGGGAAATATTGCGCCACACAATCCGCTTTTGGTCTCTCGTATAGCCATGTTGACTACCGTATCGCTGGCATTATTTATGGCGGTGTTGTCGAGCGACATAATTAGCTATATCACCAAAATGATTTCCGTTGTATTAGCGGGGCTTTGTGTGATGGGGTTATTGGGGCGCTTTTGGCAAGGTTATACTTGGCAAGGCAGTTTAGTCACCTTGATGGCCGGTTCAGTGGCTGCTCTGATCGTTGGTATGAACGACGATTGGCTGGCTTATTTTGGTAACCCGATTATTCCTGCGCTGATCAGTGCTTTGGTGTTTGGTGTATTGACGAGTGTGGTGACAAAACCCAGTGTTACCGCATCGTCCGAAAAAACGGAAGTGACATCATGAAAGGCGCAATAAAACAGTTGCTGTGCTTTGGTGAATGCATGGTGGAGCATAGAGCTGACGGTACTAGCTCGTTTGGCGGTGATACCTTTAACACGGCTTGGTACATGGCTCAGTTACTCAAACAAAGCAACGATAACCACATCGCAGTCAGTTTTGCCAGCGCCATTGGTACGGATAAGGCCAGTACAAACTTGCTTGATATGTTGTCAAACACCAACATCAGACAAGACTATATTGTGCTTGAACCACATAGCGCGCTTGGCGAGTACTGGATTACGCTCGATGAGAAAGGAGAGCGACGCTTTACCTTTGCCCGTGAACACAGCCCCGTAAGGCAGTATTTTAAGCGTGATGAGACGTTAACTCAGGCACTTCACAACAAGCTTGTTGATGTAATTTACCTCTCTGGAATAAGCCTTGCCATCCTAGATGAGTCGCAGAGAAAGCACTTATTTGAGGCGTTAGCCGCGTTTAAAAACCGAGGTGGGCTCATCTTTTTTGATAACAACTATCGCCAAACCCTTTGGCGTAGTGATAACCCAAAATTGAGTTATCAGGCTGTAATGGCGCTAGCGGACATCGCATTTTTAACCGACGAGGACGAATATGCAGTGTATGGCTCCGCAAATGTGGACGAAATAATCGCAGAGCATAAAAAGCAAAGCTCACAACTCTTAGTTATTCGCCAAGGCGCTCAGCCATGCGTGCTCGCGCCATCTAATAATTCTTCACCTATTTATATCGCGGCGCAAAACATAGCGCCGCAGCTTATCTTAGATACCTGTGGTGCGGGCGATGCGTTTGTGGCGGGGTTTTTAGCGCATTGGCTGAAAGGTAGCGATTTGCAAACGGCTGCTTGCTTTGCACACCAAGTTGCCGCCGAGGTTATTCAGCATCACGGTGCGCTGATATCCGCCGACTTTCTGCCAAAGCTTGTTACTCAGGAATAGTGTCATTATGAGAATGTACTTTAGTGTTTTTTTATTCACCGTGTTGTTGCCGATTTTAACTGCAAAAGCAACGCCTCTGTCGCTTATGCCCATGCCGCAACAAGTGAGTATGACCGAAGGCTCGCTGGTATTTGAAAACGAAATCAAGGTTGCGATACACGGCTTTAGTGCGCAGAGGCAGGCATTTCTGCTCGCCAGAATGCAGCAATACATTGAGCGCATTACTGGAAAACCTATCCCTTTACGGGTAGTAAAGCGTGGCAAAGCGGACTTAACCATTCGCGTAGAAAATATCGAAACCGAGTTACAGTTTCCTCAGCTGAATATGCCAGAAGACTACCAGCTTCATATTGAAAAGGGTGGAATAGTGCTTAGCGCAACCTCCGTTTTCGGCGTGCAGCACGGTCTTGCTAGCCTATTACAATTGGCTCAGAGTAATACATCGAGTCAATTCATACTCCCCTATACAACGATCAGCGATAGTCCCCGCTTCCCTTGGCGTGGGCTACTTATTGATAGTGTTCGCCACTTTATGCCAATTGCGACAATAAAGCGCCAACTCGATGGTATGGCCGCGGCAAAGCTAAACGTTTTGCACTGGCACTTAACTGATGACCAAGGCTGGCGAATGGAAAGTAAGGTGTTTCCTAAGCTGACTCAACTGGCCTCAGACGGATTGTATTATCGTCAATCAGAAGTGAAAGAAGTGATTGAGTATGCAAGCCTTTTAGGGATCCGCGTGGTGCCTGAATTTGGTATGCCGGGGCATGCAAGCGCGATTGCCGTCGCTTACCCAGAGCTGATGACTAAATCGCAACCTTATGAGATGGAGCGCCATTGGGGAGTATTTAAGCCACTGCTAAATATCGCAAGGCCTGATGTGTACGCCTTTATCGACGATTTACTGGCTGAGATGACGAGTCTATTTCCAGACGGCTACCTGCATATTGGGGGTGACGAGGTAGAGCCTGAGCATTGGTTGGAAAGCCCTGAAATACAGGGGCTAATGGCAAAACATGCGTTGAAAGACGGTCATGACCTGCAAAATTACTTTAATACTCGTGTACAAAAGATTATCGCTAAGCACCAACGTGTGATGATGGGGTGGGATGAAATTTTTCATCCGGCGTTGCCTAAAGATACTGTCGTGCAGTCTTGGCGTGGTCATGATTCGCTAAATGCAATTGCAGAAGCAGGTTATCAAGGCATTTTATCAACCGGGTTTTATATTGATCAGCCGCAGTATTCATCATTTCATTACCGTAACGACCCACATCCGGTTTTACCGACAGTGGATCTCACTCAGCCGCGAGTATTAAGCTTAGCCTTTACGGTCCCACGCCTAAAAGGCAGCGCAGTCAAAGGCGAGCTTGTGGTGTTGGGTGGACAAGTGCTTATAAAGCTTAATAACAATCGCCATCAGTTAGTACAAACAGATAGGCCAATTACTAGCAAGACTCAGCAATTTACCGCAGCCATGGATAGTTGGATGGGACCGTTACAGTTTGAGTTTAATACAGCGCAGCAACAAGGCGCGGCAATGATTGGTAATAGCCGTTATCCGCTCACACTTGAGGCGCTTGAAAAACCACAGCCTGTCGAGGTTTCAACACCGTTAAGCCAAGTAAACGACGGGCGTATTTTAGGTGGTGAGGCGACCATTTGGAGCGAAATGGTCACCGAACATAATCTTGATATCAGAATATGGCCGCGACTTTTTGTGATTGCCGAGCGTTTATGGTCTGCTAAAACGCTTACGGATAGCAAGCAGATGTACGCGCGATTGGATCATATAAGCGATTTTGCACATAACGTCATTGGCTTAGGTCATAAAACGCAGCAACAAGCGGGTTTTAGTAGGCTTATCAGCACAACCTTGGATGAGCCAAAGCGCAAGGCTACGCTTGAATTACTCACTCATCTTGCAGAGCTTGTAGAGCCAAGTCACTATTACACGCGTCACCATATTAAGTTCTTAAACGACGAGTATCACCAGTTTGCAGCGCTTGATAAATTTGTCGACTATGTTGCGGTTGAAAGCCGGCAGGTGAGGCTACTTGAGGAGCGAGTCGCAAGCTATATCGCTGGTGATAACACTGCGTTAGCGCACATTGGCGCGATATTGCAACGTTGGCAAGCGGGGCTTGAGGCGTTAACACTGTTACAGCAAAGTCCCAAACTTACAGAAGCACACTCAACGGCGTTAAAGGTGACGCAGTTTATTGAATTGAGTCAGCAAGTGCTTAAGGTTTGTAAAGGGGCTTTACAGGCTCCGCACCTAGATAGCCATCTGCTAGCGCTGCAAAATTTAACGGATGAAGTGGTCATAACTGGAATATATCCAGTTCGAGCGCTTTACCTTCATTGTAAATAGGAAAGTCATGAGAAAAGTCATATTCAGTTTATTTTTGCTACAGAGCAGTGGTTATGTAGCTGCCAACACGGTTGTAGATACACAAGATTGGATAACGGATGGGGTTTTCACGCAAGGTATTGAGGGACCTGCGGTGGATGCTGCTGGCGTGTTATATGCGGTTAACCATCAACAGCAAGGCACTATTGGTAAAGTGACTGCGCAAGGCAGAGCGGAAACCCTGCTGACGTTAAAAAATGGCTCTATTGGTAACGGTATTCGCTTTGATAAGCAAGGAAATATGTATATAGCCGATTACGTCAATCATAACGTGCTCAAAGTCACCAAAGCAGCTCTTGCACAAGGTGGTGATTTGTCACAATCCGTGTCGGTATTTGCTCACGATAATCGCATGGATCAACCTAATGACCTTGCGATCATGGACAACGGAATTCTTTTCGCCAGCGATCCTAATTGGCAAGCCAGTAGCGGTAAACTTTGGCGTATAAATACAAACGGAGCAGTAACCCTATTAGAAACGGATATGGGCACCACCAATGGCATTGAAATTAGCCCTGACAATAAAACACTTTATGTGAATGAAAGCGTGCAGCGTAAAGTATGGCGCTATGAGTTAGACGAACAAGGCAATATTAGTAACAAACAATTATTTATCTCGTTTACCGATTTTGGCTTAGATGGTATGCGCACGGACAACCAAGGCAATCTTTATATCGCCCGTTATGGCGCTGGTGTGGTCGCTGTAGTTTCACCTCAGGGCAAGCTAATTAAAGAAATTAAACTGAAAGGCAAGTACCCGACCAATGTGGCTTTTGGCGGCGAGGAAGGTAAACGCTTATTTATTACCATGCAAAAACGCGGCGCTATCGAGATGGCTGAGGTAGAGTTTGCAGGGAGAAAGAAATAGTTGGGTTACAGGTGCATATATTTTTCTCCTTGTTACAACAATATTGCAAAGAAGCGCCCATCAATATCTTTACATGTACGCAAAAAGCTTTGCTTTATATAGGAAGTTTATAATGAATAGATAAGTGTTTTTGTATATTCCGCTGTTCTATATATTTCATAAAAATTTCCTGTTTAGGCAAGTGTTTAAAATTCATAGTGAGCGTTGCAGTATTTTACTCACTATGAATTATAGGTTTTAAAGTCAGGGTGTACTGCGTTATAATCGAACGCCAATGCCATCAATCTAATTAAACTAAGCTGGTTGAACCAAAATACTATAATTCTTCCTCATGGCATCCACAATAAGCTCAATTAACATCACAAATAGTTTTTGTTCGACCCACTCTGGAAGATATGGTATGTCGAATTTGCCATTCATACGTGATCCAAGCACTGATGCCAATTCCTTTGCATCTTCATCAGAGATACCATCCGAAGTATCTTTAACCAAACCATAAAGTTCATTAGGTAGGTTTTGATATAATAAGCGGTCAACCAGCTTTACAATTTTTACGAAGATAGTTTGCTCGGTCCCTTCTTTAATAAAGGGTATATTAATCTTTTCGTTTAATTTTGTAGCCAACACTTCAATTTCTTCATCGGATAGCATTTCTATTTTATTATCCATTTCTGCTTTAACTATTTCGCGTTGTTCAGTGGTTAATGTAATGGTTGTCATGGCTCTCTCCTTTCGTGCTCCATTAGTTATAGAAGGCAGGTATTGGAGCAACGTATCTGCCTTTAGGAAGCTAATCTACTAGTGATAGCAGTACGATGTTGTAAATTAATTGATGAAGCATGGTCTACTAGGCTTTCCTTTGACCTTATTACTTTATTCTGTAGCAACACGAAAGTATTTTTGTACACTCTAGGCCGGAGAATGTTAATTCTGCTCATTTAAATCTCCCAATTCCTGTTTTGTTACTATATCTAAAACATCCTTTGGTGTTTCTGAGATAAAAAATCGAAATATAAACCTGGATCATCAACAATAGTAAAGTATATGATTTTTGTGGTAACTTCAGGGTCAACTGAAGTAGAGGTTAAATCTCTTAAAGCATCAAAAGTAATTTTATTGTATGGTTTCGTTGTGTAAACATTTTTTACTTCCCTTAGGTTTTCTGATTCTAAATTTCCAAATCGACTTAACGTAAAGACTTCGTTATCAGAAAGGTTTACGTCAACGGGTCTAATTCCGTTGTTTTTTATTGATATTATGACTTCAATACCGTACTTATTCATTTGAGCTACGCTTAATTGATAAATATCAATTACAAACTCTAATGCTACTTGTTTTGATTCAACTCGGTGCACTTCTTTCAATGCCTAAAGAACTGCAATCATAGTTACCTAGTTGTGCCATACTTCAGAGTTAATTTTTCTTCGTTCTATCTTGTCCAAAACTTATCCTCCAATAATGAAAGTAGTCTCAAATCGTAACTTTTAACTATTTTCAAGCTGAGATGAAAATCAGTCGATATCATCACTGTCACAAGAGTGAGGCATCTTTCTGTTTTTTAAACTGGTACATAGAGCTTGACACATGGGCTTACTTAATTGATAGGTATCGAGGTTGTGCATACTTACTAGGATAGACTCGGCTAAGTCCCCAGAAATATAACTGAAGTCACATTTATTGCTGGAACGGGTTTGGTCTCTAGGGTGTATCAATCCAAAGGAATGATTTCTTTCGTGAATAAGCGTATTTGCAATTGCGATTGTTTTTCGGTCTAATCGCCACTTATTGAGGGTTGTGGTGTTTGTGTTAGGCGTCGTTTTTGCCGTTGTTGAAGACCACGGGTTCCATTTCCACCAGAATCTAATCTCCTCTTCGCTGTATGGGCCGTCATTTTCAAATTTATATAATAGCCATTCAGTGGGAGTGCTATGAATTGAAATTTCTTCCATATTAGTGGGAGTCCGTTTATCCCACTCTATGGCACTTTTGCTTTCAAGCTCTCTTAGTATCTCTTTGAAAAGGGGGTTGCTTAAAGCAGATTTTTGCATTGCAACCGCATCAGAGACTTTTGAAGGAAAGTTTTTCGTTCCTGTCGTTGTGCACCCTGTTATTATTATCACAAGTGTCATTAAAGCTCGTTTCATCTCTAACCCCAATCGTTAATTAGTAACATTACAATTTAATACTGACCGACATAGCCATCTTTCTGCTGCATTTAGATTCGTTCATTCAGAACATTAAAAATTTGTTAGTGTAAAAAGACGACGAGTATTCATAGACTCTTAAAATCTTAAAACGTAACTGAACCTGTTTATACGGCTTGCATGCAGCCCAAGAAACCCGATGGTATAGATATTAGCCTAGTTACTGGGAAATTAAATTACACTAAATTACACTTGTGGTAAGTGATTGATTTTTTTTTGTGGTTACAATAAAAAGCCTGCTGCTAGCGAACCAGACTTTTTGCTAGGTTTTCAATCAGTAAGAATTGTTTGGCTATGTCTTCGGCCCAGCTGGGATCGTATTCTTTTTGTAGCTTTTTAGGGCTAAATAGGTTGGCTCCATAGTCAAGAGAGATCAGTATATCGCTACCTTCTATAAACATTTGGGCTTTTACTTCGGGGATTTTTAACCCTTTTGGTAGGTGACTGGATGAGAAGAACGTTTTGACTTGCGACAATTGCGCCATATATTCTGGCGTGAGTACTTCGCGGCAGGTTTCTTCATCTTTAGCATAGACTTGATACTCTTTTTCAAAGTCTTTTTGTTCAAATTTAACTCGCTGTAATCCTTTTAAAGATTGACGTCGATTTATCAGCATGTTCCAAAGCCCCGCATCTTGTAACACTACGATTGGAGTATCTACAGGTTCAGGCATACTCAGTTTTATAACTGCACCATTAAACAAACGTTTGCTGTCATTGTTCTGGTGATGCGTGCGTATATGCACTTCAGTAAAGTAAAAGGGAATGCCATTTACTTCGCCGTTAAATCCATCTTCAGCCACAGCTCGGCCTCCTTTGGCTAATATACCTGCACTGATAGCTTCCTCGCAGATAAGTAAATTACCGCCGACTGAATATTCTAAGTTAAGTGCTGAAGCAATTGGCGCCATCATATAAGCTCTAGTTAACACACCCTTAGTGAAAGACTTAAGAGAATGTTTTAACAAAAAGTAAATAGGAATTATTGAGATTAAGAGAAAAGGCGCAAGAAATAGTAAGGGGATTGCAATACCAACCGCCCACCATTTATAGCGCTTAAACGACTTCAATTTATTGTCAAGATCGCTATCAAAGCTGGATGTGGTTTTATCTAAATTGTAATAGGCCTCTTTTAACTGCATCTCAGCGCCAGCTAGGCGTGGATCAATATGATGCAGAGACCTCTGTTCTAATAATGGCATAACTTTTCCTTGTAAGTCGCAATGGAGATTGAGAAAAAATTGTACCTTGTAATACTTTATAAAGTAAGTGATAAGAGTGGTGAATATAATAAAAGGCGAGTTCAACTTTTTACGTGACGTCTTTCACTAGGGCGTTTTGACCTTTGCTGTTTGATTTTTATTCTTCTGAGTGTGTTTTGGTCACGACACTCGACTTGCAGGGCATAAACCAGTTCGTACGCAAGCTTTGGCCTATTTAACTCAAACCCATGTCGAACATAAATTGAGTATCCGAATACCTGAGTGTTGTTTACTATCGTCTCGTCAATAAAACCTCGGGATTCCCCGTTGCTTTTAATGGCTTGTTCGCGATAGGAAATGGGACGGTATCAAGATGAATGACGCAAATTTTTCTGGATGCTTAATCCCTTTTTATTATTGTCAATGGTCAAGTGACGTTTGATTTGGCACTTCGACACAGGCAGCGAAATCTATGATCACAAAAGTATCTGAAAAAGTCATCATCTCACATTGGCATATGGTTCTAAGGTCGTTATTTTCCTTGCCTATTGTTGTTAAAAACACTCTATGGTCAATCTACACCTTATAGAAGCGTCATGGTAAAGGGCCAAAATTTCATAAGGAAATATTAAAAACCCGCATAACTTTAGATGCGTCGGGCTTTTAGTTTATTTATATAAATTGGATAAGATTAAAAATGATAACTGACAAATACCGCGATGTTACTAATACTACTTTTGAAACAAACTAATGGTTGTAGTCAACACTCAAGGCGATAGTGTCGCTCAAATGCCAGTAGGCTATTACTAAAACAATGCACAGCATCCCACCTTGGCTTAGATACACGACTTATTTAACCTCTGGCCTATTGCAACAAATTTAACGCAGTAGAAAGGGATAACAGCTGCTAGAAAACATATTGTTATCCCGAGCTCAGGTTATTTATCAAGGCTGGCAGTCAAATTACCGCTTATTATACAGGTGCATACAGTCTTTTAGTTTGGATAGTCGTGACTATAGATAACTAACTCATTTATAGCAGCCTGTTTCGGCGCCAACAGCTGAAATTGGTATAACACCTCCGATTTGGTACCTAGACTTTGGCAGGACACGAGAGCGAAACTATCCCTAAAACTCTCTAGTAAAAGAAGGAATGTTCTAACTCTTTCCTTATGCAAATCTCTGGTTGAAAATTGTATTTTTTGGAATTTCTTATTGAGAATGATTTTTATTAGTGTTAACTTCTTAGGGAACATAACTCAGAATTTGTTTTTATCGTTTTTCATTTGTTAATATTTTGTTGTTCTGATGCGGTTAATAATGGGTGATGTAATAGATAGCTATATACGATTGAATAACTAAAAGTGAAATTCATTCTCATCTGACTTGTTGATATGGTGAAACATCTGGCTGTTCTCGGTAACTTACATGTTTCTCTAAAGGAAGTATTAGCTACAGATGCCTGAGTGATACGGGGATTGGAAGGGGGGGTAAAAATGACTATGTGTAGTGACATTGAAATAAGTACAGCGAATAAACAGCAGCATATTGATAATGTGGTTGGGCAGAATTTTGTGCAGTTGATGCCAGGGCTTTCTGTGAGCCTATCTTCAGCGCAGGATTTGGGGGCGGCAGATACTAAACATGTATTTCCTGGCGATGACCAATATATTCACATTAACAATGTTCTTGCGGGGAAGTTTGAAGCGACGGTCGGTAATACGCTTTTACAATGTGAGTGCGGAGACTTTAATATTGGTTTTTCGGGTGGGGAGAATTTTTGTGCTTACCATAGTAATGATTTTAGTAACTTAGAGATCATGATAAAACCCGAAGTGCTTAATGAGCTTGCTGGTGAAGAGCTCAGTGGGGTAGATCTAGGGAAAAGTATGTCATTCTTTGTGAAGCAAAGTGGCCCCAGTAGAAAAGTCAGCACATGTGCGAACCGTATTCATAAGTTGATAAAAGATCAAGAAGCCAACCCTCTGCTGCTGCATTCCGCTACGTTAGACTATCTATATTGGCATCTCACAGCACTGAAATCAGTTGACACGAGCAACCAACTCCCGCTTCGAGAGAAAAAGCAGCTTATGGCAGCAAGAGATTTTCTATTATCCGATCTTAGTTGCCCACCTACCATATCAGATGTGGCTAAGGTGGTTGGATTGAACCAGTGTAAGCTAAAAAAAGGCTTTAAGGTACTATTTAACAATACGGTTTATGGCTGTTTCCAAGAAGAAAGAATGCACAAAGCTATGAATCTATTAAAAGACAATAATGTAACCGAAACAGCAGTCTCGCTAGGTTATAGTAATGTGAGCCATTTTAGCGTGGCTTTTAGAAAACAGTTTGGGGTGTTGCCTAAAGAAGCGAGACTGAACCTCGCTCCCAGTATTGTTTGTGGTTAATCACTTTTGAGAGTATGTCCTGCGGGCTTTGCCCGCAACACATAAATCCATTCTTCATCGCCTTTTTCCGTTAGCCCATGGCTTGGAGCGTTAGCGTTTTACTCAAAGTGATGTCAACAACACCTTCACCTTTAAAGTTCCAAGTTATGTTCAAATTACTCTGACTGGCTAAAAAGGTTAGTGCTTCTTGCTCCATTTCTCTCACCATGTCAGCAAGCTCAGGGCAACCTAGCTCATTAAACATAGCGGCATACGCACAGTCGGTGATAGAAATGCAAATCGTTGAGGAGTCAGCCTGTGATTCGCTTAATGTAAATAGGCCAAGTTTGGCGTAGTTTCTAAGCCAAGTGAGCCAGTACTCTAAAATCACATTCTCTTTGTTTTCGAATATATTAAAGGATTCAGGATTAGGCCATAGCCAGCGCATTTCCATTTTGCCTGTCTCTAGAAACATGTCACGATATAATCGGTAGGCTTTATCCTGTCCTAGTAGTTTCCTCGCGTTGCCATAACCTGAGCTAAACATACTCATATCTTTAGTGATGGACTTCCAGATTTCGGTATATTCTCCTTGGTGTCTATCGCGCCAGTGCTGTAAGCCTTTATTATCTCGACGCCATGCTAACAGCGTAGAAATTACAAACTTTGCAAAGCTATACCTACTGGTGGCCTCTTTAAGTGCTCGCCATATCTCTGATTTATAGAGATATTCTTGTTGCCTTTTGGCCATTTTTGGATGTTGCTTTGTTACTGTATACCAATTTAACCCCAAATTTCTGAGACTATTGATGTCTGATGATACGCTGTCTACCCAGCCAAACTCTTGATCTGCTCGATGTGTGTTCTGGGTGTTTGCAGGTTTTGCCGTGACACCATATAAAGCCAATGTTTGCAGTAGCTTTTGGCGCGTTTTATAAGACAAATGCTCTACGGCTTTGACGCCATAGCTGTCAAAGAACACATTGTTTAGCCAACACTCAACCACAACACATGCCATCTTGGCGGTTAGTTCATAAGAAGAAATAACCCCGTGTAACATTAGCCCTGATTGCGGATTATTGTCTGGGTAAACCCATAAACAAGTATCGGGATCTGACTCTTTTTTGGTTTTGAGCTTTTGCCCATTGTTAAAAAACATCTTGGAGAAAAATGTATTTTTACGTTCGCCTAAGCGATATTTACTCATAAACTTTGCAAATCCAAGCGTTAGGTGTTGGATGTGATAACGACTATCTAGGTGCTTTATGTCTAGGTCTTCAGCAACATACTCACAACCAAGCCCAGCGACTTCAGGTGTTGCAAATGGAATTAGGTCGGCTGGCTTTTTCAATGCTGGAAAAGCAAACTGGTGTTGTGTGTCCTGCCAAGGCGTCTCAACCTGCTTGCGAGTCCCTTCTCGCCAGCAGGTTAAGTGATTGGTAAAGCTTGCTAAAATCGCTTGTGGACTGGTCTCGCCGCCACCATAGGCTGCGCCCATATACAAACGACATTGATAATAGCCCGTTGCAGATGCTTTTTTATGCGCAAGCTCAGTTAACAGTAGTGTTGAAATACCAGGGGAGAAGCCCATACCTGTGAGTAGCAAACGTTGTTTTGATTGGGCCTCAGTATTCAGTGCGTGTATTTGATCTGCAGCCTGTAGGCTGTCATTAATGTCGAGGGCATCTATATTCGCGTTCAAGCACAGTTGATGCGCCTGTAGGGCAAATTTATCCATTGGACCTAAAGCAATCACAGCTAAGTCGAACTTTTTGAGTGTTTCAATGCTTTTGGCTTTGTCATTTATATCAAAAGGAACAAAGTTAATATGCTCTGGCAATATGCCCGCTTTTGGTGTTCGCCGTGCCGCACAGCTTATTTTTAAATCTGAGAGGCGTTCACTGAGTAAGTTGATAATGCGCCTGCCCGACTCACCTGTACCTCCCAAGACGATGATATTTTTACTCATGCAGCCTCCTGTTTGGTGTTGTTGTCTGATTTAGAAAGAATAAGCCCTGCAACGACACCTGCTTGTTCGAGATCTTTTATAAAATGATTGGCATCAACAGCTTCATGTAGCATCATTGGACCTGTTTTGGTGATTTGATTGTTTAATAATTGCTTAGCCGTTATACCGATGATAAAGCCTGTAGCCTGATAGGTATCTTCTAGAATGATTTGGCCATGGTGTACGCGGTTGTCAGCACATTTAATTTGGGCATCGACGGCGTAAATTGGGTCGAGCTTACGCATATCTTTAGCTGAGGCCTTACATAACCATCGCGCCGCACGAGCGATAGTTTTATGGTTTTTGTACATCTTGAATATCTTGGCAATCATGCAAACAAACATAGCGCGGGGCCCTAGATTAGCACCGTAGACTTTAGCTGTTTGTATGTCATGTTCGTTGGCGAGTTGCACAATTTCTTCTGCATAAATCAACATAGTAGATGCGGTGCCTATGGGAGCAGGAAAGTGTGCTTTAGTACCAGCTTTTGAGAACTTTTCACGTTTAACTTGCTGGTTTTCCAAGTAGCAAAAGCCACGTTCGTGACCAAAGTCTCCTAACCCATTTATAATGTCCCATGCCGAATTGTAGCTCCAAGCGTCTCGGCCAACGTATTGCACTTCTAAGGATTTGATGTCCGCTCCACGGCTACATTGTTGAATAAGATAGGCGGGGAATACGCCTGATAAGCCCGGTAGCAAACCGACGTTGATGATGAGCGGTACTTCACTACTGTGCTTCTTTTCATGCTCGTGGAGAGACGCGTACACTGGATCGTAGCCACCAGCATCAATAATTGGTAAGCCTAACTCTTTACAGGCCAATACTATTTGATCGCCAATAATGCCTGAGGGGCCAACACAGGCGACGACCAGATCAGTATTCTTTAACTGAGTTTTTAAATCGTCGGTGTTTTGGACATCAAGTTGTACAGTATTTATTCGGTCTTGATGTTGCGAAATTGCACTGGGTAATGAGGCTGTTCTACGTGAAGCAAACGTAAGTGCGGCTTGTGTATGCTCAAGTAAATACTCAGCTGCTTTTAAGCCTACTTGACCTGTACCACCGAGCAATAACACGGATTGAGCTTGCATGGTAACTCCCTTAATAAGCGTATCAACGCATTGATATTATTTATACAACGTCACGGTGGCGCTTAGTGCGTGCGCCACTTTCCACTCGTCATTGGTTTAGAAATTAGTACCTACAGTGAGGCCTATGGTTCTCGGGTTTCCTGCTTCTGCCGTGACACCGAAACCAAAGTTAAATTCAACTTTTGAGTAATATTCATCAAGCGCATTCTTCACCCATAAGTGCGCGTACCAGCTTTCGCTTTCAAGTCCTACTTTGGCATTTAAAAGGTGATATGCAGATTGCTTCATTTGGTTACCTGCATCAAAGTAGTGATCGCCCATATAAATGTTTTCTAACTGTGTGAATAAGGTGAAGTCGCTGTTGAGTTCTGTACGATTGCTAATGGACAGGTTGGCACTGATCTTAGGCGTGTTTGGTAAACGATTATCGGAATAATCTTCTATTGCACCAGTTTCAAAGTTCACACTTTCATACTCGCTATAAGTGGCGTCAACATAACTACTTGAGAAGCCAATGGTCCAATCCGGGTGAGGCTGGTAGCGCGACTCAAATTCAACACCCCGGCTGGTACTTTCGCCAGCGTTATCAGTGATAATGGTGGTGTTTTCTAACATCTGTTGCACTTGTTGGTCGTCTAAAGAAACGTAAAATGCAGTGATTGAAAAGCTCAGTTGGTTTTCTAGCGCTAGTGCTTTATAGGCGATTTCATAGTTATTACTGTATTCAGGCTCAAAGCTAGGCTTGCTTAAGTTGGGATATAATGTGTCAAATCCTCCTGCTCGGTAACCTTTACTCCAAGACGCGTAAACAAGGTCATTATTGGCAGTTTGATAAGAGAGGGCTAATTTGGGTAGAACTTCGCTGAATTCTTCCTTGCCACCGTGTTGCGAGGTTACTCCAGTGGACTGAGAGTCGATGTTAATATCGGCTTCTCGCTGTTCTTTATGGTAGCGTAACCCTGCAATGACGGTAATATCCTGAGTGATTGCGTAGTCAACCTGGCCAAATACTGCCCAAGCTTGGTCATCTTTCCCGATAATCGAACGATCAACCATGGGTCCACTACCTGGGTACATAGAGGAGAAGTTTAGATCATTTCTTGTCGTACTCTGGGTATCTGATTGATAGGCATAGAACCCGACTAGCCAATGGTAGTCTTCAGTATTTTTAGAGCTCCAACGCATTTCATGGGAGAGCTGATCAAAGTCGTCCTCAGAGTGACTATGGAACTGATATCCTGCGTCATTGCCTGTATCTTGATCCGCGGTGTTCAGGTTATCCCAGTCACGCCAACTTGTGATCGAGATGAAGTTTACATTGTCACCGCTATAATCCAGTGTAACCGAAGCCCCCAGTGCATCGCGATCGTCAACTCCTTCAAAATCATGTTCTATGTGATCTGGGTTGGCTTTGATACGCTCAAGTTGTCCCATCGCATACGAATCGCCACGAAAACGTTCATAATCCACCACAAAATTGGCTTCAAGATTGTCTGACGCGATCCATCTAAGTTTAGCTCTCGCACTCAGATCGTCGCGTGCACCAAAGTCTTTATCTAAGTAGGTATTTTCAAGATGTCCATCGGTGTTGTATGCCGAAGCTGATAAGCCGAGAAATAGATTATCCGCAGTCAAGGGGGTATTCACACCTAATCTAACCCGCTTTGAGCCAAAGTTATCTGCAGAAAAGGCGCCTTTGAATTCCGGCATTTCGTCTGGTTGTTTGGTGATGATATTAATAACACCAGCCAGAGAATTGCCCCCATATAGTGTGCCTTGAGGGCCCCTTAGGACCTCAATACGCTCTATATCCACAAGGTCCAAATCAAAAATACTATTGCTACTATAATTCACGCCATCGACGTAAAAACCTATGGTGGGTTCGGTGAATAAACCCGGGCCTATGCCACGAATAAATACATTACTGTCTCTTCGGCCACCCCAGCTATAAACGTGAACACTCGGGATCGCTTGTCCAAGATCTGTGATTGAATAGGCTTCAGAGTCGACTAGTTCTTGTCCAAAAATAGCCGTTACGCTAGAAGCAACTTCCATAATATTCACGGTACGCTTTTCAGAAGTAACCTCAATTCGTTCCAAGTCGATATGTTTGGCTTGATCATCAGCAAATACTGCTGAAGAGAAAACGCCTAAACTCATTGCTAACAAGGTACGCGAAATGTGATAGTTGAGTTTAGAAGTGGAGAAGAGAGGTTTGGCCGCAGACGTCAGCTTATAACGAAACATAGTAAATTAGCTCCTAGTAACAACGAATAGTAGAGTAGTTGGGCATTGAGTTATGCTGCGCTAGAAATGGGTTTTTAGGCTTACTTCTCGTCAGCGTTGACCATTTGGTCGGCCCTGTTTTTATTGCCCGTTATTGTCTGAATAAGCAAGGAAAGCCACTACCCGAAAACGGCCATTACCCCTCTGTGCGGTTTTTTTTAAAGGTAGCGAACAAGGCTGATAGTAATTAGGGCGCTTATGTGGCAGCCCTAATCGTTTGTAATGGGGGTTTACAGAGGTAGATTTTGCACTTTTGCGTCATGTAGCGTCATTTGGTGAAATAATATATCTAGTTGTTTTTCATGTTTAGGTTGATTTACGGCTTGCAACAGCTTCAGGTACAACTGTTGTGCCGATATGGGCTGTGAAGCACTCTGCACTCGATAATGTGCTAGGGTATCATTGATCACATTGCTAAATTGCTCATTATCAATGAGCTGTGACACTTCATAAACAACAAGCTGCGATTTACTTTTGGCGTATGGTTGGTGCGTCAATGCTAAGGCGTTTTTCTCCACACCGGACTCTTTAGTACGTGCTAATAAGTAGTCATTTTTAATGCTAGCCAATAGTTGTTGTGTTGCTTTGCTACTCAATCTTGATTTGGTCAGCGCAAACCAAGTTGGCACTCCCTCAGACAGTATGGGGTAACCTGCGGTGTTTGCGATTGCGATATTCTGCCACCAAACCTGAGCAACTGCATCGTGTACGGTGTATTCTAACCAGTCGGAACTGGATGGATCATTATAATTGTGTTGCCAAGCGGACATTTCGGGGATAAGCACTAAATTTGCGCTAACCGTTTGTTCTCCCATACCCTGAGGTAACGCTGCTATTTTTAAGCTGTTGTATGGGTAGGTTCCAAATATTGCTTCGCCTTGTTCAAGTGCATGTTTTGCTCGTTGTGTCATGGAATGTAGAATGGCTTCATCGGTGTTAAGATAAAACAGTTCTATGGGAATATCTTTGCCGGTTTTTGCGCTTGTCCATGTAGACTGGTGAATTTTGTATCCGGCGCTCACAATGACAGGATCCCAATGACTCGCGGTCATTGTTTGAAATTCATAGCTGTGGCGCTGTCCTTGTGTTTGGTGTTTCTGCAGATCCCCCGGCGCCACAACTACTTGATTGTTGGGGACGTCAATTTTTAGTTTATAGGTGAGCAGATCGGCGTCGTCGTGTTGGTACAAGTCTAGTGTTTGTGATTGGCCGAAAAAGTCTGGTGCCAGCGGGTCAAGGTTAAACTTCTCTCGTAACACGTTGTCTTTGATGATGTTGTTTTTCTCGAACCCAATGGAAGGCCAAAAACTTGCATCAATATAGCTGGCATTTTTTGTCACTTTGCCAATGTAATCAGTTGCGTGATTACTATAGCCTTGATATTTGACTGAAGCCGCAAAACTGAGCTGACTTTGTTGCTCATGAATGAGAGGCGTACTCAAGCCCCAAACCGAGGCATGATGCGCTTTGTCTAAAGCGAGCAGTGAAAGCGCTTGACCAGAAAGTAAGATTTCATCAAAAGCGGTATAGTTGTTGGTGTTGAGTAGCAACTGCTCGATTGCATTCTGGTTTGAATTAACCAGTGTTAAGTTGGCCGTGTATTGTATAGCGCGCTGATTTGGGTGTAGCGATATGGCAATTTCTGCGTGGCGAATTTTAGGCTGCGGTTGTGTATCGAATTGCCGGTATTGGTTTTCGTAGTCGGCTTGTACAGCATAACCATCGGCTTGTGTTTCAAATTGACCGTTAATGATCATCTCTTGATGAATTGAATAGGCTTGATAGCCAAAAACTGTGCCTGACAACAGCATAATAGCCAGTGATCGCGGTGTAACCTTTTGTGGTAAAGCTATTAATCTTTCTTTAAAAGGTGCAAGCACTCCTCGTGTCCACAGCCAGCTACTTAATACTAGCAATACACAATAAAAACTGAGCCAGTAGAGCATAAGATTGAGATCTCTGATGATAAATTGCTCGGTAGATGCAATTTCGGAGAGTTGAGCAATAGATGGCCATGCCCATAAATACATAAAGTTCTCTATCGCGTGAGTTTCATTGAATATCGCAGGAGAAATACAGAGCACCACGGCACATACCTGTGCGGCAACTTTAGACTGCAATAGCCCGTAACTAATGATGGCTATAAACACGTAAGCGAGCATTAATGGCAGCAAAACAAGCATACTCAAATGCAATAAACTTTGCCAATCGGGGTCAAAATAACCTTGTATAAATTGTGTACCCAATAAGCCTGAAATAGGCACTAGCATTAATACGAACGCAACAAGAACAGCGCAGATTATATGGCTTAAAGGAGCTTGCCAATCGGGCGTTGGGCACACAGCGACCAGCTGTGCGGTATTTAGCTGGTGGTCTTTGTGGCACTGATCAACTATAAAAAAAGCGGCGGCAAGCATGGTAAAAATCAAACTGGGATAAATTAACACGGGAAGCAGCGTGTGCGTTCTTGGCAAAATAGCTGCGCTGCCCTCCATGCCCGGCAAACGGTAGCTTAAACCGGCGATGATCTGCATCAACGAAAGCGTCAACATTGATAGGTAAAACGCCTTATTAGTAATGATTTGGCGAGCTTGAAGATAACCGGAGTAGGCGCTGAATTTAAGCCAGTAGACTGTGGCTTTATTGGTTATCAAGGTTAATGGGTTCATATTTAGTTTGCTTGAACTGTGCGTGTGTTGTTGCGCTTTTGCAACGGGTTTTGCTGAGGCTTTTTTGTTGTTACTGGTTCTAAATTTCGTTAAATCGAAGCGCCACCATGCAAATACTAGCAAAGCTAATGCTAGTGCTAAATAAAGCAAACGATTGTAAAGTAACGCCCCATCTAAACTTAAAAACTGGGTCATTCTTTGCTGTGCCGTCCAGTAAAAGATTTGTCCTTCAACTGTAACCTTACCCAATGGATCAACAACTTGCAGCCAAGGGGCTTGTGGTGCGCCGTCACCAAACAAAGCGGTGATAATGACAAACGAGCCAACGGCTATCATCATCGCTGCATAAGCTGGTGTAGCGCGTCCAGTGAGTGCCGTGAGCGCAAACGGAATAGCGGTATAAACAATGCAAGCTGGGAGTACCCAAAGCAGTATAGCGTGTAAAATATGGGGCCATGAAGTTGCTATAAAATCACTATCTGGGTAGAGTCCAAAGAGGCTTGAGATCAGAGGTAAAGTCACCATGGCGATGACAACTGAGCTCATGACTAACAGCACAATAGCTAAACTCGCTAAATATTTACCGATAAAATAGTGTTTGCTATTGATATCAAAACTATACAAATAGTCTGCAGTTTTAGAATTAAGATCCCTGAGTAATGTTGGGACTACCAGTGCGCTACCCACCGTGGCAGCCCAAAATGTGTAGTACATAAACAAGTAGTAGATTGCATATGGCGAGTTGCGTGCAACCCTGCCACTTTGCATGAGTGTATCCCATTCACCGCCTAACATTTCTCGGTAGCCCATGGCTATCATGGCTATTAAACAACCCCAAGTGGCTATGGAGCGTAGTCGATATTTTAACTCAAACAAAAAACTGGTGAACATACATGCTCCTTAAACCGCAAGTTCAGGGACGTAGCTGAAGTAAAAGTCTTCTAGGTCCGCAGTGCTTTGAATAAAGTTTGCGGTGGGTGCGGTGTCGTTTTGGATAGTGGCTTGGATGTTGCCTTTAACAATACGTGTCGAAATCACTTTGTAATTGTCTCGTAGTGTTTTCAACTCATTTCTTGATACTGATTTGTGCCAAATCTGGTGCTCTATTGAGGCGACGAGCTCATCGGGCTTGCCGCGTGCCAGTAGAGTTCCTCGGTTGAGGATCCCCATATCATCACAAAGGTTAGTGACGTCTCCTACAATATGTGTGGAGAGGATCACGATGGCACTGTCAGTGAGTTGGTGCAAAATACTATAAAAGCGGTTGCGCTCTGCTGGGTCTAGTCCCGCGGTTGGTTCATCAACAATGATGACCTTAGGGTTGGTCAATAAAACTTGCGCTATACCAAACCGCTGGCGCATACCACCTGAGTATGTATCTACCGCTTTATGACAATGCTCTGTGAGGTTAACCAGCTCCAACAATTCATTAATTCGACTTTTTCGTTCCTTGGCATTGTGAATACCCTTTAAACGAGCGAAATAGTCCAGCATATCGGTGGCGGATGCATTTGCATAAACACCAAAATCCTGAGGCAAGTAGCCCAGTTGACGACGGAACTCAGCAGGGTTTGTGAAGATATCTTGCCCATCAAAATATATTTTGCCACTGTCGGGCGTTTGTAGGGTGGCAATGGTGCGCATAATACTGCTTTTACCAGCTCCGTTGGGACCAAGCAGGCCGAACATGCCCTTGCTTATGGTTAAATTGATATCTTTTAGTGCGTGAACACCGTTTGCATACGTTTTTGATACGTCACGAATTTCTAATTCCATTTCATTAGCTTCTGTTGTTGATTTTAGATTGCGACACTGCGCAGTGGTGCCGCTGAATTAGAGGTAAATTGATCCTCTGTTCCAAGTGGTAAGCACAGCGGCTTAGTTATCTGGCCATAGCACTGAGACACAATTGCAACATCAATGTTGAACAGCCGTTTAATGATTTGCTCTGTGACGACTTGTTGCGGTGTGCCATCAGCTATTATCGAGCCATTGTTAAGAGCGATAATTCGGTCACTGAATTGACTGGCTTGATTGATATCGTGTAGCACCATCACAATGGTTTTGTGTTCATGAATTTGTAACTGCTTAAGTAAGTCTAAAAGCTGAAACTGATGACCTAAGTCTAGATAAGTCGTGGGTTCGTCTAGGAGTAAAATTTCAGATTGCTGTGCCAAGGCCATTGCTAACCATGCTCTTTGGCGCTCACCACCAGATAAATGCTGTAACGGCTTATGTTGCAACGCTTCAAGTTTGGTCTTTTTGAGCGCCCAAGTAATGGCATCCTGATCATGTTGCGATAATGTCTTGAACATTCCCAAATAGGGAAATCGACCATGACCAACAAGCTGTTTAACGAGCATACCACTTGGAGCTTGTGGACTTTGGCCGAGTAATGCGAGTTTCTTTGCTAACGTTTTAGGGGACCATTGGTGAAGCGGCTGTTGCTCCAAAGAGATAGTCCCTTGCTGCGGTTGAATGAGTCCGCCAAGTAGTTTAAGTAAGGTGGACTTACCACTGCCATTTGGACCGACAATTGCGGTGATCTGATGACGTGCAATAGAGACAGACAAGTCTTTTAGCACCGGCCTATGTTGATAATGTAAGGTTATTTGATCTGCATTTAACATGATAAATCCTAATTTTGGCGGCGGATCAATAACAGCAAGATGGGAATGCCCATCAAGGTGGTTAGCGTGCCTGTGGGGATCTCTAAAGGAGAGATGAGCGTTCGGCTTGCAATGTCTGCCGCCAGCGTTAATGAAGCCCCGGCTAACATACAGACCACCATCAGGTGGGGGAGGCTGGTACCTAAGCCGAGTCGGTTAAGTAGCACTTTGGCAAAGTGTGGCACAATTAAACCAACGAATCCGAGTGGACCCGTGATTGCGGTGGCACTGGCCGCCAGTGCTACCGCAATCAATAAGCTAATTAAACGCCACCTAGTGACGTTTAGCCCTAAAGTTCGTGCGGCATCGCTATCTAATTGCAGTATCGACAAATACTTTAATAATGCGAAGCAACTAAGCACGCCAACAAATGTCCAAGGAAGAAGCAAAAACAATTGGCTAAAGTCCCTGCCATACAGGCTACCTGCTAACCAAATCAAACTGGTTTCTGTACGATTCCCTCCCCATGCCAAAATGGCCCACATAACTAAAGCATTTAACACCGCGCCTATCGCGACCCCGTTAAGCGCCAATTGATTAGGCTGTAGTTGCTGTCGCCAACTAAGTTTCAACACCAAAGCCGTGGCTAGCACCCCACCGAGCAATGCTACAGCGGGAAGCCAAGCAAAGTTAAAATTGAAATCACTGAAGCCGAATACATGAAGTTGAATATAATCCACCACAAGTAAACAAAGTACGATGGCTAAACTCGCGCCACCATTGACTCCTAAGATACTAGGGTCGGCAAGTGGGTTGCGGATCACGGCCTGTAAAATTAGTCCTGCCAGCGCAAAATGGATCCCAACCAACATGGCTAACAATGAGCGAGGTAAACGCAGCTGCCAAAGAATATTCGAATCACTATTTTGTGGTATTGAGGAAATCAGTATCTGCCAAACAGATTGCATCGACAGTGGTACAGACCCCATACTTAGCGCGGTAAAAAATAAGCAAATAAGTAGCGCGATGAGTGAGATTAATAAACCATAGAAAGGCCAAGGCTTAATTTCTCGGCAAGCGGATATAGTCATTGTTCGATTCATATAGACGCCTGCTGATAGCGAGATTGGATGAGCCAAACTAAGCTTGGTCCGCCAAACAGCACGCATAGTATACCCACAGGGATCTCCTGATAATTTGCCAGTAAGTCGGACAGACTGACAAGCACAGCACCGCTTAGCGCGCTGCCAAATAAGACATAGCGGTACTCATAAGCCAAGTGCTTGGGCAGTAAAGTGCGGCACAAGTGAGGAGCAACCAGCCCCACAAAAGCGATGGGGCCCGTAACAGCCACGGTGGCAGATGTTAGCACAACGGCAACGGTGAGCGTTTGAATACGCCAGCGTTTTACACTTCCCCCAATACTTTTTACGACATCGCTATCGAGTTGTAAAATGGTGAGCGGGCGGGCTAACAGTGCACATAAAATAACACCGAGTAATGCGATAGGAGCTAATAACGAGACATGTTGCCAAGTGCGATTTGCAACGCTGCCAAGCAACCAATAAAACAACCCTCTGGTGTCAGTGCTTACCGAGATTAGTAGCAAAGTTGTTGCGGCGGCGCAAAACAGAGAAACGCATAAACCAGATAGAATAAGATTCACAGGCTCTAGTTTTTGCTTCCAAGAAAGCCATAGTGTGACTGACATCGCCAAAGCACCGCCAAATATACCCGCTATAAATTGGAAGTAGGTACTTAAACCGGTAAAAGTGAGGACCAGTACAATAGCCAATGCGGCTCCAGAAGAGACGCCGACGAGGCTTGGGGATGCGAGCTCATTTTGTGTTACTGCCTGAATAATGGCTCCTGCTATGCCAAGTGTTGTACCTGCGATGATAGCCAATGTTAGACGAGGTAGTCTCAGCTCCCAAACGACAAAACTAGCTTGTGACTTTGACGGGTTAATAAGTACAGACCAAACTTCTTTTAATGTGAGCTGATAGTCGCCGATTGTTACAGACAGCAGTAGGCTGAGTAGTAACATACATACGCCGATTAGATATAAGCCAGTGGGCGTTGTAGCGAAGCGAGGTCTCTCTGAGTTAATCATAGCGTGCTTACATTACCTGCTATAAATGACCAAATTGCATTGGTGTGGCCCGTGCTTTATTAGCTAGGTCGCTTGGTGGGGCAAATTGGTCAGGGTGCAATAGATGCGCTAATTCTTGTAAGACGAGCCTTCTAGCAATTGGGCCGTGAGGCATCACGTAATGGTCTGCGACTCGGTAGGCGCGGCCATTGGTAACGGCTTTGAGCTGCTTCCAAACTGGATGTGATTTAAAGGGCCCAGGTTCGCCTTTGAAGGAAATAATTACATCAGGGTTAAGCTTTAACAACGACTCCATCGAAATCGGGGCGGAATCAAGCTTTTTTAAGTCCGGCTGTGGAGAGGTGCCGACGCTATTTTTACCTTTGAGGGTCGCCATCATTTCAACGGTAAAATGATGGTCGTAAAATGCATAAGGTACATCTGACCAATGCCACAAAAACACCACAGATTGTGCTTTTAGAGGTGCAGTTGCAAAATGCTTGAGCTGATCTGCAAATACTCGGTTTAATTCAGCACCTTTTGCTTCCTTGCCCAGCGCTTTAGCCGCAGAGATTATAGCCCGATCTGAGTCGGATTTGGTGACCAAGTCATAAGCTAAAAAGGGACTGATTTCCTCAAATTTGGCTTCAAATGGCTCGGTGTAGGTACGCAGTCCGATGGTGAGATCGGGTTTTAGCGCAGTCAACACTTCCAAGTTCGTCTCATGAATTTCACCAAGATCTAGCATATGTTTAGTTTGCTCACCGAGGTAGGGTGACATCTGATGATTGAGTGTTGAGATCGCTACAGCTTGCATACCTAGAGCACTGAGTAAATCAGCACCAAATACTGAGACCGCGGCGACCTTTTTGGGTGAAGTGTTAATAGTAACAAGTTTGTCGCGGTCATCTTTCACTACGACAGGAAACTGAGCATTAACGCTGAGAGACGATAATGTTGATAAACATGCACAAAATAGCAATATGAAGCGACGCATTAGCGTTTCCTTGCGAATAATTGGGTTGGTTTAATAGGTACATTTTGCAATGCTTAAAAACCCAGCACTACCCACATCGGATTTGTAATCCCCAAAAGAGATAATTTTTAACAGCGCTGGAAGAAGGAGCTGGGGGGCAGCTCCTAGTTTGAACAAACTTTATCCTCAAGGGGGATTGATTACTAAGGTGCACACAACCATGTTTTTTGTACTGGGAACAGCGTGCCCAAATGGGTCAAAATAGCCTCAACATGATTGGCTAAGTAGAAATGGCCACCTTCGTAGACCTTAATGTTGATGGGCTGACTACTCACTTGTTGCCAGGCTTGGGCTTCTTCGTAGGTGAGCTCGGTATCAGTTGACCCGAGCATCACGGAGATTGGAAGCTGCAATTTTGGTGCATTGAGGTTTGGTTGATAAGTCTCAATTAACTGGTAATCATTGCGCAGCAACGGCAACATCATCTCTAGTAGCTCTGGAAGGGCATTGAGATCAATCTCCGTACCATTGAGACGTTTAAGCTCATTAAGCATGACTTCATCGGGGGCTTTGTGTACTTCGGTCGCATGGTGGCAACTAGGTCCTTCAACAGCAGACACCACCAGTTGAGTTGGAGGCGGATAGCGATAGGCCTGAATGCGCTTGGCAAGTTCGTAAGCGATACCGCCGCCCATACTATGTCCAAACAAGATATAAGGCTTGTTGAGTATTGCTTTAAGACCTGTGGCCAAGTTGCCGACCAAACGATCCATGTCCGAAATCAAAGGCTCAGCCATGCGGTTTTCACGACCTGGATATTGTACAACCACGACTTCTAAATCTGAGTCGGCGATATTAGCCCACTGACGAAAGTAGCTTGCACTGCCCCCTGCATGAGGCAAAATGATTAACCGTTTAGCGGCATTGGGGCGTGCTTTAAAAATGCGGTAACACGCACTGTTGTTGGTGTATGTGGTATTAAGCATTGTTGTACTTCTGTGTAAGTGGCTTTAGGTAATCGCGGCTGACCGCAAAGTTTGGGAGACTGAATTGGGCCAATATGGATTTTAGGTTATCTGTGGCGTATTGGTGGTGACCACCTGATTCCATACCTTGCTTGAAGTAAAGCTCAACAAAGCTGCGCACAAAGTTGTCATTGAGTTTGTCTTTCCATGTTATAAAATCAAGTGGTTGAATATCGCAACCGAGTTCGTTAAACCAATTATAGATCTGTGCAACATCGGTACTTTGGTCTGACACTAAGTGGAAGTTACTGTTTTGGCCCGTCGCACCTTTCACTATGGCCGTGATGCAGGTTGCCACATAGTCTACGGGAACAATGTTTACCGCCAGCTCGGACGCAGGATAGGCGTGAATATTCAAGCAAGCACGATAAAATTTTAAGAATGCATCATCATTAATAAAGGGTGTTTCTGTGGTTGCCCAAGTGATGGTTCCTGGACGTAAAATATTGACTGGTACGCCGTGTCTTCTTGCTTCAGTAAATAAGGTTTCAGCCATAATTTTTGACTGCTCATACGTTAACTCCACTTCACGCCATGGCACCACTTTGGTATGTTCTACCACAGGCTGAGATACATCACTTGGTAACGCGTGGTGTACTCCGATAGTAGAAATATAATGCACTGGCTTCACTTGATGCGAGCTTGCTAAACGGATAATTTCACGGGCGCCTTCGACGTTGGTTGGGTACAGAGCAGAAAGCGGATCCATGAGATTAATGATCGATGCATTGTGAACTATCACATCCACTTGTGCACTTAGAGCTTGATAGTCTGTATTGCTTAAACCAAAGTAAGGCTCGGACATCGTACCGCTGATTATCTGAATACGCTCGTGAGGTATAGCTGTAGGCAGGCCTTTTTCTGCAGCGGCCTGCTCTAAGCGTGAGAATCCATGCTGAATATCATCACAGCGCATCAAGCATAGAATACGATAATCCGTAGCATCCAATATTTCGTGCAAAACATAGCTACCCAAATACCCCGTGCTGCCAGTCAATAATAGGGTTTTTGGTTCGGAATTCGAATCATACGGTAGGGCATCAGCAAGGCCTTCGAGTGCTTCAGTAGCCATGCTGTTTAAATCAATACTCTCAAGCCATGCTTGTTTTGCTTCATTTGCTTTTGCCAGTGCTTCGGACATTTCGCTGAATACGGCATGATTGAAAATCAGGTCAATATCTGCATCAAAGCCTGCTGCTAGAAATGCGCTTAGCAGGTTGATGGCATTTAAGCTGGTACCACCAAGTTGGAAAAAGTCATCGTGACGCGATACCTCCCTCACGTTGAGTAAATCACGCCAGATTTGCGCCACGGTTTGCTCAACATGATTGTCAAATGGTGCTTCATATTGTGTTGTCAGTTGCTGCTGTAATTGCGTCAGTTGTACTTTAAGCTGTTTTCTATCAACTTTACTGTTTTGACTAAGAGGAAGTGTGTCTAAGCTAAAGAAATGCGTCGGTAACATGTATTTAGGCAACTTGTCATTAAGTAAGGTGCCCAACTCACTGAACATGATTTCGCTATCGGTTACTTCTTTGACAACCAGTGCCGCAGCTAAGTTACCATCAGTAGATAGATTGACCACCGCGACGTCTTTTACAGCTGGGTGTGCGGCAATAGTTGACTCTATTTCACCCAACTCAATACGATGACCATTGATTTTGACTTGGCCATCTTCGCGCCCTTGAATGGCAATGATGCCGTCATCCATAATGCAGCCTAAATCGCCAGAGCGATAAAGCCTTTCACCTGTTTGTGGATGTTTAATAAATAGCTCAGCAGTTTTTTGTTTATCGTTTAAATACCCTAATGCCAAACCATCACCTGCAATATACATTTCGCCGGTGACCCAAGTTGGGCAAGGCTCTAGTCGGTCATTTAAAATGTGAATTTGGTGGTTTGCTAGTGGCTTACCATATGGTACTGAAGCAGCATCATCCGCGATGTCTTTGACAGTGTGCTGGACACACCAAATCGCAGTTTCTGTAGGGCCACCTTGGCTGTTCAGGTCAATATGAGGCAGTTGTTGGATTACTTGCTTTGCAAGTTGGACAGGGATCCAATCGCCAGAAAGCATGGCCAGCCTAAGTGTACTGAGCGTCTGATCTTCCGCCCATGGCAAACTGGTCATCAGCATTTGCATTTGCGCAGGCACCGAATTCCACAGACTGACCTGATGCTTGGCGATCACTTGATGCCAGTGGTTTGGATCTCCTCGCAGCTCTTGAGCTGGTAATACCAAAGTCGCCCCTGCTGAGAGTGTACCAAAGATATCCCAAACTGAGAGATCAAAGCCGTAGCTCACCAGTCCTAAGGTTTTATCTTTCGAGTTGACATCATACAGGCGATTAATTTCCAACACGGTATTCAGTGCTGCGCCGTGCGATAGCTGCACCCCTTTTGGCTGACCTGTCGTACCGGAGGTGTATATTACATAAGCTGGCGCTTCGACAAAAATTTGCTGCTGTCGACGTTGCGTGAATATTTCCAATAAACCTTGAAGGTCCTGCTGCGGAATAGCCGGTAGTAATTGATCTAATGCAATAACAGTGACATCAGAGCCAAAGTCTAGGTTAGCATATTGCAACTCTGTGAGTACGATTTTGGCACCTGAGTTAGCGATGATTGATTGCTGACGAGCAAGCGGGTGTTTTGCCTCAATAGGTACATACACACAATCGGCAAACAATACAGCAAACACTGCTGCAATTTGTTGTGTGCTTTTGTCTGATACGATTGCAATATGGTCGTTCGGTTTTACCGAGTCGACAAAGGTGAGCCTGATTTGAAGTGCCAACTGTGCAAGTTGTTGGTAAGTCATTTCGCCGTTTTGGTCGATCACCGCAATTTGATCTGGGGTATCTAGAACATGTCGTGCAAATCCAGAGTGCAAATATCCTTTAGCTTGTTCTGTTTTGGTGTCGTTTAGCGCGGTGATGTGTACTTGCGTTTGCTTTGGCAAACTCACCGGGCTGGTGGACTGCCATAAGGCTTCATTATGAGCCAGCCCGTGTAATAGTTCACAAAATGCTTGATGTGCTTGCTCAATCACACCGGCTTGGAAAATCCCTTGACGGATATCCCAATCTACGATCAGCTCTCCACTGCGCTCCGTTGCTTGACAATCAAGCCAGACTTGCGGCGTTTGAGTAATTCCGTAACGCAACTGTGCATCATGCATAAATTGGTTGCTGTCTAACTCATCACCTGACAAACCAAGGGTGCTAGTGTAGACAATTGGTACTATGGTGTTGCTTTGCTGCGTTTGGTTCATAGCTCTTAATACTTCAACGCCAGTAAAGTCGCTGTGTTCCAAATCACGCCAAAGTTGTTGCTGTAACTGACTTGCCCGTTTCGCGAAACTTGCTTGCGGATCCGGCGATACCCCCAACACGTTTACTGCGATAAAGTCGCCAACCACGCCACGGACATCTGGGTGCACATTGGCGCGATTCAACATAGTGAGGTTTAAACAAAAATTAGGATGGCGAGACCAGCGTCCAATTACCTCTGTAAATGCGGCTAATACAAGGCTAGAAGGTGTTAGTTTATGCCTTGCCGCTCGCTCGCCAAGGCGCTGCCAAAGGGTGGGATCTAACTTAAAATGTAAGCGAGAAAACGCGACGCTTTCCTCGTTGCCCGTACTTTTTGCTCTCGGTAGCTCGGGAGGGACTGGCAGCGTTTTAATGCGTTCTAGCCAATAGGCTTTGTGCTGTTCATAGCGCTGTGCTGTTTTAGGGTGTTCTAACAAGGCTTTGCGTGCGATAACAATATCTCTGTACGAAACCCCCAGAGGCGCAAGAGCACGCTCTGGATGGTTATATAATTCACCGAGCTCGGCGAGCATAATTTGAATGCTAGCAAAATCGGCGATAAGCAAGTCGATAGAAAAATGCAGAATTGACCCTTCACCAGTTTGGCTAAGGTGTAAGTCATATTGTGGCCATTTATCTGGTTGATAGTGGCGGTGAGCCAACTGTTCACGCAGGCCTAATAGTTTTTGCTGACGAGTTTGCTGGTCAAACGCTGCGAATTCATGCACGCGGATCGCTTTTGGCGTAACCTGTGCGATAATTTGTTGAGTACCATCAAGGTTGATAATAGCGCGTAGCATATCGTGGCGCTCAACTAACTTGTGCCAAGCCGTTTGCAGGCGTTTTGCATCAATATTCGGTAGGTCCAACTCAATGTAACTATGACAGCCAACACCACCATACTCAACGGCATTGTTACGGCCAACTAAGTAAGCGACCTGTAAATCGGTTAGTGGAAACGGCTGATAGCGGTCTGCATAATTAGGCTCTATAGCTGCCATTACAGGGTCGCTTAAATAGTCGATAAGCGCTGCTTTGTTGTCTTGTAATTGTGTTTTTAGTGCTGCTGTCATTACTCCAGCAGGGGCCTTAAATTTTAAGTTGCCTTGATCGGCCCACAGGTAAACGCCGCGGCTTTCGAAGTCAGCGATAATACTGGCGATTGTCATAATGTACCCTCTTCAAATAGTTCATCTGTGTCAGAGGTTGTGCCGCTTAGGTCACGCCAAGCTTGTGTTATGGCATTAGCGAAGCTGACAATACTTGGGGCGCTAAATAGTGCTGTAAGTGACACAGATGTTGGAATAATGTGTTGTTGTTGCAGTGTTTGGATAAGCTGTGTTGCGCTCAAGCTATCACCACCTATGGCAAAAAAGTCGTCGTGGCGAGAGAGCTGAGGGCGTTTTAAAAGTGATTGCCAGATTTTTGCAAGCTGTTCTTCAAGCTCACCTTCAGGCGCCTCGAACTCAGCTTGCTTTAGCTCCAATGCCATAAATTCATTGAGCAATTGCTTTCGGTCAATTTTACCGTTGGCGCTTAGCGGTAATGTCTCAAGTTCTAATAAATGGCTGGGCACCATGTATTCTGGAAGTTGCTGTTCCAGTTGTGCAGTAATTACCTGTGTATCTAGCGTGGCTTGGGCTTCCTTAACAAAGGCGGCAACGAGCTTTTTCGGCTCACCAATCGTTAGTGCAACACCGCGACTTAAGCCTTTAACCTGAGCCAAGGCGGCGTCGATTTCACCAAGCTCAATGCGATGTCCGCGAACCTTAACTTGGTGATCAATTCGGCCTAAGAACTCGAGGTTGCCATCCGGCCAGTAACGACCGCGGTCACCCGTGCGGTACCAACGCTTACCATCAGCCATCACAAAGCGCTGAGCTGTAAGTTTTTTGTCTCCTCGATAGGCAGTGGCAAGGCCCATACCGCCGATCCACAGTTCACCTGCAACCCAATCTGGACAATCACGGCCACATGGGTCTACCACACGATATGTTTGGTTCGGGAGCGGTTTACCGTATGGAATAGATGACCAATGTTCAGGCAACTCACCTTTTACCTCACAGCTGTTTGACCAAATGGCTGCTTCAGTGGCACCACCCATGGCAATTAATGGGATCTGTGAGTGAGTCTTGGCTTGTAATCTTGGCGGTAAATCTAGGCCAATCCAATCACCCGATAGCATCACTTGCGAAAATGGCAGTGGGCGTGCATCGTTTTCAGCAACGACCAGTAGCATGTCGAGCAATATCGGCACTGAATTCCAAGTAGTGACTTGATGTTGATGCACTAGTTCAAGCCACGTAGCTGCGTCTCTACGGCTTGCCTCATTGAGTAATACAACACTGCCGCCAACGCTTAACAAGCCAAATAGATCGTATACCGAGAGATCAAAATCCAATGCAGAAACAGCAAGTACTCGGCTATTGCTGTTGATAGCATAGTGTCGATTTAGCTGGTCAATGGTATTTGCAGTCGCTTGATGACACATTTCGACCCCTTTGGGTTCACCGGTAGAACCTGAGGTAAAGATCACATATGCGGGTGCATCTGTTGCTACTGTCAAGGGGGTTGCCAGTGGCGTAAAGTCCTCTGCATCCGTTACATTGAGGCGAGTGACACCCTGCTCAACGTCTTGGTTGATGTGTGCTTCGTTCGTAAGTATCCAACGGATCCCCGCAGTGCGATGAATTTTCGCTTGACGGCTGGTGGGTTGATGAATACCAATTGGCACATAGCAGCCTCCAGCGGCCATAATGCCAAATACGGCAGCAACCTGATCTACCCCTCTTGGCAAGCTCACTGCCACCGCTTCACTTAGCGATAATCCTCGTTGAGTAAGTAAGTGGGCGATACGCAGTGCTTTGTCAGCCAATTGGCCATAGGTTACTATTTGCTCATCAGCTATCAGCGCAACGGTATCGGGGTGCTGACGGGCATAGTCAAACATCGCCTGGTGTAAAGTACGAGGCGTTTGTTCAGCGTAGGTGCTGTTTACTCGGTCTCGCACCAACTGTTGAGATTTGGGTAATGCGTGGCTAAATGCTGTATCCGTTGAAATAGATACTTCGTCCAGTAATGTTAAGAAACGGCTAAACATATTGTCTAGCAACTCAGCTGGAAACAGTGCATCGACGGCATCCCAAGATAGAATTAGCTCACCTCTGAACTCATACATTTGATGATCAAGCCAAACCTGTGGGGTTGCTGACAATCCGCCATCGGTAAATTGTGGTAAATCTTCGTTGAAAGAGTCTGCCAGTAAGTCGTCAGCCATCCCTAACGTACTGGTAAAGACAATGGGCAATGCAGCTGCGGTGCGCCCCATAGTTCGGCTACGCTCTCTTTGCACCCACACTGATGAAACTGCTCGGTGATCAAGTACATCAGCAAGTTGCTCTTGTAGTTGCTTTGCATGTTGAGCAATTGTGATGTGCTCATCAGGGTGGTAAGCAAGGGGGGCCAGAGACGTAAAATCACCAACAATACTGCCAACTTCTGGATGTACATTTTGACGATCAAATAGAGTTAAATTTAAGGTATGTGGATGGCCACCACTGTACTGACTGAGTACTTCCGCATAGGCACTCAGCACTAAAATACTTGGTGTTACATTTTGCGAGCGAGCCGCTTGTTTAATGGCTTGCCACTTGGCTTTTGGCAATCTTGCACTGCGGCGAGAGAATTCGCTGTGTTCAATTTGCAGTGGATCTTGTGCCAGTGGTAGTGCCGCAGCATCCGGCAAGGTAGATAAACGTTCTTGCCAGTATGCTTGGGCTTCATCTATGGCTTGCTGGCTATGTTGAACTTGGGTGACATAGTCTCTAAAGGTTAAGGAAAGTGGCGTTAGTTCAGTATCTGGCGCTTGGTATAAAGCAGCGAATTCGCGCAATAACAACATGATGCTATAGCCGTCTAGTGTCATGTAGTTAAACATCAAAGCAAGACGCGTACGCTCAGTTTCACCCGCTTGATATCTTGCAACTTTAATCGTTATCGCATCATGTAAATGTTGGCTATTTTTAGTTTGCCACCATGCGTGAATTTGCGTTCGTGCTTGCTCTAAACAGGTGTAAGTCATTGGATCGATATCCAATTTTGGTATGCCGCTTTGCTGCAACACAACCTGTTGGTTATTATCGCTCACTTGGGCGCGCAACATATCATGGCGTGCATACAGCTTTTTCCATGCGAGCATCATTCGCTCGGTATCAAGCGTTAAACTATCGAGTTCGAGTAAGTAGTGAGTGCCGCAATTAAGCGGGAAGCCCGGGGTTTGGCCTAACCAATAAGCACTTTGTACTTCAGTCAGTGCAAATAGTTCAAACTGATGTTCGGGTCTAGCTACAATTTGCTTGCACTGTGTGGCTTCATGCATCTCAAGTGTTGCTGCAAATGCACCAAGCGTTGGGCTGGCAAACAAAGTGCGTAAAGGTTGCTTGGTCGACAACCCTTGTTGGGCGAGCTGAGTTAGGAATTGGGTCGCGACCAACGAATCGCCACCGAGTGCAAAAAAGCTGCTTTCTAGGCCAACATTGGCAACCCCAAGTAAGTCTTTCCAAAGCTGTGCAACTTGAAGTTCGTTATCTGTTTGTGGCGCTGTTACAGCCACTTCAACGCTAAGTTGGTCGTCAAACTGGGTAGCAAGTTGTTTTCTATCTACTTTCCCATTAGCGCTTAGTGGCAGTGCATTTAAGGCTAAGAAGTGACTCGGTACCATATAATCTGGCAAAGAAAGAGCAAGTTCTGTTTTTACTGCATCGAGATCCAGTTCCGTGCTTTCATCCATTACCAGTGCAGCAACCAACATTTTAGGCTCGCTAATGGTTAATGCCACTCCACGAGAAATGCCTTTAATACGGGCGAGAGCCGTATCAATTTCACCCAGTTCAATACGATGACCGCGTACTTTCACTTGGTGATCTATACGCCCTAAGAACTCAAGGTTGCCATCTGGCCAGTATCTACCTCTATCGCCGGTACGATACCAACGAGTACCTTCGTGGTTGACAAAGCGCTCAGCTGTGAGCTTTTTATCTCCCCGATACGCACTAGCAAGGCCTGCGCCACCTATCCATAGCTCACCTGCAACCCAATCTGGGCAGTCGCGTCCGTAGGCATCGACGACACGGTAGGTTTGGTTCGGTAGTGGTTTACCGTAAGGAATGGAGTTCCAGTGAGCTGGAATGTCGTCTCTTACCTCACAGAAATTCGACCAAATAGCTGCTTCTGTTGCGCCACCCATAGCGATAAGTGGAACTTCAGCTTTATTTTTGGCTTGTAAACGCGGTGGAATATCTAGGCCAATCCAATCACCTGACAACATCACTTGTTTGAAAGGCAGTTGCCTGTCATCTTGCTCTGCAACGATGAGCAACATATCCAGCAGGACGGGTACAGAGTTCCAGACAGTGATATTATGTTGGTGCACGAGCTGTAACCATTCGCTGGCATCGCGGCGGTTTTCATCACTGAGCAACACAACTTGGCCACCCACACTGAGTAAGCCAAAGATATCGTATACCGACAAGTCGAAATCCACTGCAGACACTGCTAATACACAGCTATGTTTATCAATTTTATAGAGTTGATTGATTTGATCTATGGTGTTTGCGGTTGCCTGATGGCACATTTCCACCCCTTTTGGTTCACCAGTCGAGCCCGAGGTAAAAATAATGTATGCAGGTTGTTCTGGTGATACTTCTATAGGCATTGCTTGTGGTGTACTTGCTGTAGCCACGTCCAACCTTATCACTGACTCGATGGATTCGACTTCTAAGTGATCACTGTCAGTAAGCACTAATCGGATCCCTGCTATACGATGTATTTTTGCCTGACGACTCGCAGGCTGATGGATCCCGATTGGCACGTAACAGCCGCCCGCAGCCATAACTCCCAAAATAGCCGCAATTTGATCTATGCCACGTGGCAAAGTGACTGCAACAGGTTCTGCTAGTTCGAGCTGATGTTGCTGCAATAGCGCTGCAATACAGAGCGCTTGCTCACATAGCTGTGCATAACTGACATGCGAGTTTTCAAATACTAGTGCCGTGTCGCCGGGGTTTTGCTGTGCGTGCGCAAAAATAGTATGGTGCAAAGTGCGTGGTGTTTGTGGGCGTCCGGTGTGATTTACCGCGAGACGTGTATGCGCTTGTGCATCAGGTAATGGTAAGGACATCTCATCTTCCCAACTGCTATGACACAGCTTTTCAAGCGCACCAACATAGCTGTTGAACATGTCATCAATCATACCGGCTGGGAAAAGTGCATCCACCGCATCCCAAGATAGAATAAGTGAACCATCAAATTCGTATAATTGATGGTCGAGCCAAACTTGCGGTGTTTGTGATAAACCTCCAGGTACAATCTTGGGGAAATCGCCGTTTGAGTTTTCAAACAAGCCGCCACCAAGACCCAAGGTGCTGGTAAATACCACAGGCAGCGCTGCTGATGTGAGTGTGCTATGGCGAGCTTGTTCGCGCTGGATCCAAATGGATGAAATTGCTTTGTGTTCAATAGCCTGTGCAATTTGCAGCTGCGCTTCCTGCGCTTGTGCCAATAATGAGTCACCAACATTTTTACGAAATGCGATGGGGGCTAATGTGGTGAAGTCACCAAACACTTTATTGATATGCTCGTGCACGTCTTGGCGGTCAAACAGGGTTAAATTGAGCGTGTGATCACCTTCGCTCCAGCGCCTCAGCACATTGCTGTAGGCCGTTAATAGTAGTACTGAAGGGGTAATGCCATAGGATCTCGCTTTATTCTTAAGTGCTTGCCAAGTAGTCGCATCTAGCTGTGCTTCGCGGCGCACAAATTCAGGCTGAGTAATATTTTGTGGGTCTTGTGCCAGTGGTAATTGTGGCGCAGGTGGTAAGGTATTAATCTGTTCTCGCCAGTATGCTTGTGCAGCTATACGCTCTGCATCATTGTGTTGCACTTGGATCACGTAGTCTCTAAACGAAACATTAATCTCAGGCAAGTGATAAGCGGGATCGTTATAAAGGCTTGCAAGCTGATCTAGCAGCAATTTAATGCTAAACCCATCGAGCGTTAAGTAATCAAAAATGATCCCTAAACGGGTCTTATTAGCACCATAATTTACGGCGCAAATACGGTGGTTAGGTAGCGTCACAGACTCATTTTGGTCGTGGCTTTGTAGCGCTTGTTCACAAATTCTACGCCAAAACTGGTGGAGATGATCCCGAGCAGCATTGGCGTGATTATTGGTTTCTGATTTCAAGCTCACTTGTGCGATAGACACCGCAGGTAAATGAGACAGCAGTTGTTGCTGACCGTCTGGTGTGATCACTGCTCGCAGCATCTCATGGTGCTCAACCAGTTGGTCCCAAGCTTTTGCCATACGTTGAATATCGACATTTTCTCCCTCCAATTCTAGCAAATACAAAGTGCTGCAGTTAAGCGGCAATCCCGGTGTTTGGCCCATCCAATAAGCACGTTGTACCTCGGTGAGAGGGAATGGTGCATAACGATTATCTAGATCTGGCACTATTTCGAGTTTTGTTATCGGCGCGATGCTTTCTAAACGCGCTGCGTAGGCGCTTAATTGAGGAGATGAGAATAAGTCGGGCAGTGGTTTTGGAGATGCCAAACCTTGTTGTTTGAGCTTTGCAATAAGCTGAGTCGCAATTAAGCTATCTCCACCTAACTCGAAGAAATGGCTTTGCTGACCGATTTGCTCAACCCCCAGTATAGACCGCCATATATTGGCAAGGCATTTTTCGTTGTCTGTTTGCGGCGCGGTTAAACTCAACGCACACTGCTGCTGCGTGGCAGCCAGCTGGTTGACAAGTGCTTTTCGGTCTATTTTACCATTGCTACTGAGTGGCAGCTGCGGTGCAAATTCGATATGGCTTGGCACCATATAATCTGGCAGTAGCTTGTGTAATTGGCGTTGTATGGCGGCGCTGTCTAACGTGCTTTGAGCAGCTAAAACCACAACACTCGCTAGGCTCTTAGGCTCGCCAATGGTCACGGTAACAGCGCGCTGAACACCATTAATATTGGCAAGGGCTGTATCAATTTCACCCAACTCAATACGATGCCCGCGTATTTTAACTTGATGATCGATGCGTCCTAAAAACTCGAGGTTGCCATCAGGCCAGTAACGACCTTGGTCGCCAGTACGATACCAACGCTCGCCATGTTGCTCAACGAAGCGTGCTGCCGTTTGTATGCTATCACCACGATAACAAGTTGCTAGACCAATACCGCCGATCCATAGCTCACCAGGAACCCAATCTGGGCAATCTTGACCGTGCTTATCAACAACGCGATACTTTTGGTTTGGCAGAGGTTTACCGTATGGGATTGAGTGCCAATGCAGTGGCAGTGGTGAGCGAACTTCACACCGGTTTGACCAAATCGCTGCTTCTGTTGCGCCACCCATTGCAATAATAGGTGGATTGGTGGCGCTGATATGTTGTAGCCGAGGAGGAAGGTCTAAGCCTATCCAATCACCAGACAACATCACCTGCTCAAAGTGCAGTTGGCGGCTATCTTGTTCCGCCGTGGTCAAAAGCATATCTAGCAATATCGGAACAGAGTTCCAAATAGTTACCTTGTGTTGATGTACCAGCTCAAGCCATGCTTGTGCATCACGGCGCTGCTGCTCATCAATAACGACTAGCTGTCCGCCAACACTTAACAAACCAAAAATATCATATACAGAAAGGTCAAAATCAAGCGCTGAAACTCCGAGCGCACAGCTATCTTGGCCAATTTGATAGTCTTTATTGAGCTGATAAATGGTATTGGCAGTGGCCTGATGACTCATTTCAACCCCTTTGGGTTCACCTGTAGAGCCCGAGGTGAATATGATATAGGCGGGATTTGCAGGGTCTGTGATAACAGCTGATTCTAGTGGCTCAGCTAAAAGCGCTTGTTGAATATCAATACATTTTACTGCTGGGTCATGTTCTGGATCGTCACCAATAGCAATTGCTAGCTTGACCTCTGCGGTTCGATGGATCTTTTCTCGCCGTGATTGAGGCTGGTGAGGTCCTATAGGCACATAACAGCCACCGGCTGCCAGTATTCCAAGTATCGCTATGATCTGCTCAGCGCTTCTGGGTAATGTTACGGCTACAGGTTCTGCACCATTCAGCCCTTGTTGCTTCAAATAAGCGGCTATGCGTAGCGCTTTTTCAGCGACGGTGCGATAGCTAAACCGTTCGCTGTTGAATATTAATGCAGTCTTATCTGGGTGTACCTGAGCACCTCTAAAAAATGCTTCATGCAATGTATGTGGGGTATAAGGTGCATCGGTGTTATTGGCTGCTTTGCGTTGGATTTGCTGATACTCTGGCAGGTCAATGAGATGTAATGCGTGCCATGCACTGCTATTTGCCGCTAGGTTTTCAAGTAATGCAACATAGCTTGCAAACATAGTATCAATCAGCGACTCTGGGAAAATCTCATCCACAGCATCCCATGCCAGCATCAAACCTTCATCGACTTCATACACTTGATGGTCTAACCACACTTGCGGCGTTTGCGAGATCATATAGTTAAATTGACCCAATACCGTGTCTTGTTGCGACAGAAGTGGGGTGCCTAAGTTACAGGCAAATACGATAGGTGCGCTCACACCCTGTGCATAACCGTGTTTTACTAAATCGCGTTGGATTTGCACTGCGGAATAATCACTGTGTGCAACGTTTTGGTGAAATTGGCTTTGTATTGCTTTTGTATGATCAATAAAACCTTTAGCTTCACTAAAATCACAATCTAAAAGCAATAGATTGGTGAAGTCGGCAACCACGTTTTCAATGCCTGGGTGCTGAGTCTTGCGATCAAAAAGTGGTAAGTTCAGTGTGAATTTCTGCTCGGTACTAAATTTGGCAAGTACGTACGCATAACTAGTGACGAGCAACATAGCGGGCGTCACTTGATGCTGTTGTGCGGTATTTTTAAGCGTCTTCCACTGGTACTGGCTCAAGGTGTGCAAACGGCGAGAAAATGTTGGTCGAGTGATCGCTCGAGGGTCGCAACGAAGGGGAAGCTGTGGGCCCGAAGGTAGAGTTGCTAAACGCGTTTGCCAATAAGCTTTGTCTGCTTCAAACTTATCTTTATTTTGTGCATTTTCAAACGCTAGGTACTTTGCGAAGCTCCAGTGTGGATCCGTGTTGAGTGTACCGCCATGATAAAGCACCGCAAGATCTTTCAATAAGATATTTAAGCTCTGCACGTCAGCGATCAGTAGATCTACATCAAAGTGGATCCGACATTTTCCTTCGGGAAGTAAACTCAATTCCAGCCCAAGGGTTTGACCATACTCAATACCTAATTTTCGGTGTGATAGACGGCTGCGGATTTGTTCTGCCGCTTTAGTTGCCTCATCAAGAGTTAGTGACCTAAAGTCGTTAATTGCAAGCCCCGGAGTGGGAAGCTGTGAATGCACTTGCTGGGTACCAGATTCAGTAAACTGCGCACGTAGCATGGGATGATAGTGATAAAGTGCATGCCAAGCTTGTTCGAGCCTAATTGGATCGATGTCTTGATTGTCTATTTCCAGATAGGCGTGACAACCGACGCCACCAAGCTCTTGCTCATCTTGGCGACCAATCCAATAGGCATATTGCACGTCAGTGAGCTCAAACTCTGCGTAGGGATCTATATCGGGTAGTTTAGGGGCTTCAGTAACTTCGACATCAGTATCAATTTGCGTACATAAAAGTGTTATCCAGTCGCTAAGAACTGGTTGTTCAATCAGTTTTGAAAAGGTCACTTTTGCGCCTTGTTTTCGCCACTGATTGACCAAACGCATCATATGCATTGAGTCTAAGCCAAGTTCAATAAGGTTGGCATCTAGCTTGTCTTCAAGCGGTGTTTGCACAAACGCTTGTACATGTTTTAACAGCTGTTTCTTATTTAGGGGGGTCTTTACCTGTGCCATGTGTTAGCCCTGCGCCTCTTCTAACGTTTTTTCATCAATTAGGTAGTTGGCGATGCAACTGAGTTTTTCGATGGTTTCTGTCAATTCACGCTCAGGCTTAGATTGATCAATGACACCAGCGCCAGCTTGTAGCCATGTACTGTTATTGGCGCGATAAATTGAACGCAGCACTAAAGCTGAGTCCATAAACCCGTCATTATCTACAATCATTACACAGCCGCTGTACCAATCTCTGCTATTTGGTTCAAGGCGCAATATGGCTTCTATGGCCTCACGTTTTGGGATCCCTGACGCCGTAACCGCAGGGAAGAGCGCTTGAAATGCATGCCATGGGTTTTTACCATTACTTAGTTGACCGCAGACGCGAGAGGCTAGGTGTTGTACACTGCCGCGACGGCGCACAGCCATAAATTCACTTACCGAAATTGAACTGGGTTCACATATTTGCTCCAATTCTTCTTGGGCTAATTTTACTGATACAGCGTGCTCGGCTATTTCTTTGGTGTCGTTAAGAAGTTCTTCTCGCAGCTGCTGCTCTTCTTGTGGCGAGTTACCAAGTGAGCGAGTACCAGCTAGAGGCTGTGTGCTGATATATCCCTTGTTGCTGGCTTCAAGTAGGGTTTCTGGGCTGAAACCTGCAATTGAAAAGTCGTTTAGCTGGTAGAGGAATGAGCGTGCAGGGGAATTATGTAAACGGCCGTAGCGGAAGCTCTTATTCAAGCAAATGCTGTCCGGTACATGAATACGGCGAGACAAGATCACTTTTTGATATTGCCTGTTGCAAATTTCTTCAATGGCTTTAGCAACCGATGTTTTATATTCATCTTTATATTGCGTGTTGATCTGTGGTGTTTTTAGAGGCTTAAAGGCAGCCGTACTTTCCGTTTGTACGCATGATGTATCTGCTTTTAACACTAATGTTTCAAGCGCTTTGAGGTCAGCCTCAGTCAACGCGCGCAATGTCGCTTTATTTGCTTCAAGGCGTACCTCTAGTTTTGGCACAAATAATTGTAAAGACTTTTCATGCTCAGTGCGTGTTTGAATACCGTGAAATACGCTGGCTAGTTCAAACTTAGCTACGCCATATAACCGCCAGTTTTCGAATTGAATACTTTGCAGGGCCTGCGCCATCAGCTCGGGAAAAGGCTTGCCATTAAAGTGTTTTGTCTTTTCACCTTGTTGTAAGATTATTTCGTTGCCGTTAGAGTGCAGTTCAGCTACTTTGCCAAGGCCAACAGACCAAGCAGATTTACACTCGTATACGGCTTTAAATGGATGATTACTGAGCTCAGAAATACTCGGGGCTAACTGCGCTAAAGTTGACTGGACAGAGATGGTTTTTTCAACATAGGGTATTGGTTTTAACTGATTCATGGTGGTCTCTACATACTCATCTTCAGCACGTTTTATTAGTGCTTTTTTATTGATCTTTCCTATAGCAGTGAGTGGCCAAAAGCTGAGCGAAATGATTTGATCTGGATATTTAAAGCGTGCTACCTGCTGTTCTTGCAGTAGTTGATAAACCTCACTGAGGGAAACAGGTTGACTAGAAATAATGCAAGCACAGCTACGTTCGCCAAGATATGCGTCTGGTACGGGCACTAGTATGGCTTCATCAATATAGGGGTGGGAGAGCAGGCGTTGTTCTATTTCTGCGACAGCGATTTTTTCTCCTGCTCGGTTAATCTGTTCTTTGATCCGCCCTTCAACAATTAGGTTACCAGCTTGGTTCATACGTACTAAATCACCCGTACGGTAAAAGCCATCGGCGGTAAAGGTTGTTTGGTTATGTGCTTGTGCTTTGTAGTAACCCGCGATGGTATAGGGACCTTTGGTTTGCAGCTCACCAACGCTACCTCGAGCGACGGGGTTGCCTTGTTCGTCAACAATGCGTATTTGATCGAGGTCGCAAAGTGGGCGGCCTTGGGTATGCATCACTTCATTTAACGGATCATCCAGGCGGGTGAAGCACAGTAATCCCTCGGCCATACCAAACACTTGTTGCAGTTGACAACCAAGTACATCAGGCACTTGTGTCGCTTGCTCGGCAGTGAATTTAGCACCACCCACTTGCAGCAGTTGCAGGCTACTTATATCGGTGTCATCCCATTGTTTAGCCTCAAGCCATAGTTTCGTTAAAGCGGGTACCAAAGCGGTGTGAGTAACTTTGTGTTGTTCTATAAGTGGAAACGCTTCGTCTGGCCCAGGTGTTGGACACAGCACCACTGTTCCACCCTGACAAAGCGTGCCAATGATCCCGGGACATGCCAAAGGGAAATTATGGGCGATTGGTAAAACCGCTAAATAAGTGGTTTGCTCATCAAATTGACATAGCTTGGCAGAAGCTTTGGCATTGAAGTAATAGTCATTGTGACTGCGTGGAATAAGTTTAGGGGTACCTGTAGTACCACCAGAAAGCAACATGAGTGCCGTGGATGTTGGATCAATATTAGAAACCTGCATGGGCTCGGTGCTGTCTAACTGAGAAAGGGATGTATACGGGGTATCGCTTGGTGTATCACTCGTGACCAAGACATGCTCAATACTTGAACATTTGGACACAATACGTTGGGCCATGGCAATATAATCGTGACCCAAATAACTGCTTGGCACTACGTATGCTACAGGGTTACTGAGTTCACACAACGCTACAATATCGGACTCACGCTGCGCGGGCATGGCCAAAATTGGGATGACACCTAATTGGAACATTGCGAAGCAACTAATTACAAAATCGAGAGAATTAGGCAATTGCATCATCACGTGGTCGCCGGCTTTTAAGCCGATATTGCAAAATCCAGCACGGCGCGCTATCACGCGTTGCTCAAATTGAGCGTAAGTGAGCTCAGTTTCACCTTCAATCAGGGCGACGTTATCTGAAAATTGAGACCGCCAATCGGCGACAAGGGAACCAAGACTTTGTTGCTGCCAAATATTTTTTTCAATATAGAGGTCTTGCTCAGCTTTCAGTCGGACTGGCGTATCAGTTGTTGTTTTCACTATTGTTCTCCGGTTATGAAGCACGGTCGCGGTTTATTTTTTGAGTCGAGGCAACTGCGAGTGTTATTTGTCATGAAGTTTTTTTTTCTTGCCCAAAAAATATGTTTTTGGACAATTTGTTCCCACCCCAAAAAGTTGTTGTATGCCCCTATCGGTAATTTTTTCGGGAAAATTTGCGTGGATATCAGAGAACTTATACTTATTTCCGATCTGGGGGATATTGAACGGATAAGGGGAGCGTTGTCAGGGTTGCTGCAATAGGCTTAGCGCTATTTTTTATTGTGCTTAGATAAATCACGGTGTGGTAAAAGTGGCAGCATAAACCAGAGATACAAACTAGGTATTTGTTCTAGTCTTTAATGATTGACTCTGCTGTTCAAGTTGCACGTTTGGTTGATATAAACCTGATATCTCTAAAAGCTATGGGATCGGCAAGAGCATATTTGCGTTGTTGCACGATTTTAATACCGCTTAGGGTTAGTTTATACGACAGATTTTTAACCGCATTTAAAGGAGTAGGTATATGCGTGTTGAATCGCATGAAACCGAGGGACATTGCAGTCCCTGGTCAATTATTTTTGCTATCTGTGCACCTTATAAAGGCAAGATGTTGATAGCTTTTAGCCTAATGGTGCTTGTCACTTTGCTTGAAATCGTGCCTGTGTATTTGTTATTTCTTTCTATTCAAGCCTTACTTAATCCTTTATCGGCTTCGATTGAACAATTGTTATGGATTGCTGCAGGGATTTGTGGCGCGATTTTATTGAAATCTGGGTGTGCTATGGGCGCCTATTACTTCAGCCACCAAGTCTCTTTTAAGGCGCTCACTAAAGTTAGAATGACACTCGCAACCCAATTGGCAAATATGTCGTTGCTATGGCTCAGTGCTCAAAACCCCGCCGTTTTAAAACAAAATATATTGCAAGATGTTGAGCATATTGAAAACTTTATAGCCCATCAAAGTGTTGAGTTGTTTAACGCAATCCTTACACCTTGTGTCGTCTTTACGGTGATCGCATTTATAGATTGGCGGCTTGCACTCAGTGCGGTTGTTGTTGTGCCGCTAGCATTTTTTGTTAGTGGTTTATTTATGCATAAAACAGCAGGTCAGTACGAGCGGTTTAGCCTTGTGTCAGAGGATTTGACCACGACACTAAGTGACTACGTTAAAAATATGCCGTTGATGAAGCTATATAATTTAGACAGTAAACGATTTGCCGTTTTAAATCGAAAGTTGGATCAATACCAAAAATTGGTACTCGAACTCACCGGCCAAACGGTACCTGGCTGGACGTTATACACCGCATTGCTGAGTGGATCTTTTGTTTGCTTGCTACCCGCAGCGATTAGTTTACATAGTGCGCAAAGTGTCACTACTGAGCAGGTTATTTTAAGTATATTATTGGCTGTTGGCATGCTTAACCCAATCATCAAAGTGAGTCGTTTTTTTATGGAAGCAAACGAGCTGCTCGCTGGCGTTAAACGGATCACGCCTATCTACATGGCGCGCTTTTCTAATTCAGCTAGCACACCTGTTAAAGTTGATAAAAGGTTGCCGCTGATGCAGTTTCATCACGTGGATTTTGCTTACCAATCTCATCAGGTTTTGGCGGGCGTGCACTTTAAGCTAGTACCCAATTCATTGAATGTTATAGTCGGTGCATCTGGTAATGGTAAATCCACGCTTGCGATGTTGGCATGTGGTTTATTGTCTCCTTCATCAGGTAAAGTGCAACTATTCGGGCAGGATGTGTGTTTAATGAGTGACAGTGTCCGATCACACTTTATGAGTGTGGTGACGCAAGAGTGTTATTTATTTGAGGGTACCCTACGAGACAATATTTTGTTTGGCCGTAACCATATTAGCTCCGATGCGATAGAGCGCGCCATTATGGTCGCTCAACTAAAGCTTTGGATAAGTCAATTGCCTGATGGCCTCGAAACCCAGGTACAAGTACGCGGACAAAATTTGTCTGGGGGAGAAAAACAACGTATTGCTCTTGCACGTGCTTTGGTGGCCGAGCCCCCTTTGGTGATTTTAGATGAAGCTGCGGCCGCAATGGATAATGTGACACAATCTAAATTCTATCAGGCTATTCAAACGTACTATCCAAACACCACTTTCTTGGTGATCACCCACAAGTATTTAGGTCTTGAAAATATCGGTCAGATCCTTGTCTTGAAAGAGGGGAAAATTGTCTCACAGGGAACTCATGGCGAATTGTTGTCGAATTGTGATTATTATCGTCACAGCTGGTTGCTACAACAAAGCGAAGGAGAGCAACAAAGTCCGATGAAAGACTCGTCAAATTTCCAACCTATACATTATGAGATTTAAATGGACAGACAAGCATTATTGAGTATTGGTCGTGTGATAGAGCATGCAAGCTCTGGCAAGTGGCGCTTTTATACTGGCGTTGTTTTTCGAGTATTGGAGCGCAGTGTGGCAATTACACCGCTGCTGTTATGTTTCCACTGGCTACAACAGCAGTTTTTAACCACGCCAAAAATGATGCCTTGGCTTTCAACACCAATGGATTATTTGATGGCGCTAGGTGGTTGCTTTGTGATGCAACTGATATGTGCATATATAGGCCAATACCAAAGCTTTGTAGGCAGTTATCAGGTTGTTCATGCGTATCGTATTAAATTGATTAATCATGTACGACATCTGCCTCTTGGTCGTGTGCGACGCACCCATAGCAGTGAGTTTTTAGAAATGCTCACTGAGGATATAAAGAAAATTGAAGGTATTTTTTCCCATATCGCTCCCGATCTGATTTCTGCTTTGGTGACACCTGTGATTGGTCTAGTGGTGATGTTATTTATCAATCCTATTTATGCCCTTAGTGCATTGATACTATTGCCTTTAGCATTTTGGGTAATGGAGGTGTCGAAACGAAAGTTTGTGCAAGTCGCTAGCGCTAAGCAGCAATCATATCGCCAAAGTGCCAGCACTATTACCGATTATATTGAAGCGTTAAAAACCCTCAAGTTATATGACCAAGCACAAACATGGTTGTCCCATCTTGCCAAGCAGCTAGAGAAAACAAAGCAGCATAGCCTACAAGTGGAAATGTGGGGAGCCGGCCCCGTATTAACCTATCGTATAGTGCTAAATATGGTGCTCAGTATGTTTGTGATAATGCTAGCCATAGCCTTACCCGAGCAGCGTTTTTCAGGCGTAGATTTTACCACTATTCTATTTGCCCTGCTGCTAATCAAACTACTTGAACCCCTTCAAGAAGTTGGCGAATATCTAACGGTTTTACGTCTGGCTATGCAGTCTGAGCGCAAGCTTGAGGTTATTCTAAATGAGCCTGTGTTGGTAGAGCCAGATAGCCCCCAATTACCAAGCAATTTTGATATAGAGTTTGAGCGAGTATCGTTTCAACACGGGGCTAAAAAGGTCATAGATGATGTGAGTTTTTGTGTGCCACAAGGCACGACAATGGCCATTGTAGGTGCATCTGGTAGTGGCAAGTCTACATTATTAAATTTGTGTGCCCGCTTTTTTGACCCTAATTCAGGTTGTGTGAAAATCGGTGGCCTAGATCTTAAAGATATTGGCTCCAAGGGCGTGCATCAGTTAGTTAGTATGGTGTTTCAAGATATTCAGTTAATCGATGCCAGTATTGTTGAAAACATTCGTATTGGTCGGCTAGATGCCAGTGATGAAGAAGTAAAAGACGCGTGCAAAACGGCTAACTGCTTAGAGTTTGTTGATACGTTACCAAATGGCATAAATACCCGAGTAGGCGATGGTGGTTTATTGCTATCTGGCGGTCAAAGACAGCGTATTGCAATTGCCCGAGCACTATTAAAAGATGCACCTATTGTACTGCTTGATGAAGCCACAGCCTCACTTGATCCTATTACTCAATCAGAGGTAATCATCGCCATGAATAACCTGTTGCACAATCGTACCGTGGTGACCATTGCACATCGGCTTTCTAGTATAGAGGGTGCTGATCACATTATTGTACTTGAGCAAGGTAAAGTAGTGGAGTCGGGTTGTCACCATCGCTTGTTAGCGCAGAGGGGGCACTATACATATCTTTGGAATACGCAGGCTATGCAATTTGTGTAAAAGGAGTTTGTATTGCCATCATCAAAAGGAAACCAAATGACCAATTTAGTCAACAATGAGGGGATGCCAGAGGCGGGTGATGCATTTAGCCTGAAGCCGCTGATGTTTGAGACATTTGTTTGCACTATGGCTGTAATGGGATTTACTGCGTTAGCAGGTCCTATTGCTCATGTGATTGGGCTCAAAGCATGGCAAATTGGCGCGGCGATGACAGTTGCTGGAGTTGCTTGGGTTATTATGGCTCGGTTCTGGGGAAGCCTTAGTGACCGAAAAGGTCGGCGCCCGGTGATACTCTTTGGGCTTACAGGTTTTGTCATTAGCTATGCATTTTTAGCAGTCTTTATCGACTTTGCGATGCAGACCGCATTAGTGCCCGTGCTTGCATTTTCAGGCATAGTGGTTGGACGTGGATTCGCTGGGATGTTTTATGCTGCGGTACCTGCGACTTGCGCCGCTTTAGTCGCGGATCATGTTGTGCCTAAACAACGCGCGGCAGCGATGGCGGGGATTGGTGCGTCAAGTGCGGCTGGTATGGTGATTGGTCCTGGGTTTGTTGGACTACTTGGGCCTTTTAGCTTAAGTATGCCTTTGTATATTTCCGCAATGTTGCCCCTTATTGCCCTGATTGTTCTTTGGCGGGTACTGCCAAGGTACGAACGACATGCAAAACCCAGCAACAATCGCGTTCGTTTAACGGATGTAAGGCTACGTCGACCTGTTACCGTGGCTTTTATAGCAGCTTTTAGTGTGGCTGTTGCGCAGATCACAGTTGGCTTTTTTATCCTTGATAGGCTTCAGCTTGACCCTGCTGACACTGCACGTGCTGCAGGGATTGCACTTGCGACTGTTGGTGTGGCACTGATTATCGCGCAAGTAGCACTCCAGAAGCTTGAATGGCAGCCTGCGCGGCTAATTCAATTCGGCGGAGTCATCGCTGCCGCTGGATTTGTGTCTGCGATTTTTGCATCAGCGCCTATCTTGCTCTGGGTTTGCTATGGTGTCGCTGGCTTTGGTATGGGATGGATATATCCGTCTGTCTCTGCTTTGGCTGCCAATTCGGTGGAGGCTGATGAGCAAGGCGCGGCTGCCGGAACGATATCAGCGGCGCAAGGACTGGGTATTGTAGTTGGCCCGGTTATTGGAACTGTTATTTATGAAATTGAGATTGGGTTGCCGTATGGGCTAATAGCAGGAATGCTATTATTAGTCGCTCTGATCCCAGCTCGCACTCGCGCTTAATCACTCAAAACTTGGGATAGTAACTTGCTCTTTAGCCGTTGATATCCCTTAGGGTAGCGTCCTTCAACTTCTATATGCCTTGAATACACGCACATAGGTCAGCAGGTGTGCGTATGATAAGAGTTTTAAGATGAAGTGCGGGGCAAAGTCAGAGTGAATTTAGCACCGCCGAGTTCGGAGAACCCAACATGGCAAGTGCCGCGATGCCAAGTGGCGATTTTACGCACGATAGCCAACCCGAGGCCATAACCACCGTTGTCTTTACTGCGACTTTCATCTAAGCGAGAGAAGGGAATAAAAACCGATTCCCACTGAGATTTAGGGATCCCATCGCCATCATCCTCAATATGAAGATAAGCGTTGCTTTTGTCACATTCAAGACTAATTTCGATGTTTGAGCGACCGTACTTATCGGCGTTTTGCACAATATTTTGAATGGCTCGAGAGAGGTAGTGAGCGTTACCTGAGACGATAACCTGCATGCTCTTTTTATTAAGAGTTATTTGTTTATCGGTGAGCTTACGGAGTTTGTTTATCTGGTCGTCGACAAGCGCGCAAAGATCCAGTGGTGTTACCTCAAGTTTATCTACTTCAAATTCAAGCCGTGCGTAGGCTAGCATTTCATCAATCATGGCTTCCATTTCGACCACATCATCCGCCATATCGTTTGCTTGCTCACGGCTTTGCTCTGGTAACATGGCTAAAGCAAATTTGAGTCTGGCAAGTGGGGTTCGCAGGTCGTGAGAAACCGCATTAACGAGTAGTTTTTGATTTTCAATTAGCCTTGCGACTTGAGATGCCAAATCGCGGATCTGCTCGGTTAAATTTGAAATAGCAGAAAACCGGGAATGTCGGGTCGCTTTGGGCAGTTGACCTTGAGTGAGATTTTCGGTGATATACCTCAGTTGCAATAAATCAAGCCACAAGGGCCGTATCCACAGCATAAGTAAAAATGCGAGCACGGCATAAGAAAGCAATTTGATGACCCATTGTTTATTGGCAGCTGAAGCGGCTGGTGCTAATGGCCCTAGCTGCATCAGTAATGTTGAATCAGGTACTTTGAAAGTCAGCCATGCGCTACCTTCATCGTCAAAGCTCGTTAAAATACCACCTTGAACTAAAGTGCCGGCTTGCTCTGGAAGCCAAGCGACATCGTCCATGTTGAGTATTTTCACGGTTTCCGACTCTTGGGGTAAGTTGTGTGAGGAAATACTCGCTTTGAGCGTATTAGCAACTGCTTTTGCGTGTCGTAACTCATCGGGCGCGGAGTGCACCCAATGAGACCAAATAGCTTCGCTCACTTGGTTAATAACGACAATGCTGGTAAACACAGCCAAATAGAGGCTGAGCAATAGTTTTAGCACAAATACACTAGCCCCAAGCAGACTTAGAGCAGAGGTAGCCCTTGCCCCACACGGTAATAAGCCTTGCAGGTTGCTCTAGATTGTCGCCAAGTTTTTTACGTAAACGGCTAATACGTACATCAACGCTTCTATCTAATCCGTCATATTCGCGGCCAACAACATGTTTATAGATATAGTCTCGACTCAGCGTTTCGCCCGCATGGCCTGCCAATGTCTTTAGTAAATCAAATTCATAACTGGTTAGTTCAACTTCGTCACCTGCCAAGTAGACCTTACGGTCCGATTTATCTATTTGTAATTCCCCTAAGGTAATGGAGTCAGACTGAACTTCATCATTTTGTGTGCGTCTTAATAGCGCATTCAAGCGGGCAAGTAGCACATATGGCTCAACGGGCTTGATAATGTAATCATCAGCACCGATTTCAAGTCCTTTTACATGGTCGAAGTCGCTATCTTTGGCGGTAAGAAATAAAACCGGCCCTTTAAAATCACCGCGTGCAGCTTTGCAAATAGAAAAACCATCAAGGCCTGGAAGCATAATATCTAAAATTAAAATATCTGGTTTTTCGGCTTCTATCGCTTTAATGGCGTTAATACCATTGTGTAATTGAACGACTTCAAAGCCATTATGGATTAAGAACTTTGCGGTTAACTCCGCTAGTTTTACATCATCTTCGACAAGTAATACCTTGGCCATTAAAACACACTCCAATCGCTTCTGAGTTTGCGTCTATATTGTTGGTTGACGCTTGTGTGTACTTCAATATTTTGTTTTGCAACAACGTTATTTTTAGCATCTTTTAGGGTAAAGAGCATGGACTTTGAGAGGTGGATAATTTGTGTTGATTTCGCCTCCTTGGCCTGCTCCCAGCATTGTAATTTTTGTTTTTCCTGAAATAAACAGAGGTCCATTTTAGCGGGCGATTGCCAAGCAATTTTTGCCGTCATTTCGCAGCGTTGCCCTGCTTGTTTCACCATACATGTAATAGGTTTTATTTCTAATTTAATGCCATTGTTGGGTTTGGTTAAAGCTTTACTTGGTGCGCTGAAAATTATAATTGTGATTAAGTACAGCCTAAAATTCATATTTTCCCCCGACAAAAACCGTCGCGGTATAGCTATCCTCGACTATCGGGCTATCTGTCATTGTGCTATCAAGTTGCTGATATTTAGCGTTAAATTTGAAGGTCCAAGACTCACTTACGGGATAAGAGTAGGCAAAGCTAACATAAGGCTGGAAGCTTGAACTGCCTTTATACCATAGTTCACTATTCGGTGTATCCGCTTTGTCTATGCCGTAGTAATAGTCCACCAGTTGTCGACTTTTCCATTTTAGCCCCGCTTTAATAAACACATAAGTGTTAGGTGAATTATTGAACCTAAAACGATAGCTAACCCCAACATCGGCATTGTAACCTTGATAAGTGTTGGTGATATCGGTGAGCCATGATGCGCTGATTTTTACGCTATCACTTATTATCCAGTGGGCTAAAACGCCGCCATCTATGGCCCATTTTCTCGATTCGATATCGTCTAAGGAGATAGCGGTTTGCTCTGCGGCAAATTCACCGCCAGGTAGCTCATTGCTGGCATCAAACCCCATTTTTTGCACGAATATATTACTCGGGTGAAATTTTTCGAAATAGGCCTGCTCGGTATTAAACGTGCCGATCAAGCTAAGATCAAATTTATCAGTGTAGTGAAAGGTATAGCCCAAAGTCCCATTATCAAGAAAGAGGTGTTCACCGTAATAACTAATATAGGGCACAACAACCAAGGGAATATTTTCACCGTCATGGAGTGGGTTGGAGATCACGCCGCCGCCAAGCGCAATGCCAAATCGCCATTCATCGACTGGCGTACACTCGCTGTCATTGGCGTCACATGGCACCACCGTGGCATTTACCTGAGTGGTAACCAGCAAGGTTAAGGCCATTAATAACTTATTCAACTTGGAACTCCAGTTCTGAATTTGGGCTTTGCACTGGCTTTTTAGAGGTGTCAATCAAAGCGCATTATTACTACCAGTGTAATTTACCAGTCGCTGTACAAATTACCAGAAAGGGTAACATTAAATAACAAAACAAGTAGCGAAGATAACAGAAATTTTAGTGTGAAAGTTTAGGCTTACGTTGGCACTTAACTTACAAGGAAACATATCATGAGATGCAAAATTTGGCTCAGTCTTCCGCTTGCCGCTAGCCTTTGCGCATGTGGTGGTAGTAGCGACAATGATGAAGATAAATTACCAGAACTCAACGCGCTTAATAATAGCTCTGCGCCGTTGAAGTCAGCTTCATCAGCTCAGTTTAGTCAGTTTATCAAAAACGGCATTTTCGTTGCCAGCGGTGGGTTGAATAATGGCGATGATTTAGAAAATCCATCTGTAATCACAGATAGTGCACCTTACTCAGGCACCAATCAACTGGTTGAAGGGGTATCAGAAAGCGACCGGATTAAATTCGATGGTCGTTACTTATTTATCGGCGGCTCGACCAGCGTTGCATACACGGATACAGACAGCAAAACCTTCGTTAGGATCTTGGATACTGAGGCTACGGATGTCCCTACACAAGTTAATGAATTAGCGGTATCAGATTCAGAGTTTGCAAGCCAAAATCTTTACCTTAAAAACAATCAACTCATCAGCGTATTAATGGACTATGAGTATGACTTTGCTGATGGTATGTCTGAACTGGATGTTCAACCTGAAGTAAATTATCAAGGCGTGATTGAGCTTGCTTTTAGTAACGTATCCCTACCCGCACAGGCTGAGGTCGAAAAACGCTTTCAAATTGATGGTTCATTAGTTGGCAGCAGATTAATCGGTGACAAACTCTATGTTATCGCCGACCACACTATACGCTACAGTGGTTTTAATAGCGCTGACAAAGTAGCAAGCTACAATCGCTTAATGGATACTAACATTAACGATTTATTACCCCAATTTAGAAATTTAAAGCAAGGAAGTGTAGCGCCACTGGTTGCCGCAGATGGCTGTTATTTGCCAGCAGATGCTACCACGCAAGATGGATATAATGGCTTAACAACAGTCACGGAAATTGACATTCGCAATCCTGATGAGGTGAAAACAACTTGCGTCAGCACGCGCACCTTTGGTTTTTATATGTCTGCAACAGCAGTGTATCTTTACAATTACTCGTTTAATGGCAGTGATGGTGATGTCAACACATCAATCTGGGATCCATCAGGCATAGTATTACATAAGTTATTGTTAACGGACGAAGGGGTGACGTACCAAGCAACAGGTGAGGTGGAAGGTCAACTTGCTCGTGTCAGCGAGACGATGGCTGCGACTCGATTTGATGAAAAAGATGGCGTTCTGCGCGTAGTAACGAGTCAGTATGATACAGATATCGGTAATAGCCATAAGTTGTATATGCTCAAACCAGAAGGGAATGAACTCAACACTGTGGCGACGCTACCAAATAGCCAAAATTCAACCCCTATTGGCAAGGTTAATCCGGATACGGGGCTTGTGGATGAAGATATTTATGCGGTTAGATATTTTAACGATACAGCTTATATCGTGACCTTTAGACAAATAGATCCTCTCTACGTTCTGGACTTATCTGACGCATCACAGCCTAAAATCGCGGGAAGTATAGAGATCCCCGGTTTCTCTTCTTATTTGCACCCTGTTGGTGACGGTTTGCTTCTTGGGGTAGGTCAGCACCTTGGAGACCCTGATGGAAACGTGCAGCCCGGCACCAAAGTGAGTTTGTTTGATGTTGCAAATCCTGCTGAACCCAAGCTATTAAAAGATCATACATTTGCAGGGGGGTTTACACCGCTGGAATATGATTATCGCGCTTTGGCCATGCTAAAAGACAATGCCTCAGTAACTCGGTTCACTTTGCCGATTGTTTACTGGAATACAGAGCAAGTGAATGAAAGTAGTTATAACTGGTATAGCCAAAACGATCTCGCCGCATTTGAAATTATCCACGGTGTGGACTCAACACTCAGTTATCGCGGGAGTAGCCGTGCCGAGGTAGCAACGCCCATAGAGAGTGACAAAGCACTCGGGTATACCGAAGCAGATAGAGGGCTTATTCAGGCTGATAAACTGCTTTATATCCATGGCAACTACGTGTGGCAGAGTAATTGGCAAACGCCTGCTGACAACAGTGGACCACATTAATCCTAACTCCCTTTGAATATTAGGTTGTTGTACACTGTTTCGTTGCCAAGCGGTGAACTGTAGCACTGCTTACCACAGCTTCAGAGTTAACGTTACTTTTGCTGAGTCTGTATCAGCGAAACAGTGATTTTGGCCCCGCCCAGCGCGGGGCTTTTTTGAATTACGATGGTACCACCAAAACGAGTGACTATACGTTGCACAAAGGCTAAGCCAATTCCATACCCTGATTGTGATTGAGAATCGTCGCGATAAAATGGTAGTAACACTTTGTCTCGAACCTCGTTACTTATACCTATCCCGTCGTCTTCAATAATAAACTTAACCTTGTCATTATCGACTCGGGTTTCTAGTGATATTTTAGCGTTGGCATATTTTATCGCGTTAGATAATAAGTTATTGATTAGCATGCGTAAGTACTGACCTTCACCGATTATCCAGCAAGGTTTTGACGAAAGTTTTAGTGTTAAGTCATGATGGTGGGCGTTATTGGCTAACTGGTGAGCCATCGCATTCAAGTCAACAGGCTGAAGTTCCACGTCGTCAAGGCGGTGCTGCAATCTTGCGTAATCTAAAATAGCATCAATCACTTGCTCCATTTCATCAAGGTTTTGGTTGATCCTATCTTCGTACTGTGCCCGCAGCTCATCATCATGAGTTTCAACCAGTGTGTCTAGCCCCATTCTTACCCTTGCAAGTGGCGTACGTAGTTCATGAGAAAGTCCGCTGCTTAATAGCTTCATGTCAGTCATTAACCCGGCTATTTGTCGTACCATTTGATTAAACGCTTGCTCAATATCCTTTAAGTACCATACCGTACCGACTTGCACGCGGGCGTTGAGTTCGCCTTTACCCAGCTGATGTGCGGCATTTTTGAGCTTTAACAGCCTAGCAATAAATGGGGATAAAAAGGCGACGACAACAATCAGAACGATAGTGTAAAACAACAAGGTCATGAGCAGGCCATATTTAGTCTGAAATTGCTTCGTCATTGTCAGGATGTAGATATTATCTTGGCTTGTAAGTATGCAAGCGCTTACTGATGATTCGCTTTCGAGGTAAATAAGTCGCTGTTGTGAGAGTGTGCTGCTTAAGCTCGCAGGGAGTGGATAGTCGGCCCTTGGTATAAGTTGAGCGGTTATTGTTTGGTGCAGTGGAAGCGCAGTAATTTGTGACTCAGGTATGTTGTCTTTAGCCATTGCGGCAATAATTGGTGCGGTTGTGCTAAGTGGATCGTAATGCGCTTCATTACTCTCGGAGGATGCGGCGATAAGCTTATCAAACACCTGACCTGTGATAACGCTTGTAAGCGTTAAGATGGTCAGTAAAGCAAACACAAAGCGCCACATTACCACACGTCCTTCGCCAACTGATATCCTTTACCCCATACCGTCTTTATTTTAAATGGGTTTTGGCCATCATCACCTAGCTTCTTTCTCAGTCGTGAAATACGCAAATCTATAGAGCGGTCAAACCCATCATAATCAAATCCTCTGAGTGCTTTAGTAAGCTCATCTCGGGTAACAATTTGTCCGGCTTTACTGGCAAGCACCCAAAGCGCATCAAACTCATTGCTGGATAAGTTAACTGGCTGCTTTGCAAGGGTAACGTTCCTATCTTCTTTATTAATGTAGAGTGTGCCAAACTCAAGTGTTGCTTTGGGCGCTTGGTGTTGAGGTTGATGACGCCTTAATAGCGCTTTGATACGAGTTTCTAATAACCGGCCTCTTACAGGCTTTTTGAGGTAGTCGTCAGCCCCCATTTCTAAGCCGATAATTTCGTCAATTTCCTCATCCCGTGCGGTGAGCATTAATATTGGAATGCTGAGCGACAGACGCAGTTGCTTGCAGACTTCAAAGCCATCTAAACTTGGCAGCATACCATCTAAAATCACCAAGTCGGGGGGAGAGGCTAAAACGTGCTCCAGCCCGTCTTGACCATCATGATATAGCCGCACTGAAAATCCTTTGGTAGAGAGGTAATCACTCAGCCACTGGGCCAACTCTTTATCGTCTTCTATTAGGACTAACTCGGCTACCACAACTACTCCTAGAAAAGTCGCCAACGCACGGCGTTACTTTTTTGTTGTTTAAACACCCAAGCATATTGCAGAGCATAGCTTGCGAGAATATCCTTGTTATCTTCTAAGGTAATGAGCAAATCTTTCTCAACTAAAATCTCGCCTTGCCAACTCGCGGTTTTTTGCTGCTGCCAACAAACCAGCTCTTTTTCATCGGCATGGAGACAAAAGTTACCGGTCACAGAGGTTTGCCAGGTCACTGAGAGGTCGATAAAACATTGCTGACCTTGTTCGAGCGCAACACATTGCCCTGGTTTTACGGTCCATACGGGGACCTTAATTTCTTCTTTCGCTTGAGTTTGCATAGCGAGTAGGGCTAAGCCAAATAGTCGTTTTTTCATATTTAGCTCCTTAAAATACGTAGCTAAGTGACAGGCCAATGCTTTCACCGTGCTCAATTCTATCGTTAAAACTGACAATTGCTTTAGTGATAGGGCTATCCATAATACCTGATGCATATTTGGTGTAGCTGACGTGGCCATCGACTATCCAATTTTCTGTTAAAGCTCGTGAAAATCCGAGCTTTACCCCAAGATTAGCCCCACCTTTGGCATCGTAATCTTTAAATGGTGCGCCACCGTAGTAATAATCTAACATGGCCGAGTTTCGGTATTGTGCACCGACTGCGCTATAAAAGTGCCAGTTTTTGTATTGCCAAGGCTTAGAGATCCATAATGAAGCGTAGCGACCATCTGAATAATCTGAGTTAATCACTTTTGGTGCAACAATAGCTCTAATTTGTAAGCCAAATACATTCCCTGTAGCTCTTACCCCAAGATAAGACGAAGTGTTTAGCTCATAGCGAGTCCCGCCAAAACGGTAATTTATTCGCCCATGAGCGGTTGAGAGTAGGGCATCAAATTCCCAATTTTCTGTTTCATAAAACTGATAACCGAGTGCAAGTGCTGGGTCATACTTCTCAGCGCGGCCTGGAAACTCGACAAATAGACCATTACTAAAATAGTAGGCGCCATGTACAGTGGGCGAAAGCGAGGTCTCGGCATTATTGTAAATATCGCTGTTGTAATTGATCCCGTAACCAATGGCCAAATAGCCGTGACCTTCTTTTTTTGCGTCAGTGCTTTTGGCCTGCGCTGCACTTGCGGCCATAAGTGAGGCTGCAATCAATAAATGTGTTTTCATAGCAATTTCTATTAGTTATTAATTTGCTAGTTACTGTAGTGAGTGTAAGCGAGTATAGCTGTATCGACTTTCTGCAAGTTGTATCGAATTGTATCAAGCTTGTTCTGGCCTTCCATAATGGTCTGACATTATGCATGAAAATAAAGGAAGTCGTTACTGTTTGATACATTTTGAAAAAGTCAGAGACAGCATGGCGTACATACCTTAGTTATTGTTTTATCACTTAAACGAAACGAGGTATTTCTCATGAGAACACTAAAACTGGTCACATTATTGTGTGGTGGACTGTCGTTATTTGGCTGTAATGATAGTCAGTCGACGTCTAACCCTAAACCGAGCCCTGTCTCTCCTCCCGTAGCCGAAGTTGATTTTCAAGCGATGCTCGAACAAAGTGTTGAAGCGGGTATCCCTGGTATTGTGCTCTATATTGACTCGCCTACGCTTCAATTTTATGGTGCTGCAGGGTTAGCAGATAAAGAAAATACGATACCCATGACCACGGACGCTAGGATCCCAAATGGCAGTGCGGGTAAAAAAGTAACTGCGCTCTTAATGGCGATGTTGCATGAACAACAGTTATTAGATCTAGATGCACCGATAAGTGACTATTTGTCTCACGAACTTTTACAACAGATAGAAAACAGTGACGAAATGTATGTTCGGCAGTTACTCAATCATACGGCTGGATTATATGATTATCTCAATGATGCTAACGGTGAATTTTTTGCTGCAGTATTACAACAGCCAGACTTAATAAAAACGGACAGCTTTGCACTGCAGTTTGCTCTCAATCAAGACGCCAATTTCAAACCCGGAGCTGCGTGGAAATATTCTAATACTGGATATTTATTGGCGGGTCTAATTATGGATAAAGTTTTGGGGGAGCATCACTCAAAGGCGATGCGTGAGTATATCTTTGAACCATTTGGCTTAAGTAGTATGAGTTATGGAGGGATCGAAAAGGCGTTTGGTGAAATTGCATCAGGGTACTTTGTTGATGATGAGGGCAATGAAATTAATACGCAACCTTACTATGCCAATATTGGTGTGGCTGATGCACCGATTGTATCGACGGCTAAGGATCTTGGTGACTTATTTAAAATCATGATAACGAGCCCAGATATTCCCGCTAATGTGCGTGAGCAATTGCTAGGAGAATCCGTATGGGTGGATACTGATGTCACCGGACAGCAATACAGCATGGGTATCTTTAGTGAGCACGTCGGAAATGAACCTGTTTATCATCATAACGGTGCTGAGATTGGGTATGCGACGTTAAATTGGTATCTGCCGTCAAAAAACATGGTTATGAGTGCAATTATTAATTGCCAAGGCTACAACCAATGCAATGCAGAGATTGACAAAATCTCAGATAAGTTACGCGATACACTTTTTGGTTTGTAAAGATAAGGGGCTACTCAGTGGTAGCCCCTCGGATCAATGCAGAAGTCTAAAACTGGTATTTTGCTCCAATAAACGCAAAACGGCCAACACCTGAGCCATAGGCGCTATCAAAATTACCTGTACCGCCGACGATGAACGGACCTTTTTCGTCGAACAGGTTATTCACACCACCATAAACAGAGAGAGTGCGGTTATCGCCTAGCTCCATGCTGTAGTTTACCGTTAAGCTATGAGTCGTTACTGATGGCAGCGCACCTTGCCATAGGGGCTCTGGATTGGCTATACAGGTTGTTTCGCCTGTTGCACAGCGTTCATTATTCTTCTCGATAGCAGCTTGCCAGTCTTCATATCTCGAACGGCTGGCTTCCACTGCACCTTTATATTTTGTGCTAAAGCGTACACGCCAGTCATTCTTATACCAAGTTAGTGAAATAGCGCCTTTGTCTTCAAAGATATCGGTGCTGAGGTAGCCTTCATAAAGGTCTTCGTATTGTCCATCAGGACCCGTACTGGTGATTGAGTATTCGATAACATGTGTCCAGTCTGCTTTCACCTTAAAGCTACCGTAGTCGCTAGCGTCATACACATATTCGAGTGCGATGTCGTAACCTTTAGTGCGGATCTCATCGGTATTAATGACACGTTGATTAACTTCATAAATCTGGCCTTCTTCATCGCGTTTAACATCACGACAAAACTCGTTACCGTCACCGAATTCCATTGATGATGCATAACAGAACTTAATGATGTCTTCGTTAGCAAGTGAGCTTACCGCATCATCAATTTGAATGTCGTAGTAATCTAGCGCAATTCTAAAATCCGGTGCAAAGGAAGGCGCTAAAGATAAACCAATGGTGATAGTATCTGCGGTTTCCTCAAACAGCTCGCTATTTCCTGAATTAGGTGAGTAGCCGTTATTTTCGTCTTCAAAAGTACCGTCAGCGGCGATAGTGGCTTGTATTCCCGCATCTTTGCGGCAGTTGTCGTGGCCTGCATCTGTTGACGTCGCGGTAACACCATCACAGATATCATCAAAGCTATCATAGTCTCCACGAGGTGGTGACATTAGCTCTGTTATTGTTGGAGCTCTCATTGCTCGAGCCCAATTAGCACGAATAGAGTAGCCTTCGATTGGTTCGTAAATGAAACCTGCTTTGTAGCTTTGGATTAATCCTGTGTTTGCCCAGCTGTAATCTGCGATACGTGCAGAAACCTCGGCGCTAAGTGACTTGGCCATCGGTGCGTCTTTTAATAGCGGTAACGATAATTCACCGAAGATTTCACGAACGCTGACATCGCCTTCAAATGTGGGCACATAGTTAAACGTTACGCCACCATTTGGCACGTTGGTCGATACGCTCTGTGTATCTTTTCGATATTCAAAACCAAAAGCTGAAGCAACGGCGCCTGCTGGAAGTTCAAATAAATCACCAGTAACAAATCCAGATACCGTTACCTGATCAATATCCGTTGTAATGGAAGGATTGGCGCGAATATAGTCTGCCGCTTCAGGTGTGATCGAGCCTTCGCCGAAAAGGTTGATTGGTACACAGCCTTGGCTACGTGCTTGCTCATCTTTACACTGAACCGTACCATCATCAAGGCGTTCAGCATTTAGCGCTTGTTTGACTCGTGCAACGTAAATTTCGTTACTGCGGGTTTGCTCTTGCTTAAATTTGCCGTAGCCAACAGAAACGTCCCACTCCCAGTCATTCCAAATATAACCACGTAACCCACCCCAAGATCTGATAGTTGTTCTCTCATTACTAGTGATTATATTTCCCACTTCGGTGAATAGCCGATCCCACTTCACGCCTTTGGAGCTAGCCTCTGCACGAATTGCTTCTGGCATATAGGGGTTATCATAAGGAATCCGACCTATACAGTCTGAGCCAAATTGACTGCTATTTGGATCATAGGTAACAATCGCATCACATTCATCCTCGCTTTCAGGCGACTTTACGTTGCGCGAGGTATTTCGGCTGTATTGCATTTGAAAGTAAGCTTCAGTACCCGAGTCAAACTCATACTCTGTTTTTACTGCCGCAGAGAGGTCTTTGTCCGGTACTCTCAACATAGTGAACTGGTTGATGTGGATACCATGGAGCTCTTCTTGCCAATCGTCGCGTAAGGTTGTGCCATCATACCAAAAACCTGAGTTTGGCTTAGTGCTACTTGACTCATCAAATACACCACCAGGGATAGAGTCGCTCAAACTAGTCCATTGTGATTTATCAATATCTTTCATGCAACGGTAAGCGCTTTTGGTATCTGGATCGTAGTTTGCTGTGAGCATTACATTGCACATACGATCATCATCATAATCCCAGCTATCTTGTTGCTGAGCACGTTTCCTGTCCCAGTAGCTCAATCCTTTTTCTTCGTCGTATGAGGTACTAATGAAAAGGTAGCCTCTGCCATCATGGTAAGTTGTGCCGTAGTCCGCACTTATTGTGTATTCCTGAGCGCCACCTTCGGTACTTTCACCGCCTCGGGCACTAAATGTTGCCCCTTCCTGGTCTTGTTGAGTAATAATATTAACGACACCTGCAATGGCATCGGAGCCATACGCTGCAGAAGCGCCTCCAGTGATAATTTCAACTCGCTCAACCATACCTTTAGGGATGGTTGATAGGCTGACATAGTTACCCGAATAGCTGTTGGATACGACTCTTCTTCCGTCGATCAAAGTCAGTGTTCGGCTAACACCCAATTCGCGCAAGTCGATAGTTGAAAGTCCGGTATTTTGCACACTGCTTTGCGAGTTACCATTACCGGTCCCCTCACTCACTTGGGGCATTTCTTCAAAAAGAATATCTGAAAGCGAACCTAAACCTGCATCATTTAGCGACTCGGCTCCCATTGTGGCGATAGGGGTTGACACTGAAAAGCTATCACGTTTGATGCGAGAACCGGTGACGACGATCTTTTCTAGTGATTTATCTTCATTTTGTGCTTTAACTACCGCATTATTTTGTTCAACTTGCTGACGGTCGATTTGTTGCTCTTCGGCAGTTGCCATATTGCTGCAGGCGAGCGCGATAGATAGGGCGAGTAATTTAATATTATTGTTAGGTGACACGGGAGTCCCTCTTTTTTAATTTCTGATTGTTGTTTATTTTTGGGGCTTGAAGAAAGAAGTACGTATCTTATTGTGCTGATTAAACTACAAAAAAGTACGGCTTCTCATTTTACCCATTGTGACTATCGCTAATGTTCACGCAATAAATTCGACATCTATTCTTTGACGTTTTTATCTCTATTTAATATCTATTGAAAAATAAGTATTAAATTCAATTATTTATATTGTTTTTTGAGGGTGGGAGTGAATTTCTATCATGATGTTTATCGCGTTAATTTTGTCTTTTGGTCGCTAATTTAGGTATGATTTACATCGTGTTTACTCATGGTTGGAAAAATGCAGCACAGCGCGACTTATCAGTTACTACATGTCAATATTGATCCGGTTGGGCATATACTATCCAGTAAAGGACAGGTATGTTGCGTGCAACCAAAATTTATTGAAGTGCTGACGGTACTAGCGCGTGCTTATCCGAACGTTGTTGCGAGAGAAGAAATAATAAAAGAGGTTTGGGGAGGGAATCTATTTGTTGGAGAGAAAGCACTTACCAATGCCATTTGGCATCTTCGCAAAACTTTCAAAGCACTGAGTAGCGCCAGCGAAGATGGGCGTGACAAGGAAGATTACGAAATAATAGAAACGATAAGAAAGTCTGGATATAGATTAAAGATTGAACCCATTTTTATAGAAGCCTGCGATACACCCACTAAGCAAAGCTCGACTTTATCGACGCAAGCAGTTGGTGTTGTGGCAATATTATTGATTGTATTTATTGCCTTTCTTTATTTTCAAGTTTTCCAGCCTAAGCAACAACTTGAAGAAGTAACAGACTTCCCAGGTCGTGAGTTATTTCCTAGCACCTCTCCGGATGAACGATACTTGGCATTTGCGTGGCGTAAGTTTGGGAGCCATGCAGGGTTATATTTAAAGAACTTACTGAAACCAGAAGCCCCTCTCAAGGCGCTAACTGATGGTCCTGAAAATGCATCCGTGTCAGTATGGAGCCGAGATAATCAAACTTTATTTTATATAGAGAAACATGCAGGGAAATGTACCATCAAGTCGTTACATGTAGTGACGGGTAAAAAGTCAAAAATAGCAAGCTGTGTTGCAGACATAACAACCGTTTTAACTTATTCCGCAGAGAAAAACCTCCTTGGATTTATCGCCAAGCAGCCAGCTGGTAACCCAAAAGTAACCTTATTGAATTTAAATGATAAAACAGCAACTGAGTTGGGCTGTGAGTTAGATTGTCAGGGGAGTGAGCTTGAGAGCATAGCTCTTTCACCCGACGCCAAGCAAATAGTGATTAGTCGAAACCTACCCAATGGGCTTGAGAATTTATATTTAAAAAGTCTAGAGACTGGGAAGGAAGTTACTCTACTAAGCGGGCATGACGATTTACGGGGAATAAGCTGGCATCCAACTGATGATTATTTAGTTGTATCATCAATTGAACATGGTGCTCGTACGGCATATAAACTGGCGCTCGATGGTAAAGTGTTAGGGACGCTACCATTTGATGGCCTAAGTTACCCAAGCTTTAGTCGTTCTGGATATTTGTATTTTCATGATTGGAATATTAATACCTCCATTATGAAGCTTGACCTTAATGCGCAAGTTGCCAGTTCACCCTTTCCACTACTACAGTCACAAACTAGTTTTCGTTATCCCAGTTACTCATCGGTATCGGAGCGTTTACTTTTCGTGTCCAATCAATCAGGATTTGATGAAATCTGGGTTTCTAATTTGGAAGGTGATCAACGAAAACAGCTGACTGCGCTTGGGCTACAGGCAATGCATCCTGCTTGGTCCCCGGATGGTACTAAAGCGATTTTCACGACAAAGTCACATAAAGGAAGTCAACTTCAACTTTTGGACATGGTTACTCAACAAGTGACACGGTTAGAAACAGGGCTTAAATATCACGGTAAACCCAGTTGGTCTCAAGATGGCAGCTCAATTTATATTTCTGATGGTAATAATGTATTTCGCGTTTTTGTTGATTCAAAAAGCGAACCCGTGAAGTTAACGGCGGGCACCACCGTAGTTGAACATAACGGGGTGTTGTATGTATATAAAAGCGAACCGCAAGAAATGTGGCGTATGGAGATTACAACTGGAGACAAAACGCTTTTATTTAAAAATGCACATTTGGCCTCAAGTGCAAGTTGGTCTGTTTCTGATTCAGGGCTCTATTATTTGTATGTTCAGCGTGGTGATTTTCGTATTAGCTATTTTGACTTTGCCAATAATGCGCACAAAGATATTATCCGAGTTCCAGAGCGCAGCTTTAGCCGAAGTCGCGGTCTTACATACATAGCAGAAAAACAATGGCTGCTATTTACCGGTTATGAAATCCCGCAAGTGGATATAAAACGAATCCAAATGTAGCACTAATAGTGACTTTTGGTTAAGTAACAAAATATAGGCATTTAGCCCTAATTTTAAGGACGTAAACAATGATTGAAGTTGGAAAAAAATTACCACATGCAGAGCTGAGCGAGCTCACCTCTGACGGTATGATTCATCATGAAGTAACGACACTTTTTTCAGGTAAGAAAGTTGTACTTTTCGCAGTTCCTGGTGCCTTTACACCAACTTGCTCAGCATCTCATTTACCTGGTTTTGTCGTGAATGCAGATAAGTTTTTTGAAAAAGGTGTTGATATTATCGCATGTATATCAGTAAACGATGCCTTCGTAATGAAAGCTTGGGGTGATGCACAAAATGCAGAAGCAATTATGATGCTTGGAGACGGCGATGCAAGCTTTACCAAGGCGTTGGGGCTCGAAATGGATACCGCAGCATTTGGCGGTGTGCGTTCGCAGCGTTACGCTATGATTATTGAAGATGGTGTTGTGACAAAGCTCAATGTAGAACAACCTAAGCAATTTGAAGTAAGTAAGGCTGAAGTCATTTTAGACGCGCTGTGATTGCAAAATTTAAAAGCTAGAGTCAAACAGCGAAGCAATCAGCCTGCAATCCGTAAATGATGCTTTAAAACTATATGCTCTAAGGTTGAAGCCAATTGTTTCATGACTCTTGCAACAACATTACCTTGTTTATATCACCAGATAAACCCCATGATATATGATGTTGGTAATCCAAACCTCAGGTTAAACACACTCCATAAATGGAAGAGTACGATATGAGGCAAAATGAAATTGGTTTAGTTATCGGAGAGTTTTCTGCAATGTCAGAGGTCGATAAGTGATGGGAAAGTCGGTTCATAATTTTGATGAGTGTGGTTACGTTCTAAAACCCAAGTTTATATCCTCCACTGAGCTTAATAAGATAAAGCAGGTTGTTTTAGCATTCCATCGAGCCTGGCAGAATGATAATAGTGACTTTTATCAAAATAAGGCAGTCAATTCTGCTTATCTTACCGCACCAAAGTATCTAGACGAACAGCAAAGGCTTGTCCTTTTTAAATTTATTGCCTCTGCTTCACTCTTTAAGCTCGCGTCAACGATATTCACGCGTGAGTTTGGGTTTATGAATACTCAACTATTCTTTAATCCCGTGAATGCAAGCCAACTAAATTATTGGCATCGAGATCCTCAATATCATTTAACCATTGAGGAGCAAAAACAAGCATTGTTGTTGGGGCCTGAAGTTGTTCATTTTCGGTTAGCATTGGAAGATGAACCAGGAATAGAGCTGATCCCGGGTACTCATAAACGTTGGGACTTACCTCAAGAGCTAAATGTCAGGTTAGAACAGGCAGGGTATCGAAACCATAACAATCTACCTAACAGTGAGGTTATAGCGCTAAAGGCCGGAGATCTTCTTGTATTTTCAGCCAATATGATACATCGAGGTGTGTATGGAAAAAATCGTTTAGCATTGGATGTGTTGCTATGTGAGAAGCGCCCAGAACTAATGACTTTTATGAGAAATGATTGCCTGCCAAATAGTATGCAGCTTGCTGAAGTAGATTACCCCAATTTATTTTCTTAGTTTGGTAAATAAAAATGAAGCTTTATATGAATGCAAAGCTTCATTTTTATCCATTGACACTATCTAGAACGATTTCCAGTTCCATACAAAGCTTGTGCGCATTCGTTAGTGTCTTTCCAAGTTCCATCTTTGTATAAAACTCGGGTTACGCAAGCTCTAGCATCTCTGAAACTACTCGAGTCTCTACCGTTATCTTTAAACTGACAGTATTGTGTTGTACCACAATCCCAAACGCCTGTAGCGGACGCACTGTAGTTCCATCTAACCTGCTCAATCGGTTTTGTCGATTGAAAACGGAAGCTTACAGTAGGCTTTGGTGACATAACATCATGAGTTACACACATATCTTGCCACTCTTGTGGGGTACTCGTAGGGCTAATTACACATTGTACACTTTCTGAGCTTGAGGCGTGGCCTGAAAAGACAGAAGTCGTGAGAAATAACAAGGCTGATATTGAAAATTTCATACGCATAACCCCTTAGAATGGATTGCTTGACTGCTTTGAGTAATGCCCATTAGCGCAATGGTTTGTATTTTCCCACGTCCCATCTTTATAAAGTACTTTTGTTACACAGGCCGAAGCATTGTAGAACAAATCGTTATTTTGTCTGCCATTATCGCGGAAGCTACAGTATGTACTGCTACCACAGTTCCAGCTCCCTGTAGCGGATGCACTATATGACCAAACCACATCTGCAACATCTTTGTCTGCAATGAATCTAAATGCAACGGAGGGACGGTCTGTGTTAGCCATCGCTGAACAGAAGTCGGGTTCAAAAAACTGTTGTGTACTAGTTCCACCGATCAGGCACTCAACGTGTGCTGCTTCAGCTTGCTGTGAGTAGGTAGTTGTAGCGAGTAAAAGTAGTGTGCTTGAAATTATCGTTTTTTTCATTTTTATATTCCTTATAATTCAAATTATTATTGGTTTGTGATGAGCTCTAGAACCTAGAACCTAAGTTATAAATCGCAGTTGCGCATTCGTTCATACTTTTCCATGTGCCATCTTTGTAAAGTACTCTGGTGACACACGCTGTTGCATCTCTCAAAGGTGAGCTGTCGAGCCCATCATCATAAAAAACACACTCAGTGCTTGGACCACAGTCCCATCTACCAGATAATGGTGTGCTGAAACGCCACGTCACATGCTCTACAGGTTTGGATGGTTCAAATTGAAAGCTTACGTAGGGTCTCGAGGATGTTACTCTTTGGCTCCCACAAAAATCGGGTTTCATTTCCTGAGGGGTACTCGTAGGGCTTACAGCGCACAGCACTTGATCTGCTAGTGCATTAGTCGAACAAATTGCTAATCCGAATAGAGCGGAAGTAAGTAATAACTGTTTTATCATTTTTTCTCTCCTTGTTTTTGTTTTGTTACATTTATTTTATTTTGTGTGCGATTGTCAATTTAACTTTAATTACATAAATTTGATTGGGTTGGTTTTTGTACTGAAAAGCGGGACTTTAGATTGAAAAATAGCCAGTTTAAAGATGGAGATAAATTTTATTGTGCTTCTTATTTAAATAGTAAATGATTGTAAATGGTCAAAGTTTTTTAACGATCAAGAGATGGCCTTAATGAAAGTGATTAGCTCGGGTTACTAATACTTGCCAAGCAAACAGCTTTAGTGCGTTTACTTTCAACTGCTCGTTTACTGTATGTAATGTGATTGTATCGATTTCTCTGATTTAAATATCAGTATGCTAGGTGTTTTCTAAGTGCTCTGGCTAGACAAAGATAAATTATGGGCCCGTTGCGTAGGCCCATATTTGAATTAAGCTGACGTTAGAAGTCGCATTCGTAGGATTGGGTAAGGCTTTCCCATATCGTCAGTTGGTGAGCGCTCATACACTTCAAAACCTTTAGCTTCATAAAAGCCGACGGCTTCGGGGTTTTGCTCATTGACATCAACAAACTGCACATTTTGTGTTTCAAGCGCAAAGTGAAGCAGCTCAGTTCCGACACCTTGTCCTCTGCATTTCGCCAGTACAAACAACATCTCGATCTTTCGGTCATGTATACCGATAAAACCGACGATATTCGCATCGCTATTTTTTACACAGTGCAGCGTAACGTTTGGAAACGCCTGTTCAATAATAATAGGTTTAAAATAAGCGATATCCGCCTCAGTGATAAAATCATGAGTGGCTCGCACAGAGTCTTCCCAAACAGCCAGTAGTTCTTGGTGATCGCTTGGTGTAACTGGACTTATCATCATTTTTCCTTTTGTTTAATAAAACAGTCCAAATGGGTAAAGCGATAAACAAAAGGAAGATTGGCCAGCGGGACGAGCATAACATACCCGATGCATGAAGGGTACAACGGGTATATTCAGATAAATTACTTGTATGTGGTTGTGTAGATAGTGCGCCCTTAACTATTCATCTAGTTGAAAAAATGCAACCTGATCGGTAAGTAGTTTGGCTTGATTTTCCATATTTCTACCTGAACGAGATGTTGTTTCAACCAGAGTAACGTTCTGCTGAGTAATATTATCCATTTGCGCGATGGTGGTGGAAACCGCAGCTATCCCTTCAGCTTGCTCTTTCCCAGCGTTATCTATGTCAGCCACCATTTTGCTCACCTCGGCAATTGATTGCATTAGCTCATCGAAAGTCGTGCCAGACTCGTATACAAGTTTGCTGCCTTGCGCCACAGCATCAACGCTATTTTTGATCAATGCTTTGATTTCACGTGCCGCTGATGCACTACGTTGAGCAAGGTTTCTTACCTCTCCGGCAACCACGGCAAATCCGCGTCCAGCCTCACCAGCCCGGGCTGCTTCAACGGAAGCATTGAGTGCTAAGAGGTTGGTTTGGAAAGCGATTTCGTCAATGACACTGATAATGTCAGAGATTTTCGTGCTGTAAGATTCGATTTTACCTACTGCGGCAATGGCATCATCAATCGATGCTTTACCTGAGTGTGCTTTTTCTCTAACAATAGTCGCTTTCTCTGCGGCATTGCTTGCGCTACTCGCATTCTTTTTAACCGTAGCGGTAAGCTCTTCCATAGTAGCGGCGGTTTCTTCTAAGCTCGCCGCTTGATTTTCAATGCGGCTATTGAGTTCTTCGTTGTTATTCGCGATTTGTTTAGCTACATCAAACACTTGCTCTGCACCGTTGTTTATGGTGTTAACTAAATCACTTAATTTGTCGAATAATCCGTTCATCGCTTGTTGCAGCACCGAGAACTCGCCACCTAAGCGGTGGGTGATCCTATGTCTTAAATCACCTTGTTCCATTGCCAAGATAGCATCTTTAATATGTTCAACCGCTTGTTTTTGTTCTGTGATATCCGTTGCATATTTAACGACTTTAAAGGGGCGGCCTTGTTGATCGAGGATAGGGTTATAAGACGCTTGGATCCATACCTCTCGACCTTGTTTTGCCAACCTTAAGTATTGTCCTGAGTCGAACTCACCTCGGTTGAGCTTTTGCCAAAATTGCTGGTATTCAGAGCTAGTGGCTTGTTCGTGTGTAGCAAAAATACGGTGATGTTTACCTTTGATTTCGTCAAGTGAGTACCCCATCGTATCTAGGAATGACTCATTGGCCCATAAAATAGTACCATCCATTGCAAACTCAATGACGGCTTGTGACTTACGAATGGCTTGAAGCTGACCATCAAAATCAGCAGCAGTGGCCTTTTGCTCGGTAATGTCCGTTGCGAACTTAACGACTTTTATCGGCTTGCCTTGCTCGTCTAAAATTGGGTTGTAGGTGGCACTAATCCAGATTGCTTTGCCACCTTTGCCGAAACGGTGAAACTCTCCGGCTTCAAATTGGCCCTGTTTTAAACGCTGCCAGAATGCTTTGTATTCACTGCTTTGCGCGTAAAAGCTGTCGACGAACATGCTGTGATGCTTGCCAATGATTTCTTCTTTCTTGTAGCCCATAACAGACAGGAAATTTTCATTTGCTTTTAAAATATTACCTTGCAAATCAAACTCGATAACAGCTTGCGAGCGATTGATGGCTTTGAGTTGTCCGGCAAAGTCGAAAGACGCCAGTTTTGCTTGAGTAATATCGGAGGCATATTTGACGATTTTGTCCAACTGGCCATTTTCGTCATAGATGGGGGTATACGTTGCTTGGATCCACAGAATGTTTCCTGATTTGGTTAGGCGTTTAAACTCACCTGATTGATGTTTACCTTGTCGTAAAGCGTGCCAAAAGTCTTGATATTCGCTGCTCTCAGCTTCTTCTTGTGCCACAAAGAGTCGATGGTGTTGACCTTGTATTTCACTTAATGTGTAACCAACCGCATTTAAAAATAGCCTGTTTGCAGTCTTTACGTTGCCGTAAGGGTCAAACTCAATAACGGCTTGAGTTTGTTTGATGGCATCAACTTGCCCTTGAAAGTCAGCGGCTTTTGATTTTTGTGCGGTGATATCTGAGGCATATTTTACGACTTTGATAGGTCTATTGTGTTCATCAAAAATTGGATTATAAGTGGCTTGGATCCATATCGTTTTACCTGATTTTGTTTGCCTTGCGAATTCACCTTCAAAAAATTCGCCATTATTTAAGCGTTGCCAAAATGCTTGATATTCCTCACTGGCTGCGTAGTCATCCTTAACAAACAGACTGTGATGCTTGTCTTGTATTTCTTCTAAGCTGTATCCCATAACGGACAAAAAGTTGTCATTCGCGCTCAGCACTTTACCGTGCATGTCGAACTCAATAATCGCAAAGGACGCTGATAAAGCTTGTAAATTTGCACTCATGTTGGCAATGTTGGTGAGGTAATGACCGATGTCAGTCGCAATAACTAAAATTCTGCCTTCTTGAGTACGTGATAGCTCCAGTAACAACTTCTTCGGTTTGTTGTCATTCGCTGTATTGAAAGAGAGCTCAACCTTTGCATGTGCTTGGTGCTCAAGTTTAGCTAGTCCACGCTTAAGTACGGCGGCATCTTCTGAGGTGTGACATATAAAAGCGAGTGACTTCAGCTCGTGGGTAACTGGGTATTCGAGTAAACGGTTAAAGGCTGGACTAACCTGAAAAATATCTGTTTGATAATCCACTTCTAAGTAAGGGGTTGTTGCCTTAAAGTGTTGAAATAGCGCTGTATCTTGTCCATCTTGCTTTTTTGCTTTTCCCAAGCCAAACGTAATCATATATAAGCCACCCGTAGCGGTAAATTTTAACAATATTAACTATAGTAAAGTTGCTTAGGTCCGCCACAAAATAGCCGCAAAACAAGCATATAATCGTGCGACTTAAAGCAAATTACCATCACGGATAATAAGGGTATAGCCGTAACTCAAATGTCTTGGTAAAATCTTCGCCAATTTTTATAAAAACGAGCATTAAGATGGGCAGAGCATTTGAAGTCCGCAAAAACGCCATGGCAAAAACGGCGGCGGCAAAAACAAAAGTAAACTCAAAATACGGAAAAGAGATTTACGTTGTTGCTAAAAATGGCGGCGCAGATCCTGAAACGAACTTGTCACTACGTCGTTTAATCGACAAGGCAAAGAAAGATCAAGTTCCTGCACACGTTATTGATAAAGCAATCGAAAAAGCGGCAGGCGGTGCAGGTGAAGATTACACGCCAGCGCGTTACGAGGGTTACGGTCCAGGCAACAGCATGATCATCGTTGACTGTTTAACAGACAACATGAACCGTACTATCAAAGATGTTCGCTTACCGTTTACCAAAACTGGTTCAAACTTAGGTAACCCAGGTTGTGTGGCGCATATGTTTGACCACTTTGCAATCTTAGGATTTGCAGGTGATGACGACGAGTCAGTTTTGGAAGCGCTAATGATGGCTGATGTTGATGTTACTGACGTAGAAGTTGAAGACGGCCAAGTTTCTGTTTTCGCACCTCACACTGAATACTTCAAGGCGAAAACTGCACTGACAGAAGCGTTTGAGGGGATCACGTTTGAGGTAGACGAAATCACTTGGGTGCCGCAAACTCACGTAGAAATTGAAGATCCAGAAGCAATCGAGACATTCGAAAAGCTAATCAATATGCTTGAAGATGTGGATGACGTACAAAACGTTTACCACAATGCGATTGTTAAAAGATAAGCCGCTTATCGATATAGCGCATAAATAGTTAAGGCCGACATCGTTCGGCCTTTTTATTGCCTATGCTTTACACCTCGCAACATTAGTTTTTATCATGGCAACAGGAAACAATAATAGTAGCGTTTGCGAGCCAATATAGATGACCCAATTAACGTGCCTTGCAATGGGAAAGTAGCCATCCCCTTGGTTTGCGAACAGCCAAAATTGACCGATAATAGCATCCGCTAGCATTGCTAGGATAAAGCCGCTGGCAACTGCGAAGTTGGCTTTTTCGTTGAATTTAACGTTTTGAATAATAAGCCAAAAGCCAAATACGCCGAGCAAGGTCACTAATAAGCTATAACTTGCGCTCAACAGCAGGGAGTATTGGCTTATCGTGGGTAGGTACATCATTTGATAGCTAAGCGACGATAACGTAATAGACACCACAACCAATACGGTCGCGGTTGCTAATGTTAATGCAAATTCCCGCCTTAAAAACCGAATAAGCAGTCCGAGTAAAAGCCCATAACCAAGGGCAAAAAACCAAATAGAGTCGATCAAGTAGTCATGCTTTATGGTTTGATCTTGACGATGATAAAGCTCAAAGAAATTGAAGTTGACGATATCTCCGCAAGTACATAAGAGCAGGGCTATCCAACAGAGTTTTATGTCTTTGTGCAAACTGCTGGGGCTAGTAGCCAAGCTTGTTTTACGAACATGCCACCCTAATCGCAGCACAAGAAGTAGTACGGCTGATGGTAAAATCCATTGAAATAAGGCTTGGTGACTTTGCCAAAGTGGGCTGCTGCCAAGCAATGACGTAACCGTTGCAATGCCAAGTAAAAGCAATGTGATAGGTTTATAGTGGACGGTTTGCAGTATATTATTCACAGTCATTCCTTGTTGGCAATTATGACAAGCTGTTTAGAGGCTCGTTTTTCACCTTATGCAAAGTGTAATAATTATCTGCGTAATTGCCTCTTGCTGTATCAATTTACAGTACAATCATTTACAGTATTTGTCTTGCAGATCTATTACATTGCTACTTTTTATAAGGGTAACTCGTTCATGTCTAATCTTAAACTCAATATAGCGCTTTCATGCTCAGTTCTTGCATTGGCTTTTTCTGGGTTTAATGTCATTCAAACCAAATTAGCAACCTCTCCTGTGGCAACGCACGTGTATCAGAGTCCTACTCAACAGCCTCACTATAATGCAACTCAGTATACGCAGGGCACTCAGATTTCAACTGACGAGTCTGAACAAATTGCTCAGTTAATGGCTCGGATCAATAAACTTGAAACGAGGTTACAGGCGTTGTCGATGGAAAAATCAGATTTACTCTCTGAGCAGGCGCCGGATGAGTTTGAGTCTTTAATCTTCTCTTTGATAGAAAAGCGTGAACAGCAGAAAATCGACGAGATGAAAGCAGAAAACCCCATTTATGGCTTTTATGAAGACTTACCCGAAGACTACGAAATGCGGATAAAAACTGATCCTGAGTACGCAAGTCAAATCAGCAACGACTTAAAACAGAAAATTCTAAATAACAGTTTGCCGGCGGCAGAACGTTTAGCGGCAATGAGTCAGCTGCAAATGAACATGTTTATGCTAAATCGCAATGAATTAGAGCAATATGATTATCAAGCAGTAGAATCTATCCTCAATATGACGCATAACATGAGTGATGAAAAGTTGAGGCTACAGGCGCTTGAGCTTGTGTCGCGTACACCTATCGTTGATGAGCGTTTGTCACAATCGTTTGTGAAAATGTTAGAGCAAGAGCCTAATGATTACGTGAAAAGTCTCGCTGCAGAAGGGTTGATGTCACAGTACTTCCAGTCCGGCGCCGATCCAAAGCAGCAGCAAAGGATCGCACAAGATTTGCTGTCTCTCTACGAAAATGCATCGGATCCTAAGGTTAAAGCCATCCTCAAGAACTTGATGGGCGATGAGCGTATGCTAGAGGAGCTAAAGCGCCAGTCTAACGGCTGACGTACATTAAGGCTAACTGAGTGAGAAGCTGAGCTTTACCAAACTTTAGTACTTTTAGTAATAGTTGCACTTGGGTGTTCAGCTTAATCCTCGACTCTAGTTAATTAATACCGAAAATCAAGGAATGATAAATGCAAATCGTTGCACTTGATGCGAGTTTTCCATCGCTTGATACATTAATAGCAGAAATCGATGCGCTGATGAATTCGCTATACCCAGCTGAAAGCAACCAGCTATCGGCATTGCAAGAGTTATGCTCACCTACTGCGCATTTTATTGGCATTGTCCAGCATGACGAGATCATTGCTTGCGGCGCAATCGTCGAAAAGCATCATGATTGTCTCTATGGTGAGTTGAAAAGACTGTATGTAAAGCCAAATCATCGCGGTCTTGGTTTATCAAAAGCAATCTTGTCCGAGTTAATCGCTTTTGCAGATAATCGTCAATATCCACTGATACGGTTAGAAACCGGAGTTAAGCAACCAGAAGCTCTCAGGTTATATGCGCAGTTTGGTTTTATCGAAAGAAAAGAATTCGGTGATCACAAATCGGATCCGCTGTCTGTCTATATGGAGTTAAAACTTGGAAAATAAGCAGTTAGATATCGAATACGAAGTAATCAAGGAACATATCAATGAGTTTCCGACCCCCATCACGTTTAAACAAGGTGCGAGATTGACCGTTGGTGAAGAATATGAGGGCGAGGAGGGGTGGGACAATTGGTTTTTCTGTGAAACTGAGGAGCAAGTGTCTGGTTGGGTACCTGCTCAAGTGTTTCGCTTAGTCAATCCCAAACAAGGTGTTGCATTAATGGACTATACCGCTCAGGAACTATCGGTAGTTCAAGGTGAACACCTGTTGGGGCATAACCAACTCAATGGTTGGATGTGGTGCTCAAGTAAAAAGTCAGAGCTGCAAGGTTGGGTACCGCTTCGTAATCTAACACCAATCTAGCGGATGTTGCTTTTTAGCAACACCTCTCTTTTTTCTCTGCTACTTTTTTAAAATACTTCTGTTTTTCGTCAGTTTCCTGCTCACTCCGTCACTTTTATAGCAATTGCTTTGGGATGAAAACCTATTTTAATGTGTTGATTTTTAATTCTTTTTATTTGTTTTCTGATTTTTTAGGAAAGATAAGGAAAAATTTTCGATATTTTTATAAAAATTTTTTCTGGCGACTCTGCTCAATACCGAATGTGAATGATTGTCGCATGAAACTTAACCGCTTTGGGCTGCACTTACACCCTAATTTTTTAAGGTGTTGCTTTTATGCGACAGTTTAACTTATTGAAAATAAATAAGTTTTAATTTTATCTCGACATCTCCTGTTGCTAAATGGCAACAATCTCACTGAATCCATCCTTAATGAAAATTCATCTTTGTTTTTAACTTGTTGATTTTTATATTCTTTTAAACTTTGGCATCAAAGTTGGAATAGTTATCTCGAAAGCAAAAAACATTCGCTTCAACACAAACCAACGTAGAGAAGCAGAAACGACAAGTTTAGAAATATGAGAGGAACTGATTATGAAAACTTTAGCAATCGCACTATCAGCAGCTGTACTTTCTTTCGCATCAGTAGGTGCTCACGCAAACTCTGAGTTTGATAAATACGATGTTGATGGAGATGGTTACATCTCACTAGGCGAATCAAAAGCAAATCCAAATTTGATGGCGCAGTTTAAAGACCTTGACGCCGACCAAGACGGCCAATTAAGCCAGTCTGAGTTTGATAACTTTGAAGGCTAGTCACAAGCCGACGACATAATAGCAGAGTTTAAAATATACCCCAATTTAAGGAAAAGATTATGAAAAATGTATTAGCAGCACTATCTATCGCAGGTTTATCAATGGTTTCAGCATCAGCACTAGCTGGTGGCGATTTTGAAAAATTGGATACTGATGGCAACGGTTCAATCAGTGTAGCAGAAGCAAGTGTGAGCGCTTCATTAACTGAGCAGTTTGCAGATCTAGACACTAACGCAGATGGTGAGCTAAGTAAGTCTGAATACGCAAATTACGAAGGCTAATTTAGCACTGAGTTTAACAATGGGTTAGGCCACGTGCCTGACTCAAAAAATAACACAATTGAAGGATTAGATTATGAAAAACGTACTAGCAGCACTATCTATCGCAGGTCTATCAATGGTTTCAGCATCAGCACTCGCTGGTGGCGATTTTGAAAAACTAGATACTGATGGCAACGGTTCAATCAGTGTAACTGAAGCAAGCGTGAGCACTTCGTTAACTGAGCAGTTTGCAGACTTAGACACTAATGCCGATGGTGAGCTAAGCAAATCTGAGTACGCGAACTACGAAGGTTAATCGCTAGGTGGGCGTAGCGCCCACTGCCTTTAACACCATTACGAAAACGACAGAAGGATTGGACTATCATGAAAAACGTATTAGCAGCACTTTCAATTGCAGGTTTAACATTCGCTTCAGCTTCTGCATTAGCTGGTGAAGATTTCACTAAATATGATACTGACGGTAACGGCACTATCAGCATGACTGAGGCAAAAGTAAATCAGTCCCTTGCAGAGCAATTTACGCAACTAGACAGTAATGCCGACGGTGAGTTAAGCGAGTCTGAATTCGCAAATTACCAAGGCTAATCAAGCCGTCCAAAAGCAAATCATATTTAGGAAATTTTAGGAGCAGAATGATGAAAAATGTACTTATCGCACTATCAATCACAGGTCTAACATTGGCTTCAGCAAATACTATTGCTGGTGAAGATTTCGCAAGCTATGACACAGATGGCAACGGTGCTATTAGCATGAGCGAAGCAAAAGTAAATACAGCGCTTATCGAACAGTTTAAAGACTTAGATGTAAACGCTGACGGAGAACTAAACGAAACTGAGTTCTCTAACTTTAAAGGTTAATTTGCGACTAGAGCCGCAATGAGAGACGGGCATAGTGAGGAGAATGGCTATGAAACTTAGAACGGTATGTGCAACGACCATAGGTGTATTGGTGAGTACGATGGCACTGGCAGCAACCTTGTCATTTCAAGATGTAGACAAGGATAAAGACGGGCAGATCAGCCAGCAAGAAGCATCAGTATCATCAACACTACTTGGTCAGTTCGAGAAGCTAGATGCAGACAAAAATGGTCAGCTAAGTGCTTCTGAATTCTCTAACTTTAAAGGCTAGGAGGTCACAATGAAAAAGTTAGCAACAGCAATTACAGCCGCCACAGTACTTTTTTCCGGCTCAGCAATGGCAGCAGAATTTAACGATTTTGACTTAGACAAAGATGGTTTTATTTCTAAAAGTGAAGCGTCACTGTCAGAATCTCTTGCTTCAATCTTTGATAAGCTCGACAGCGACGGAGATGGCAAACTGTCTGAGAAAGAATTTAATCAGTAAGCAAGTGGCAATCCAAAGCGCCACGCCTCCCCAAGCTCGACTTTGTGGTCGGGCTTTTTTATTTCGAGCTACTAGACAGCTTAAGGTGTAGATAGGGAATGGATTAACTTAATTCATTCATTGATCCAACGAAGCTCGCGGATCCATTGCTGCATTTTAGGAAAACCTTGCTTTGGGCAAGTCATATCCCACGCACTGAGTAATGGGTAGCCGAATCCGTTTCCTTCCCTAAAAGCAATTACGAAGCTAGCGCTAGCGCCTTTATAGCCATCCTTATGTAATACGACCTCTAGAGGCAATCCAATATATTGGATGGCAGCAACCGACCAAGCAATGGCGGCCATTTCTTCGCCTTGCATGGCTTGTTTCTCTCGGCCATTTTTTAGGCCATTTTTATACACATCTTCATGAAGTTGGCCGCGGAATATTGGCTCGCATACGGCGATATGGCCAGCTTCGTGCAATATATCACCTGGATATCGCAATTTCTCATTATCAATATAGAGCGTGCCCATTACCGTTTTTAGACCCGGTAAAAACGTATTTTCCTCGACTTCATGAAATCGAAAAGGTAGCTGGATTTCGGTGAGAAAATCACAAATGCGTTTAGTATGCTCGTGCATGGTAATTCCTTTAATTGGCCAACTTACATTTTTAAGTGAGTTTAACCTAATGTTTCATTTGCGCAAATTACCATAAATTACAACTTATTATAGAGGTAGCTTGATCACCGCTAGCATTTCACCATCCTCTTCATTGATTCCAATTTCTTCAAAGCCAAAGCTCGCGTAAAACGCTTTTGCAACGGGGTTGCTCGGTACATAACAGATTTCTATGGTGGTAAGGTTTGGTGTCTGCTTGATTTCTTCGAGTGCGAGGGTGAGCGCTTTACGCCCAATCCCTTGTTGCTGAAATTGCTGATCAACCATAAAGCGCCAAATGGAGATGCGCTCTATACTCTCTTGTACCCACATTAGCATCCCAACAGCTTCATCATCTTGATAAATTGCGCGTGTGGTATAGCCATCATTAAATGTTGATTCCACGATGGAAAACATGTTGCAGGCTACCAAATCTTGCTGCTCAGGGCTGACATCTAAATCGCAAATGGCTTCGTAGTTTTGTTTATCAATGGCTCTTAGAGAGATATTCATCACGGCGTCCTTGTATTGTTATAGAAACACTATTTCAAATATGGTTGTTTTGGCAAGAGAAAGTTTGCTTTATTAGCCGCACAATCATTGACCGTTAAGCGCTTCTTCCCCACACTGGAAAGCACCTTCGGCTTTATGTCGTTTTGCCTAAAACAAGGACCTTGTGATGCAGCTTACCAGATTACTTAATATCTCCATTCCTATGATCCAAGCGCCAATGGCAGGTGTGCAAAATTGGCGCTTAGCGGTCGCAGCGACCAATGCCGGAATACTCGGTTCAATCCCTTGTGGGATGCTGAGTAAAGAGCAGGTCGTTGTAGAAATTGAGCATTTTAAAGCATATGCTTCAGGCCCATATAACCTTAACTTTTTTTGCCATGAGATGCCGGAGCCTGATCCTTATCAGCAAGACAAGTGGAAGAAAAAGCTGGCTTCATATTACGATGAGCTTGAGTTAACACCTACTGATGAAATGGGGATCTTAAGACGCCCATTTGATAGGGAAATGGCTGAGGCCATTGCGCCTTATAAACCTCCCGTGATCAGTTTTCATTTTGGGCTTCCTGATACTGAATTGGTCGAGCTCGTAAAATCGTGGGGGACGACTATTTTGTCTTCCGCAACGACCTTGGAAGAGGGAATATGGTTAGCTGAAAATGGTGCAGACATTGTGATAGCGCAAGGGATTGAAGCGGGTGGGCACAGGGCAACCTTCACCGAGACAAAACTTGAGTCTCAACTGCATACTCGACAATTGGTAACTATCCTTAGTGATGCGCTATCTGTGCCTGTAGTGGCTGCCGGGGGGATTGCTTCTCATCATGATGTTACTATGATGCACGAATTGGGTGCCTGTGGAACACAAATCGGCACTTGCTTCTTACTGTGTGATGAAGCAAGCACCTCTTTGGTACATCGTGATGCACTTAAATCACTGGCTGAGCCGTCTGCCGTGACCAATGTGTTTTCTGGTCGCCCTGCCCGTGGGATTGAAAATCGGCTAATGATAGATCTTAACTTCATTAACGAAGACGTACCGACTTTTCCATATGCATCAGCTGCTTTGACGCCATTGCGCGCTGCTGCTGAAAAGCAAGGATGCGGCGATTTTAGCCCCCTTTGGGCAGGCGTTAACCGCCAAGGTTGCATGGAAGTCAGTACACAAGAGATGGTAGAACATCTATGGAATGTTAAATAAAACATTTAAGTTAACAAATTTGACACATTTCGAGTTTATGCTCTAGCGTTTTATGACAAGGCCAACTCTGTTGTGCCTTGCTCTTTGTTACCTACGTAAGTCGATTATTTGCTTGGGTGACGTATTCGTTATGACAATAATAAACACGGAGTCGTGCATGAGACATTCTATTTTAACCGCAGCGTTATTTGCCTCTTTTTCATCACTGGCAACCCCTACTTGCCCAAGTATTACCGCATTAGAAACCCATTATGCTGCACCTAATATGGTCAAGCGTAGCTTTTCTAGCTCGTTTAACAAATACTTATCTTGGTTGCCGAGTTACCATATGGTGCACGATCAAGTAACCGCTGCCGGTGCTACAACTCAGATCACTGCTAAATTTGACTACGGTAGCATCACTCATAAAGACTTGGAATTCGAGTCGGTGGAGTTTTACTACCGTGCTGAGTCGGACACAAATTGGCAGTATCTTGGTGAGCAAACCACCAATGGCGATGGCAAGGCGTTTATCACCTTGCCCGAGTTATCGGCAGGGCAGTATCGTATATACGCAGGCGTACCAGCTGATGGCACCGGTGCACAAGGTTATGTCACGGTTGTTGAGCCAGGTACTCAAGCGGTCCTGTTTGACATCGATGGCACATTAACCGAATCCGATGCCGAGCAAATAGGCGACTATACAGGAATAGATCATGCCGACCCCAAAGATGGCGCCTATGATTTAGTTCGTCACTATCTTGATTTGGGCTATCAGCCCGTATTCTTAACAGCCAGAGTGTATTGGTATGCTAAAGGGACGCGCGGTTGGTTAAATTGGATGGGCTTACCGCAAGGCTTTCTACGCACATCACTCAGTAATGAAACCAGTTTGTTTAAAACAGCAGAATATAAAACTGCGGAGATTAATCGCTTAAAGGCGCAGGGCATTGATGTCGTTCGTGCTTATGGTAATGCCAAAACAGATGCTGAAGCCTTTATCAAAGCGGGGATCCCAGCTTCAGAGGCGTTTACTATTGGCTCTGATGCCGGGTATTACGGTACCACAGCTATTACCGGCAATAGTTACCAAGTGCATTTAGGTGAGCTCACAACTTATCCTCATGCTGACTGCTTGTAGACCTTACCCTCGATTGAATCTAATTTTTAGAAATTCGCGAAAGGAGCCGTATTTTGGCTTCTTTTGGGGGTACCCTGTGCGTGCTAACCTCTGGGCCTAGGTACTAACTTACACTGCCATTATTTACTTTTGTTTACGTAACATTCATCAAAATTTCATTTTTCACACTATTCTGGCTTGACCTCTGACCATTGTAATCTAAAGTTTATTTGTTACTAAATTGTAATAATTGGAGCAAGTACATGAAAAGGTTAATTCTCAGCGCCCTGCTTGGGTTGCTATCGATCGTTACCTCTCCCGCCCACAGCGGTGAGGAATTAGAGTATCCCGTGGTATTAGTTCACGGTCTGTTTGGTTTTGATAATCTGCTCGGAGTAGATTATTTTTATCGCGTACCACAAGTGATCCATGATGAAGGTGGGCAGGTTTATGTTGCAGAAGTATCATCAGCCCATAATTCAGAATTGCGTGGTGAGCAACTACTAGAGCAAGTTGCGTTGGTTCGAGCATTAACGGGTAAAGACAAAGTTAATTTAATTGGTCACAGCCAAGGTGCGCAAACTATTCGCTACGTTGCCTCAGTTAAACCTGAGTGGGTGGCCTCAGCGACTAGTATTGGTGGCGTAAACTGGGGTAGCCGTTTTGCTGATGTTGTTCGCGGTGGAGTAGACAATGGTTCATTTTCGGAGCAGTTTTTAGCGTCGCTTGCTAACGGCCTTGCGGGGTTGATTGATTTGCTATCTGGTAAAGCCACCGCACCAAAAGACGCACTCGAAGCACTAGGTGCTTTGACCACGGCTGGCACATTAGCATTCAACCAAAAATACCCAGAGGGTGTGCCAAGTCATTATTGTGGCGAAACGCAAAGTCTAGCGAGCAATGGCGTGCATTATTTTTCATGGAGTGGCAGCAAAGCATGGACCAACGTATTTGACCCCGCTGACAACGCACTTGCACTGTTCTCTCAAGTTTTTGATGAGGCCAACGACGGCCTAGTATCAGCTTGTTCTAGTAATTTAGGTCAGGTGATCAATAACCAATTCAAAATGAACCATTTAGATCAGGTAAACCACACCATTGGTATTCATCACTTGTTCGAAACAGACCCATTAACCGTTTATCGCCAGCATATTCGCCGCTTAAAAGGTTTGGCGCTATGAAAAAGTGGGGCCTTTTGCTAATCATTTTGACTATGCTGTCGCTGGTTTATATCGAGAGTGAACAGCAAGAGACGCCGCGTCATGTTCCCCGGTTCGCGGAGTTATCTGAGCTGAAAAATGATGCGCATAAGGTCCCACAACCCACAAGGAGTGCATCTGTAAGCGTACATTGTGAGACCATTAATAAACAGCATAAGCATCAAATCGACGATTGGCTTTTTGAGCTACAAAACCATAACCAAGCCGAGCAGTGGCAAGCTTATCTGGAATTATTACCACAATGCCTTCACGAAGTTGCAGGTCTCTACGTGCAATTTAAGCAGGCCTTAATTGATGTGGATACGCATCTTAATCTACTAGAACGTGTTGAGCTGCTACACGCACTGCAGCGGCAATTTTTTACGGATGAAGTGATAGCAGTTTGGTTTGAAGATGCTAATGCGTGGGATACTCAAGCTTTGAGTCGCTGGCAAATTTTGTCAGACGCATCTATATCTGAATCGCAAAAGCAGCAATTAATTGAGACGCATATCAGTGGGCTTCCAAAGCGTGAACAAGTGTTATTTCAAACCTCAGCCCAGTTACACACCCTAAACGCAAACTGGCAGCAAAAACACTATAACGAACTAAGTGCTGAATATGGCGATAAAGCCGCAACTCGTATACTTGAAGTCCAGAAGCAACAACAGCATTGGCAGCAAAAACTACAAAGCTTTATGCTGCAAAAGCAAAATATTCTAGCCGAGCTTGGTGATAGCCAAATCGCAAAAGAAAGAGTCGAGTTACTACTCAAACAAACCTTCACGGAGAACGAGCAAAAGCGAGTTGCTGTATTGGTTAAGTGATAATTTTTTAGTTATTGATAAGATGTATAGGCCGGTTACATGGAGCAGCCGAACCAGCAGCCATGAGCCCATCTTGATAACTGGTCAATACAATCAAACAAGCAGTAAAACATGAAAATTGAACCAAACCTGTGGCAGCTTTATTTACAAGTATATTTTCAACCGTTACGGCCAACCCGCTTTGATACACGGGGCGCTATCTTGAGCCTTTGGAATCCACATGGAAACGTACTTTGTGAAGATAAAAATCAGCGCTTATCACGATTTTGGCAAGGGGCTTTACAACGCGCAAATGTGCCTTATCAGTTGCTGTGGGGCGGTGATCAGCAAATGCAATATCGAGAGTTAAGTGTTTATATAAAGTGTGATTTAGCATCGGGGTTTCGGTGGGCGGCACGATTAAACCAATTGGGATTTTATTTTGTCGAAAATAATCACTTGCACCTCTATAACAGTAGCGATAAAGCACAAAGCGATGTGGTGACGGATAAGTTCGCATCTCGGCTTTGCTTTGTAGCATTGCCTAAAAATAACTCTGGATGTCTAGCTGCGCGAGGCGCTGTTTAGCCGTTTAATAACAGGGCTATCGATAAAGATAATGCTCAGTTGAGAGATCGAGTGAAGAGGCGATTCAATCAAGTTGCCTCACGCCGTTTCACCGATTTCTTCATCCACCAAGCTTTTTATTTCCTGCCTCACCCACTGGTGGATTGGGCTATTGTGATGAATGAGATGCCAAAATTGTTCAACTTGAAAATCGGCAGTGTGGAACGGTAAATCGGCTACCGTGATGTCATAACGTCTACTTAAATGAGTGACCAGACGCTTTGGTAAAGTGGCAATCAGATCCGTGTTAATCAATAACTCCGGCACCATCGAAAAATGTGGTAAAGATGCCACTACTTCTCGCTGAGCATCCAACCTTTTTAGCTCATGATCCATATCCGTTTTGCACAAGCCATTACCAGAAACGATGAGATGTCGGCTCTGGCAATAGCGCGCTAACGTCATAGGCTGATGAGCCCATTGATGCTGACAACACATTACTATGGCATAATTGTCATTAAATAAACGCTGTTTAAATACGTTGGTGGGTGTCTCATCTGTGGAATACAGTAATAAATCCGCCACCTTTTCCAAGTAGTCATGAAGCGGTATAAACGAGTTGTAAGACACAATTTGTAATTTCAAATTTGGAGCTCGCTGTTGCAAGCGCGCCAACAATTTCGGCACAATCATCATCATTTCGAAATCCAGCGCCCCTATAGTGAACACGCCCGAGTATTGCAGAGGGTCAAACTCATCATCCACCAACATATGACGAATAGTAGTGAGTGATAGCTCCAGTTCGCTACGAAGGCGCTCGCCTTTTGCAGTTAAACGGTACTCATTTTTCACCTTTACCAACAATGGATCACCAAATTGCTTTCGCAAGCGCATCAGGGCTCGGCTCACTGCTGGCTGGCTCATGTTTAATGCATGAGCGGCTTGACTAATATGCTTGTGGATCAACACCTTCTCTAAGATCGTTAACAGATTTAAGTCAATACTGCGTAGATTCAACTCAGGTACACCCATGCCATCACCGTATAAAATTATGCGTAAATGATCTACATACTATAACAAACATGCATTTTTGATATGTTTGTTTTTGTTTTATCTTTTTTTCATCTTATTGAGGAGAGAAAAATGAAACTACCCACCCTAGCTTTAACCCCTATTGCTGCTGCAGTGTTTACTTTTAATGTCAGTGCGTTAGGCCATGACCATAATAACCAACACGCGATTTTATTCCCTGGTGAAACGGCTCAAATCGAAGTTGAACCATCAGCAAAGCACTCGCTGAAAATCGGCCAAAAAATCAATAACCTTTATGAACGCCAGTTTGATGACAGTAAATTCACTGTACAGAAATTGGGTAAAAACACCTACTGGATCGGAGTAAATTACTACAACGCTACCGTTGTGGTGTCCAAAGACTCGGTGTTGCTGATTGACCCTCTTGGTGATGGTCGTATTGATGCGCTGTTTCGAGGTATTCAATCCATCACCAATAAGCCGATCACAGCTATTATGTACTCTCATTATCACCTAGATCATGTAGGTGGAGGTAATCAACTTATTGACTTAATTAAGAAAAATTACCCAAGGGTGGGGCGTGTCCGTGTTATCGCGAGTCAAACCGTTGCTGACAAGATCAACCTTCACGCTGAATTGAACGAAAACGGTGTGAGAACCCCTAAAGTTCCTGCACCAAATGAAGTGTACGATTTGAAAAGAGCTAGAACGGTCAAATTTGGCTCAATAAGGCTGAAGATGATGGCACCAGAAGGTTCTGGTCACACACCAGATAACACGATGATTCTAATTCCAAGCGATCGCGTGCTGCATTTCGCTGACATGATTAACCCTGATCAACTGCCGTTTTACAATTTCGCGGGAGCGGAAGATTTCCATGGTTACGAAGTGGATCTACAAAATCTTCTGAGGAAACCGCTCAGTAAGCACTGGAACTTTATTAATGGCGGCCATGGCAATATAGGCTCAAAAAAGGACGTAAAAGATCTGCTGGAATACATTGCTGATGTTAGAACGGAAGTCGGTAAACAATTAGAAGTTGCGCCCTACACCCCAATTTTTAGTGACGGCAACCACTTCGTTTGGTTCAAACGCTGGCAAGAAGAGATCATCAATAATGTGCATTCCGAGCTAGCGAACAAATATGGGCACATGTATGGTTTCGATTCAGGTGCGGTGGAAACCCACGCAGCCATCATTTTGGCTGATATGATTGATCATTAAGTTCACTCGGCGCGCTAAGCGCCGATTTTTTGTGCATCAACTAAATTGAAGAATCGGCTCTCTACCTGTTGCATAAAGCCAACTACCCATGGCCAGTAAGATAAATTATCAACCATATTTGTCTACCCGAGGGTCTCTAGTACCTGAAACTAATTTACAAATTGTCTGGTGAAAACACTGCGGGCATGTGGTGCGAAAACGCATGTTAGCTATATTTTGACCTTAGTAGATGTGCAGCACGAATAAAAAACAGGGCCTAAATCAGGCCCTGTTTGCGCTACTTAATTGGTTTATTTTAAGTCAAAGCGGTCTAGTTGCATTACCTTCACCCAAGCGGCGATAAAATCGTCTACAAACTTCTGTTTGGCATCGTCTGATGCATAGACTTCGGTAATTGCGCGAAGTTCAGAGTTAGAACCAAAGATTAAATCAACCGGTGTTGCCGTCCATTTTATCTCTCCAGTTTTACGGTCACGACCTTCGTATAAGCCTTCTTGCCCCTCTACTTTTGACCATTTAGTCGACATATCTAGCAGGTTAACAAAGAAGTCGTTGCTCAACTGACCTGGTTTGTCAGTAAATACACCGTGCTCTGCGCCTTTGTAGTTTGCGTCTAAGCTACGCAGGCCGCCTAATAGTACCGTCATTTCAGGTACAGATAAGTCCAGCATATTGGCTTTGTCTACTAACATTTCAGTTGGTGACATAAACGCTTCATCACTGTAATAGTTACGGAACGCGTCTGCCTTTGGCTCCAGATAGCTAAATGATAAGACGTCCGTTTGTGCTTGTGAGGCATCGGTACGGCCCGGTTTAAACGCTACATTTACTTTGTAACCTGCGTCGTTTGCGGCTTTTTCAACTGCTGCAGAACCACCTAACACAATCAAGTCGGCAATAGAGACTGCTTTTTTGCCAGCGCGCTTATTAAAGCGGGTTTGAATGTCCGTCAATGTAGCTAGCACTTTGTTTACTTCGTCAGGGTTGTTTACCTCCCAACTTACCTGAGGCTCGAGGCGTAAACGGCCACCGTTTGCACCACCACGCATATCAGTAACACGGTGGCTAGATGCTGCCGACCATGCCGTTCTGATCAGTTCTTGCTTTGTTAGACCTGAGTTCAAGATTGATTTTTTCAGTGCGCTGATGTCCTTGTTATCAATCATCTTGTAATCCGCTTTTGGAATTGGATCTTGCCAAGTCAGTACTTCGCTTGGTACTTCTGAACCCACATAACGGGCTCTTGGACCCATATCACGGTGGGTCAATTTGAACCAAGCCTTCGCGAACGCCAACTCATATTGCTTTGGATCTTTGCGGAAGCGTTCAATGACCTTACGATATTCAGGGTCAAATTTTAATGCTAAATCCGTGGTGAACATTATTGGTGCGTGGCGTTTACCTTCAATGTGGGCGTCTGGCACTAGGTTTGCCGCAGCTTTGTTGTCAGGGATCCATTGGGTCGCACCTGCTGGGCTTTTTGTCATTACCCAGTTGAAGTTCATTAGGTTGTCGAGATAATTGGTTGACCATTGAGTTGGTGTGACCGTCCAAGCCCCTTCTAAACCGCTTGTTGTGGTGTCTGCACCTTTACCCGTGCCGCATTTATTTTTCCAACCTAGGCCTTGTGCTTCAATCTCTGCTGCGGCTGGTTCTTTACCCACACAATCAGACGGCTTTTTCGCGCCATGTGCTTTACCAAAGGTGTGACCACCCGCGATAAGTGCGACCACTTCTTCGTCGTTCATGGCCATGCGACCAAATGACATGCGAATATCTTTTGCGGCAAGTAATGGGTCTGGTTTACCGTGTGGGCCTTCAGGGTTGACATAAATAAGTCCCATTTCAACTGCTGCCAATGGGCCCTTTAGTTTACCTTTTTTGTCACGACGCTCGTCTTTTAAGAAAGCATCTTCTGGCCCCCAATAAACTAAATCAGGTTCCCAATCGTCTTGACGGCCACCGGCGAAACCAAAGGTCTTAAAGCCCATTGACTCAAGCGCAACGTTGCCTGCTAAGACCATTAAGTCTGCCCACGATAGGCTACGGCCGTATTTTTGTTTAATCGGCCACAATAATCGTCTTGCTTTGTCTAAGTTCGCGTTATCAGGCCAGCTGTTTAACGGATCGAAACGTTGTTGGCCACCTGCCGAGCCACCACGGCCATCGTGTACACGATAGACCCCAGCGCTATGCCATGCCATACGGATCATAAAGGGACCATAATGACCCCAGTCGGCAGGCCACCAGTCTTGCGAATCAGTGAGTGTTTGCTCAATGTCTTTTTTGACTTGCTTAAGATCTAGTTTGCTAAATTCAGCGGCATAGTCAAAGCTTGCGCCATAAGGGTTGGATTCTGGGCTGTGTTGTCTTAATGGGCTTAGGTTTAGTTGTTCTGGCCACCAAAATTGGTTGGTTTTCGCTTCGCTCATTGCAGCAAAGCTCGGGGCTGATAGCGTTGTTGTTACTGCGAGCGCTACGGCAGACAACATCGTTCTAGATTTTCTATTCATGGGGTTTTCCCTCGTAATTAAAGTGTGTCTCAAACTGCGTGTTAAACTTTAGTTCACAAATTAAAAAGAGAAAATCCAGAAAAACAAATTGGTATGTTCGGAAAAATAAATCGATAAAAAATCTAACTTATCAAAGTGTTATATTTATTTTCTATAGCAAGAATATTTTTGAAGTAAAACTTTAATTTAGTCTTTTGCAATAATTGGCTTAAAACAGAAAGCTTGTAAGATCATATTGAATTTTGGTAGCTAGCTAGGTGCACAAAGATAGTGCTTAATAGTCTCGTAATTGTATTGGGTATGAAAAAATATACGGCGGAGTAATGAGTCCTACTCCGCTTTATTCGCCAATATTGAAAATAGCAATGGAACTTGATGCCCTTTACTCAATAACTGAAAGCCTTGTCCAGACACTGCCTCTAAACCTTCAAAGCAGTTATATGGACTAAAAGGGTGCTCATCGAAGTGGGTAATTGTAAGACCAGCTTGCATTAAGGACTGCATCACTTCGGCGATTGAGTGTGGCCAAGTCGCAATGGTTTGTTTGCTATCTTGGTGGTTTTCGGTATAGGTTGATTCTTCGCTAATATCAGGCTGAGTTTGTGGGAAATAAGGGTAACCCAAATGAAGGTCAATGCTTGGGTGAAACTCCACGAAACAAAACTGACCGCCGGGCTTCAATGCACGGGCAATAGTGGCAGCCCACTGAGATAAATCTTGCAACCAGCAGATGGTGCCATAGGATGCAAAGACAATGTCGAATTGTGTGGTATTCTCAAGCCCAAATTGCGCGATATCCTGACAGATAAAACTGGCATCAAGCCCAGTTTGCTGAGCCAATGTATTTGCTCGGGTAATGGCTTCTGTCGAAAAGTCGACACCTGTTACCTTAGCCCCCAGCCTTGCGAATGACAGGCTATCTAAGCCGAAGTGACATTGTAGGTGAAGCAGACTCTTGCCTGATACATCACCAAGTAGCTCACATTCAATGGGATTGAGCGAAGAGGTACCTTGCAAAAAGCGATTGACGTCATAAAACTCAGAGTCAAAATGTGCCTTGGCTCGTTCTTCCCATGCCGCACGATTGAGAGAGACATAATCCATATTGAATTCCCTATTTTTGTGGATTTTCTTTAACAATAAACAAGTTAGATAAATTAGTAAAGAAACCGAGGCAAGGCTGCCCCGGCTTGGTTGGGATCCCGTTTATTTCTTCGGATCGTGCTTGTCGAACCACCACTGAATATAAGCCACTTTGTTTAGCAGGTTGGATGGCCTTTTGGTGATTCCGTGTGAGGCATCTGGAATTCTGACCATAGCTGTTTCTACACCTTGTAGCTTAAGCGCCTGATAATACTGCTCGGTTTCTGAAATTGGTGTACGATAATCCGCTTCACCTGTCAGTAGCATGGTTGGGGTTTTTACATTACCCACATAGCTAATAGGCGAGCGTTTCATATAATGTTCCATGTGCTCCCATGGTTTTCCTGGGAACCAGTAGTCCGCAAAAAATGGATAGAAATCTGCAGTTAATACAAAGCTATACCAGTTAATCACCGGCTTTGCCACGACCGCTGCTGCGAATCTATCCGTGTGACCGACAGTCCACGCAGTGAGTACGCCGCCACCTGAACCGCCCGTAACAAACAAGCGGTCTTTGTCTATATAGCCTTCGCCAATCAGGTGATCGACACCTGTCATTAGGTCGTCAAAGTCATGGCTTGGGTAGTTATGGTGGATAGTTTGAGCAAACTCTTTGCCGTAGGAGTCGCTGCCTCGTGGATTCATGTAAAGCACGACGCTGCCTTGGGCGGCAAAAAGTTGTACTTCGGCGCTAAAATGTGGGCCATAGTTCGCAACTGGGCCACCGTGGATCTCAAGTACGAGCGGATACTTTTTAGATTTATCGAACCCAGGAGGGTAGGCGACCCAAGCTTGAATTGGCAGTTGATCATGTGTCGACTTTAGCCAAACTTCTTCAACTTTTGCCAGTGTTTTATCGCCAAGGGCATCTTCGTTAAGCTTTGTAATTGGTCTTGGCTCGCCGCGTTTTACAATTGCGACATCGGCAGGGCGCTGGGTATCTGCAAGTGTAAAAGCCACTAGTCCACGATCACTGATGGCATAGTCACCACCTGAATAGGGGCGACCAAAACTAACACTACCAATGGCATCCGTTATCTGCTCAAAACGCCCTTTTAGCGGCTGGTAGCCAAGTGTGGTTTTCCCTTCACTGTCGTAACTTACATAGACGCCACGGCTGTTGTCGGCCCAAGTGATAGAGGCAAGGCTTCTATCTAAATCGGCTGCATAGGTTTTGGTTTCGCCTGATTTGAGATCTTTGACATAGAGTAGGCTATTCTCGTAATTGGTTTTTTTATCATCATAACCAAGGTAAGCCAGATAGCGGCCATTAGGTGACACCTCTGGGTGATTATCTGGGCCAACTCGGTCAGTTACCGCTGTGATTTCAAGCGAGTTTAGGTCTAGCTTATAGACTTCGCTGTTGGTTGGGTTTAATTGGTTATCCTTGTGGCGATTAGCCGAAAAATACAGTGCCTTTGCGTCATCAGCAAAACTCAGTTCGCCGCCATGATCAAAGTTGCCTGAGGTTAACTGTTTTGCGTTGCCACCGTTGGCGTCAATTTTGAAAATATGATTAAAGCCCGGTTCGGTATAACCAGCACCGTCGGCGCGATAATATACCTCATCGATAAATACGGGTGGTTTTGCCCATTCTGCCCCCTTGGGTTTTCCTGTAACAGATATCGGTGGTGCCTTTTGGCTGGGAACAAACTGGCTAAAGTATAAGCTTTTACCATCTGGTGACCAATGTAGTCCTGATGGTCCATGAGCTAAATTGCTGATCTTGGCAATGGCACCGGTTGCTAACCATTTCACATAAATTTGGCTGCTACCGTCGCGAGTAGAAACAAAAGCGATGCGATCATTACTAGGCGACAGCACAGGAGAATAATCCATGTGCAATCCAGAGGTAACTGGCTGCATTGCATTGGTAGCAAGGTCTACAGACCAAATATTACCGACTTTTCTATCACTTTTGATATCCATGCGGTTGCGCACGAAGAAGACTTTGTCACCGTCATTGGTGATGTCAATTTGATTAGCATATTCAAGATTAAATATATCGGTTGGCTCAAGCGATGCGGCTTGCACAGCGCAAGCTGAGCTTGCAATAGCGACGCCTGCTAGAAAGTATTTCATGACTCATCCTGTTTCTAATTATCATTTCCACTATGCGCCATATTGCAGCTTAATCAACTCTTTGCGGTGAACAAATTAAAAATCTATAAAAAGTGCTTTACCTCAACTTAGCTTGCGGTTTTATCGTTGCCAGCAGTTAACGAAATTTATAATGAAGAGGATGATATGTACTTAGAACACGTAAATTTGGTAGTTAGCGACCTAGAAGAGGTGCTTCACTTTTATCGCGCCGCATTTCCTCACTGGAAAGTTAGAAGCAAAGGGCAAGGCGAGTGGTACGGCAAAGCACGAACATGGCTGCACTTTGGTGATGACTATCATTATATAGCGTTTAGCGATCACGGTGAGGGTCACAACAGAGCACTCGAAGGTCACCAAGTCGGCTTGGCACATTTTGCCTATGTGGTTCAAAGTATCGAGCGTGTCGTTAATAGGCTAACCGAAGCGGGTTATGCGGTCGATAAAGTCGGGGCGCAGCATCCACACCGAAAAAACGTTTACTTTATTGATCCAGCTGGATATGAAATTGAGTTTGTGGAATATATGAGTGATCTGCCTTCTGAGCGTAATAGTGATTAACTTGCTAAGAAGCGTAAGTGTTACCCATGTTATAGCTATAGCGAGTGGTTAGAATGAGGGAGATCTAGTGTTTTTAAAAACAAATGATCCGCCCTCATTTGGTGAGTACCGCTCTGTTATTACTTAAGCAACCCAAACTTCTCGTCATTTACCCACTCACCGTTAATTTGGAAGTTATGTTTTAGCGTGCCTTCAAGCTCAAATCCTAGTTTTTTGAGTAAATGGTGAGAGGCATGATTTCCTTGGGTAACGGTGGCGATGAGCTTGTGGTAATTACATTCGTGCAAGGCAAAATCAATGACGGCTTTAGAAGCTTCAAAGGCGTAACCCTTTCCTTGAAATTCGGGGGAAAGCATAAAACCTAACTCGGCCTGTTGAAATGGGGCCCACATACTTAAAAATCCGTGTAGCCCGATTGGGGTCGCTGTGGCCGTTTCTTCAATCACTAAGGTGAGCCAGGTGTTATCTTCTTTGTGCCACTGCCCAAGTCCGGCGCTTAAACCACGGTTAAACTTTTCACGCAGCGTAGCTTCATCGGTAATCTCACCGATGAAACGCATGACATCTGGTTGTTGATGAAGTTCTAACCATAGCGGCCAATCTGTATTAAGTATAGGTCTTAAGGTAAGTCTTTCTGTTGTGAGCTGCATGTAAAGTCCTTTCGCTTAGTTAACTTTCACTTATTAAACATGTACGGCCAGACTATCACAAATTATTGATTTATCACGTTTCTTATTTCTTCAATTAAGGCAATGCTCGCCTCGTTGTCACCGTGAACGCATAAGGTGTCGGCACGTAAGGAAAGTGACTTCCCACTTGCAGTTGTAACACTGCCTTGCTGGTGTAATTGCTTAACTTGCGCAAGTAGTGCTGATTTGTCATGTACTGCGCCCGCTTCAGAGCGGGGAGTCAGTAAGCCTTCATCGGTGTAAAGCCTATCGGCAAAGGCTTCAAAAATCAGTGATACGTTATAGTCGTCGGCGAGTTGTTGGTGACTTGCTTGTTGCGCAGTGGCTAGCACCATCAACTTAAGCTCACTTGGATAGTGTGAAATGGCCCTGATAACACAGCTTAATATCCTTTGTGACTTCATCATATCGTTATAAAGTGCGCCGTGTGGTTTTACATAACTTAGCGTCAAGTCTTGCACCTTTGCCATCCCTTCAATTGCGGCAATTTGGTAATGTAAGGTGTTGATGATCTCTTGCTCTGAGAGTTGCATTGAGCGGCGGCCAAACCCTTGGCGGTCTGGATAGCTTGGATGTGCGCCAAGCGTCACTTGATGCGTGTTGACCAGCTTTAGTGTTTGCTCGAGTACATCAGGATCTCCTGCGTGAAAACCGCAAGCGACATTGGCCATGTCGATATGCGGCATTACGTGTTCGTCTAACCCCATTTTCCAAGCGCCAAAGCTTTCACCCAAGTCGCAATTTAATAACATGCTTATTTCCTACTACGTTACTGCAAGCTCTAAATCTTGTCTATCTGTCACCAATAAATGGTGTGGACTATTCATAATACAAAACTCAGGTGCCGCTTTTGCTATGGCTAACTGAGCTGTTAGGCTGGAACCCCAAAAAACCGGAAGCTGCCCCTCTTTACAAATCAATGGCTCGCCAAAATTAGGCTTGCTAAGATCTTTGATCCCAACCTCATTAGGTTCACCAAAATGAAGTGGCAACGCATAGGGAAGTCGGCTCAGTGTTGCCGCTTGAATGGCACTAATAAGATTTTGCTTGGTTAATGGGCGCATCGCCAATATTTGATTCGCCTCGTACTTATCTACTGAATTGCAAGGCAAATTACTGATGTAGAGTGGTAAAGGCGTGGTTGGATTCGCCGATGGCGGGTTTATTCCATACTGCGCGAGTAAGTTATCAAAAGAAAGATAACTGGCAAAAGCAAAGGTAACTAAATCGTCGCGCCAGTGCTCTTCTATATTATGGCATTCTTGGGCGAGCTGGCCATGCTTTAAAATCTGATACTTGGGGAGGTGGTAGCGAATGTCTATATCTTTCCCCAAAGTGTCAAAGTTAAAATTACCCGGCTCGCTGGGCGGAATAATTAGCTTGCAAACAGATTGATTACTCTCACAAAAGCGAAAGAATGAATATGCTTCGCTTTGTGGCAAAATAATCACATTACATTGTGTGAACCCAGGCACGAACCCTTTAGTAGGGCCCGTATAATCACCATCCTTGATCAATTTTCTTATTGCATGTGGTGCACTTAAAGAAGCACTGGGATCCATAGATTCCTCCAATTAGTGGTTTACTGTAACAGGCAGTGAACCTTCCGCATTCGCTATTCCTAAAATCACTTTGGCCAGCGCCGTGTAGGCAGGCCCAGCTACTTTTTTATCATGATTTACGTCTACATTATAAGCATAACTTGCTAATACTGCGTTACTAAGAGGGCCAAAGGTACTAATTTCGTATGGTGCTCTTAGGCTGATAAATAGCTGCTTTTTACCCAGTTCCTGACCGTAGTGCAGTAATGCTTTCAGCGCCTCAGGTTGTACATTACGCGCCACCCCATGTTCTCGTAACTTTTTTACATCATCCATGCCGCCAATTTCTACCGCACTTTGTGGTGGGGATGCATGTGCGGCGATTATCACATCGGCCTGTTTAATTGCATCATGTGCAATGTTTGGGTCGTAGGCTTGTAGGCTTGTACAAGAAAGTGTGAGCGAGTTTTTGCTGTATGTTTGTAACGCTTGCTCCAGTGCAAAACATTTTTGTCTGTCAGGCATGATAAGGTGAACAACTTGTGCGTTATCTCTGAGCGGCAATACACCATCATTTTTTACTTCGGTGATAGCCGCTAGTGCAAGCTCTGCTTCTAAGCGACGATGGCTTGGATTACCCAGTGTTGAATTGGCAATGGCCAAAGAAGCGCTCGATTGTGGCAGCTTTGTCTTGAGCTTAGCGATACGGGCCATAGAACTGCTAAGTTGTGCTTGGTTTAGTTTATTGGTATCAAGCGCGTCGGCTAGCTGAGCCATATATTGCTCAAAGCGTTTGATGTCTGCACGATTGCGAATAGCAATAGGCATTAGCGCGATATCCACGCCGGCATTAAACGTTTCAATTGTAGCATCGACTGGGTTAAAAAAGTCGCTGATCCCAGCCATATCTAGCGCATCGGTGACGGTCACGCCTTGGTATCCCAACTCGTGTCTCAGTAGTTGTGTCATGATCTGATAAGACATAGTCGCAGGCCTTATCATGCTCTCACCTTGAGAGTTGACGACTTTACTGTTGTCGAGCGCCGGATATTGAATATGGGCAGTCATTATCATGCCAGGAGGCGATGCTTTGATTATCTCGGCAAAGGGCAATAAATCTTGCTGGTTAATTTTGTCGCGGTCGTGATCAACACGAGGTAGTCCCGTGTGGCTATCAACATGTGTATCACCGTGGCCAGGAAAATGCTTTAGCGCAGAGAGAACGCCTGCGGCCTCAAATGCTTTTACCTGAGCAAGACCTAATTTGGCGACCACTTTTGGATTTTCCGAGAATGAACGCACATTGATCACCGGGTTGTTCGGGTTGCTGTTCACATCTACCGTTGGGGCGAAGTTTACGTTGATCCCTAAGCTATTTAGCTCCTTTCCAATTGCGCTTGCCACTTTGGTTGCGTAAGTATCACCCTGTTTTGGATAGGTTGCTCCAATACTCATATTGCCGGTAAACGACGTTGCTTGTTCACGATTTATTCGCGCAACACGGCCACCTTCTTGATCTATGGCAATAAATAAAGGAAGTTGACTTTTACTTTGTTGTGCCGCACTTTGCAAAGCATTGGTTAGACTGACGATTTGCGCGGTGTTTTGCACATTTTCGGCGAACAAAATAGCGCCACCGATGTCATATTTACTAATTAATTCGGACAGCTCAGGCGGTAAAGTTGTCATCGCTGCTCTACAATCTCCACTTGGCCTTTTGCTTTCACCGCAGTAATAGCGGAAATCGAGCATAAGCTTTTGTCCAAGCATTTGCGAAGTGGTCAGTGGCACTTGTGCTGCTGTTGCGTGAGCTGAAGTGATGAAACTCATGAATGTGATAGTTCCTAAAGTAGTGAGCAGAGATAATAATCGCACAATCAATAATAAACGCTGAATAAAATTGCCTACACTTTAACACTGATTTAGAAGCGACTACAAAATGCTTTCTATTAGGCGATAACAGCATAAATGAAGCACAGATTTTAAAAGGAATAAAAAATGAACAACCATATAAACTATGTAGAATTAGCAGCAAAAGACTTAGTAGCAACACAAGCTTTCTTCGAGCAGGTGTTTGATTGGCAATTTGAATCTTACGGGCCAGATTATATTGCGTTTGCAAATTCAGGCCTTGATGGCGGCTTTTTCCGAGCCGATGTGTCTTCTAAACAAGCGCAAGGTGGAGCGCTCGTAGTGTTGTACAGCGATGAATTGGAAGCCGTGCAAAGCAAAGTAGAGCAAGCGGGCGGAGAGATAAGCAAGGCTATATTTGAATTTCCTGGCGGTCGTCGCTTTCACTTTATTGAGCCGAGCGGCAATGAATTTGCGGTGTGGTCTAAATAACTTGAGTTTAAAAATAATTAGTTGACATATTCCTTATTCAAACCTCAGCTTAAATAACCAGGCGATGTGCTGTAAAGCCCCTTTACAGCACACGTAAATACTGAAGTTTTGCTGCAATAATCTTTCGTTTTCAGAACAGATAAAAACTTGAATTCGTTGCTATTGTGAACAATAGTTATTAAACACTGATGCAAGCATCTTTTTGTGTTTGATACCTACTTACTGCGTAATCAGCCGATAGACTTATCTAACGAGTTTAGATTCAGCGTAGAAGTGCCGATAGTAAGGGCAATAATTGTACAAAACACCGCTAAACGCATCATCACCATACTTAGGTTTGAATAGGCAATGAGACGGATATTCTTAGTTGTTGGTATTTTACTCTCCTTAACCATGCTTATGGCCGATAAATTGGGCTTATTCTTACTGTCACCAGTGACTTTTATCATCATCATCGCTTTAGTTTTTTTGTTTGTAGCACTGCTTTGGTGGCAAGCTCAAGATACTAAAAAAATTATGGTTGATGATGACTCTACCGTGCCACAAGCGGTGTTAGACAGCGATGGCGTTATTCTACAAGCCAATGACCAAATGCAATCCATACTGGGTGTTGGCAGTACAGTAATAGGGTTAAAACTTGAAAATTTAATCGCTGTGAGCGGTAACATCCATAGTGAGGGCAAGAGTGGTGCAACAAGCATGTTCGAAGCGCTTGTTATGCAAAGTTATGGTAATTGCACGACTAAACACAGTGGCAAAGTTATTAGTCCTGTTGCTTTACCAATTAAAGTCGCGGATACCGTTACAGGGTATCTCTGTTATTTTAATTCTAGCAACAGAGAAAATCGCCTAGCTCAGGCACTAGAAGAAGAAAAGGAATTGCTCGAAGTGACGCTGAGCTCTATTGGTGATGGCGTGATCTGTACAGACGTAAATGGCGTGATCACTTATATTAATCCAGTCACAGAAGCCATTCTCGCGATGTTAAATGAAGAAGTGGTCGGGCGGCGATTTGATGATGTGATGTCTATGTATCACGAAGAAACCAAAGCTTCGGTGAATCAATTCCCTGAACTTTGCCTAAAGCAAGGCCATACCATTTGTTTACCTGAACTCACTTCCATCACCAATCATCTTGGTCTTACCTTTGCTATCCAAGATTCCTTCTCTCCTATTATAGCTAAAGATGGCAGCTACCTTGGCACTGTAATGGTCTTTCAAGATGTGACAGAGTCGAGATTAATGGCGAAAAAAATGAATCACCTTGCTCATCACGATGCATTAACTGGGTTACCCAATCGCTTATTGCTGCATGACCGTTTAGTGCAGGCTTGTAAACGAGCCAAGCGCATGAGTCACCAGTTTGCTTTGGTATTTATTGACGTCAACAAATTCAAAAAAATCAACGACTCACTGGGGCACGATTATGGCGACTTATTACTCAAAGAAATTGCGAGTCGATTAACTCAGCAAATTCGAGGGTGCGATACCGTTGCCAGAATGGGAGGCGATGAATTTGTGTTACTCATTGACGGGATCCAAGATAAAAAATATGTACGTAAGGTGGTGAGTAAAGTATTGAGTAGCGTTAATGGACAATATTGTTTGCGCCAAGTTAGTCTAAAAGCTACGGTGAGTGCTGGCGTTGCAATTTACCCTGATGATGGTGACAACACGGAAGCTTTGTTAAAGCATGCTGATACCGCAATGTATCGAGCTAAAAAAGCCACACAAACGGAGTTTCAATTTTATAACGCACGCCTAGATCACGAGTCGGAGCAGCGTTTAGTGCAAGAAAGTCGGATCATTCAGGGGTTAGATAATCGAGAGTTTATTCCTTATTACCAGCCTATTGTCGATGCGCATACCCGCAAGATTAAAAAACTTGAAGTGCTCGCAAGGTGGCAGCAAGATGAACAATTGTTGGTACCTGAAGACTTTTTTGAAGCGGCATGTGATGGCGATCTGATGGTAGAAATTGGGCAACAGCTCAGAGCACTGGCCTTTCAGGCGATGAAAACATGGTTTTACGAGTACGATAATCTCGTGGTTAGCTTTAATTTTTCGCTTGCTGAACTTACCAATAAAACCGTAATAAAAAACTTTATGGAGCAGGCTGCGCAACATCAGTTGCCATCTCGGCAAATTGAAATAGAAATCAAAGAAGTTGACCTGATAGAGCTACTTGATAAAGCACCGGAAGTGATGGCGGAATTAGAGCAAACCGGTATGCGGATCTCAATTGATCATTTTGGTGTCGGGCATACTAGCATGCTGTACTTGCAGAAGCTCACGTTTGAAACCATTAAAATTCCACCGGCTTTCCTTGCTACCCCTCAGTCGGTTGCCTCACAAAATGATATTGCAAAACTGATTGTACAGATGGCAAAGAGCTTGGATGTAGAATGTGTAGCGGTAGGTGTTGAGACCGCGTTGCAAGCTAAGTCTCTTAATCTCAATGGCTGTCACCTTATCCAAGGCAACCACCTTTTTGCTCCGGCCCCAGAGCCCGAGATCACCCCGATTCTCAGTACCCATATGAGCATAGAACGGCGAAGATTAGGTCAAAACTAAATTTAACGGTTTCTTTAATTGTACGCAAATTCAAGCCCCGAGTGCATCATCTGCTAAATGCATAACACTTTGTCGATGTCTGGATGAGAAAATATTAATATTCAGGATCGACTAACGAGGCGTACCTACACCTTACCGCCCAAATTGGTTAAATTTTAGGAGTGGCAACTACCCAGCGATAAGGAGGCATGACGCGGTGAAACATTGTCAATAAGCTCGATTTGAAACAGGCGCTTTTGTGGTGTTTGTGTAGTTGGTTTTATTTTTACACTCAAATTGGAATGTTTTGTAGTACGATCGTTTAGATCTTCAAATAATTCAACAAATTAAATTGGTTTCAGGATAAAATAAGATGATTTGGACTTGGTTGTTAACGTTTTTGACTTGTCCTGATCTAATTCTCATAAACTTGTATTTAGTTAAAAATCTAAGGCAGTAGCACGGAACTATAGTTTATTTTTTCGTTATTAATTTTCCAAATATATTGCATAAAATCCACTAGAACAACTAATGTCCTTTGTTTTTTCAAAACTTTCAATATTAATATAGTGATCTATTTTATTATCGAGTGTTGTTGAGTGCATATTTGAATAATTTATTGTGCAGATTCCCTCGTTAATTAATCTAATCCTTATCTTAGTCAGCTTAGGTGCCATCATTTTAACTATAAAACCAGCTTCCGATATCGCTTGATTATACTGGGAAATAGCTTTGGTTACTTCTTTAGCTTTTAGTGTACTTGAGTTATCATTTTTTATCAACATGTCTAGCCCAATGTGAACTCTACCTTTACCTGTTTTATTTAAATATGCTTTTGGATTCTTCTTATATAAATTTTCTGAAATTTCCATTTCTATATTTCCATTGTAATCAGCATTGAATTTACGCTCCCAATCAACTCCCTTTAAAGTTAGTATTAGTTCATTTTTATTAAGTTTTTGGTCTTCTGGTGTCAACCTTATTTTGAAAGAAAGTTTATTAAATTTTCTTAAATCTTGGTCGAATAACAAATTAATTGAAGTGGATTCAATAATTTGTTTATACTCAATGTGACCTTCATTGGCTCTTAATAAAAATGCAGATAGCAAAGTTGAAAATAAAATTATAAATTTAATCATTGATAACTCCGTTTATAAGTTTCCTAAATATACTTACTCCATTTGTTTTTGATAGTGAAGTGTCTAGTGATATTATTGGTAATGAGGGCTCTTGTGCTAATTCACACGCAATTTTAATTGCTGAAAATAACCCACCTAAATAGTCTATGTAACCCAATTCATGGCCTATCTTTGCATTTATAACTTCTCCATTTTCTAATATTTTCAACCTGTTAATGTCAATGGGTCTAAACTTCTTTATACTATCTATAAAGTTATCGTGGTTATTCTTTATAACGGTTGTGATAGAACTCTTCTCATCTTTATTAGTAGAAAAATAATTTAGAGAGTCTTTTTCAACCCCACTACTTACAACTTCATACTCAACCCCAAGTTGTTCTAGGAGGGAAGATATATTAAATTTCCTATATATCGCTCCCATATTTCCAATAAGAGATGAAGGAGAGGCTACTACCTTGTCACATGCCATCGCGATATAAAAAGCAGATGATAAAGCACTATCCGTTACAAGCCCAATAACAGGTATATCCAATTCTTGCTTAACAAACTGTAAACCTTCAACTAAACTCTCTGCTGCCCCTAAACTCCCTCCTGAACTCGAGATTCGTAAAATAATAGCTTTAATTTCATGGCTATTTGAAGGTAGCGCCCTGATCTTAAAAAGCATATTCAAAGTATCCTTTTCGGATACATTGTTCACTATTGATATCATAGCTATTGCCTTGTTCTTTTTTGATTTTTTTTTAAACATCTTAAATATTCACTATAAGATAAAATACAGCAATGTCTGTAAATATATGGATTAATAACGGTATGAAAAGTGAGCCTGTTTTCCTCGCAAGAAGAGTTAAAGTACAAGCATATATAAAAGTCATTGCAAAGCCAATATTTCCACTAGGAAATCCGAATTTATAATGAGCAATAGCAAAAGTGGAAGCTTGAATTAAAGTTGATAAGTTGAAACTAAAATTTAATTTTAATAGAGTTTCTTGGAAAACTCCTCTAAACAACCATTCTTCAAGAAATGCATTTGCAATTGAAAATAAAAAGGCAGTAATTAAAAGTTGTGTAAAAGGTAAGTCTGGGATCATCTTATTTAAAAGCTCAATATCAGAATTTGAGTTATAAGCCCATATAAATAAGGATGAAATAGATGTAAATAAAACTGCTCCTCCAAAAAAAAATCCTTTTTTTTGCTTGTAAATGGTGAAGTTCAAATAGTATTCTTTTTCTTCGCTAAAGTAAGTTATTACTACAAACGCCAAAAGTGGAAAAATTAAATGGATTGGCCAGGTGAAGAGGTGTGGGAAAAATATAACAACTGTATATTTAACTAAGATTATAACTGATATGTTTATCAATTTAGTTCTAAAAATAAAAGTTAATAGCGATGATGAAACAATGGTAATATAAATTATGGAGTAATTGTTTTTTGAAATATATAATGTTCCAAAAAAATCAACTATTAAAAAAGTGTAGGTTAAAAACAGCTCAAGCCGGTGATTAAGTTTCAATTGCGTCATTCATCTGCTCTTCAAAAATTTTATAGTAGTTTCTTTTCCTTTTTACCAAAAGTTCATGATTTCCAGATTCTATAAATTTACCTCTATCCATAACTATAATTTTATCAGCATGTCTAACTGAGGATAATCGATGTGAAACGATAATGACTAATTTTATAAATTTACTATTTTTAATTAACTTATAAAGTTCCTGTTCTGACTCAGAATCCAAAACAGCTGTAGCTTCATCTAAAATTAAAATTGGCTTCTTTGACAAGATAGCCCTAACAAATGCAACTTTTTGCTTCTGCCCTGTGGAGAGTGCGCAAGTTAATTTTTCATCATAGATATCTATGTTATTCTCTCCAAGCTTACTCAGCATGAGTTCAATCAAGCTTTCATCACACCTACCTGAAAGTGAAATATTTCGCTCTATACTGCGATTTAATAAAATTGCTTCTGATCCTAAATAATTGATAAAAGGAGATAGTTCAAAATATCCACTGCACGAACCGTTAAAAACGATACTGCCATCATTTGGTATATTACACCCTCTTATTAAATTCAATAAGGAACTTTTTCCAGAGCCACTTTGCCCAACGATAGAGTATATTTTATTTTTATTAAATTTGAATGATAAATTTTTAATGTGAAAGTCAGAGTTAGGATAAAAAAAGCTAACGTTTTCGAAAGTTATATTGTGTTCAAAATGTTTTATTTGAGTTTTTTCTACTTTAAATTCTTGAGATATAAATTTATTGATATTATCAAAAGAGCATTTTGCTCTCCTGATTGAGGAGTAGTTTGACGAAAATTGGTTGAACGATCTTCCCGCTAATAATATGTAACTAACAAATCCAATAATTGATCCTGTTGATATGTTTCCAATAGAAACTAAATAAGAAGATAAATTTATAAGTAGGACCAATAGGATTAAAGAAAATATTAACAACCCCCCTCCAAATACTGCCTGAAATTGATTTTTCTTGTAAAGAGCTATGAGTGAATTTTTTTGCCAATCAGTCATGTTGCGAATTTCACTATCTATCACATTAAATGACTGAATCAAATCAACTTTATTTATCAATTCTAAAGTTCTTTCTGTTGCCTGATTTGTTGTTTTTTGAAGAATTATTGTAAGGTTTTCAATCTTTTTCTCTAAGAAAAGATTTAATAAGGCTAATCCAGATATAGAAATTATGATTACAGCTGTTAGTGAAATGGAAATAAAAGAAAGGAATAGTAATGAAAAAAGCAATAGTGAAAAATTAAAAATAATTGGTATTATTGAATTTCCAATTGCTACAGATAGTATTGAAATATCATTCAAAAATATAGAGTTTGGTTTAGGTAGGTGATTCTCTCTATCAATTGGAGGCGTTTTTAACCACTTTTCTATGAACTCTATTTGGATTGAGGCTCCTATTTCACTCGATAATTTTGAAGAAAAATAGAAATTAATATTTGCGACCCCTCCCATAAATATAAGGTAAGTACATGCTACTAGAGATGTTCTCGTATCTACATAAGAAAAGCTTTTAGACATTAAAGACTGAAGAATGCTTGGTAAATAAAGCAGTAGCATGGCTAGCAAGAATGATGTAAAAAGGCAAATTATAAAAACCTCTTTTTGTTGAACGTATTTGCTTATAACATATCTAAAAAGCTTAGATGTCATTTTTAATTACCTCAACTTCGAGAGATTGAGCAAGCCTAATTTTATCAAGTAAACCAGCCCATCCACTATATTTATATGGTAATTCGCTGACTTTATTAAACATTTCAAAATCAAGTTTTTTTGAGATGACACCATAATCTTCATTTTTTAGCTTGTTATCTAAATAAACTGGTTTTCCAAACTCTGTAACATATTTGTCATCTTGTAAAAAAATATGAAACGGGAGGATAGTTGCATTAAATTTTGCAGCTAACTCAAGAATGCTTAACGGGAATACAGATTTCTGATTTGATATATTTGAGAAGACAAATCTGTTAGTTTGAGTAGGAAGACTATCTACTCTCATAGCAAGTATTTCATTTTTTTTCAGTGATTTAACAAGCTGTATTCCAACTCTTTTGCTATCAGCTTCGATTCCTGATATAGAATTACCAGAAACAATAGATAGTTTTTCATAAAATCCCACTTTATTAAGAATATCTAAAGCCAACTTAGGTTGTACGACCTTAATTTTACGATCTATATTTGAATTCTTTAGTAAACCTAAATAATGAACTGTAAATGAGTTTAATAGTAGTATTATCGGCTTATTTCGATTGTCGGCATCCAGAAAGTTTTCATACTTGTTATATCTGATATTATTTTGGCTCCAGACTTTAAGTTGCTCGATATCCTTTTCATGTAAAAAGCAGTTCAATACAACATTCTTTGCATCGTTAACCTGCAAACTCCAATAACCTTTAAAAGCCTTTAAACTTCTTAAACCAAGTAAAATTCGCATAGCTTCTAATGATTTTGGTGTACCTTTTTTAATAAACAAACTATCAAAAAACCAATAAGAACCAACAATATGTGAGACTATAGTCCAAAATGGTTTAGGAAGCTTACAGGCAATAATTGCCCATTTCGGTAACATTAGCGAAGTTGAATCATCCATAACTGCTCCAGAAATAGCGAGCATTACACGCTCGCTAGAGATATTAAATTTTTTATTAGTTTTAGTTCTCAGGATCTGGCTGAGGTGGTTGTGGTGGTTGTGGGAAGGAACAATTATCTCGACAAACACATGTTGCTGATGACGAAACAGACGTTAAGTTAGAGCCTTCTACTATAGAAGCTTTATCACCGTTAATTACCTTAACTTTTCGCTTCATATTTGAAAGTCTTTTTTCCATAATTTCAATCCTTTTCTTTGTGTAATAATAATTTTCCTTTAAGTCCTTTATTATGAACTTACAACAAAGGAATTTCAGGCTCTCATATAAATAAATATATGTCAACATCAATTTTGATCCTACTGTTTTAAGGGTGTTGGTGTTTTAAAATAGAAAATTACTAAAGCAAGTTTCCTATATTTCATAATGATTCTCTATATTTTTTTGTTTCTTAATACAATGTTTTTCAATATTCATACTTAGGAAGTAATTAGAAGAATCACTTCCTTTTAGGCTGTGTTTCCTTGTTTCATCACATTATCAACACACTCACTCCAATCACCTGAAAGAGGAGTTCTGCATTTCAATTAGTAAACTATCTAGTTCAGCTTTAGCTTGAACAGACCCTCATTTTTAGTGTGATTTACCAGTGCGCAAGTACAGAATGTTAGGGTAATTAAAGTAAATAATACTTTAATTTATGATTTTGTTATTGTGGATTTCACAAAGAATTAAGGTTGAAAAATCACTGAGTTCTGTATTTTTTACCTTATTTATGTGAATGTATTTTATGGACTGTTGAGAGTTTTTATGCTTCTTTTAGTTTGTTGCGAATAATTCTGTAAATTGAAATTGTAAAATGTTAGGAGGGTAGGGTGAAGTAATAACTGTTGGCGATTTTATTTTTTATCTCTTAGTATAAAAAAGTTGCCCAACTAATTTTATATTATTAAAAATATTTCAATAAACTAAGCGCCACAGGGTGAGAGCATACTTTGTTAACTACCATTAACCAAAAATAAGCTTTGCCCTGAATTCATCGTCAAAACTGGCGAACACACTTGCTACGTATCGAAACTTTACGTCCTGTGTGCTGTTTTACAAGTTGCGAACAACCCGTCTGAACAGCGCCATATTCTACGCCGAAATAGGCTTACTTATCTGGCAAGCCTCCTCCTTAAACACGACATCCAATACCCAATGCTGCTGGTTCTCGATGTGCCAATGGTGGCGGATAGCTTTTTGTAACATCTGTGCACCAGGCTCAACTGAAGTAACATAAAAGTGTGTGTCTATTTTTGTTGTTGAGCCGAACTTACTGTGCCTTTCGACGGCGACCAGCGAAGTGAGTCCAGGCCATTTTTCTCTTATCTCTTCAGGCAGATTGTTGGCCTTCAGCACATAAGTGATGCGTATTTCCTGACGTCCATGACCATTGCAGACTTGTACATCTTCAGGCAAGTTCATTTCTTCTTCGAAAGCTGTTTCAAAACATGAAGAGACTGCTTTATAAAGTGTTTTCTGATTTGCTTTGATCTGAACCAGATAGTCAGCCCCTCTTGAAATCAATGCTGAAAGTGTCGCTTTCTGACAACATAGTGCATCTAGTGTGACGATAGAATCCGAAATATCGAGCACATCTAATAAGGCCCTAACTGCCGGTATCTCATTGAACTTATTTTCTACCGTTCGCTGATACAAAGTTAAACCAGACTCGCAATCAAAAGCAGACACCAAGTGTAAGTTATCCTCACGCTTTTTACTGGCACCGCGCAGGGTTTTGCCATCAAACGCAATGATTGGCTTACCTGACTGAGACCGTTGCTCGTTGACCCAACTGAACGAGGCCAAAACCAACGAATCAGTCTCTACTGTCTTAAGAATTCGTGCAATGCTATGTCGCGTTGGAATACCGTGTTTAGATACTCTGAACTGTAGGAGCCAAGACAGCTTGCTGTGCCCAAACACTTCGATATCTTTCCAGCCTTCACAGCCGGATAACACCGCCGAAATGATAAGAAACAAGACATCAGTAAGATCATGATGTTGGTTAATAGAAGAACGCTTATCTTCAACAAGTTCAAGGTGGCTAAATAACGACATAGATGACAAGTAGATAGTGATAATGTGGGCGTTATTAGCTCGGTAAAAAGCTGGGTGTTAAAGCCTTTTTACAAAGTGTGATCCTACCGTGCTAAGCGCCAAACCTTAAACCAAAAATCATTTGGGTACAGAAATGTTTAAGTACGCACTAAAATTCGGTAAATCAATTTATCAAAAAAATATTCCTAAAACTTTCCCTTCGTTCGTTTATAGATTTACAGAGCTTCACTCACTTGCTCTGCCAACAACAAGAATGAAGGGAATACCATGAGCAATAATACATCTCGTTATAACAAACATCTTATTGCGCTTGCTATCAGTGGCGCGTTATTGGGTTCGCACACTGCGGTTGCACAAGCGAAAGAGACGCAAGAAACTACAGAAAAAAAGAAACTACTCGACCTTGAGCGAATTGTCGTGACTGGCAGCGGTGGGCGCGGCCAGACTAAATTGGAATCATCGGTCTCAATTACCACATTAAACGCCGAGCAGTTGGCGCGAGAAGCACCGCTAGGTACGGCGGATCTATTGGAAAGCGTGCCAGGCTTTTGGGTTGAAGATTCAGGTGGTGAAACCAACAATAATGTTGCGCCTAGAGGACTACGTGGCGGTGAAGGCTTCCGTTACATTGGCGTTGAAGAAGACGGGCTACCTGTGGTGTACGACGGCGTTTGGGTTGATTTTTATCAGCGTCAAGATATTACGATTGAACATATGGAAGCGGTTCGTGGGGGCACCTCAGGCCTACTGACCACAAATGGCCCCGCGGCGTTAGTAAACTTTATTACCCGTAAACCGGATGATATTGAAGAAGCGACGATCCGCTTAACTGCTGCCGATTACGGCATGTATCGCGGCGAGTTCTTTTATGGCGCACCCATTAGTGACAACTGGAAAATGTCGATAGGTGGCTCTTATCGTCGTTCTGATGGTGTGAGAGACACAGAGTTTACCGCAGATCACGGCGGTCAACTTCGACTCAATTTAGTGCGTGAATTCGATAAAGGCCAACTCACGCTGTCTGCCAAACACCTCAATGACCATACCACTTTCTTTGTGCCTATTCCGCTTAGAGATCAAAGCGACCCTAAAGGCATTGCTGGTGTTGACCCACAGCATGGCACCTTGATTGGTAATGGTCAGCGCTTTTTACACTATTTACAGCCTGATGGCAGCTATAAAACACGAGACCTTAAAGATGGGCAGCATACCAAGTTTAGTACCCTAGGCTATCACTTAGATTGGGAGTTAAGCGACCGTTGGCTACTCAATACAGCTGGCCGTTACTCACAGTTTGAAAACGACATGTATATTTTGCTTAACTTCGATAACTCGACGCTCGTCAATGCCAATACCCGACTTGGGCAGCAAGATGTGCAAAATATGCTGGACCAGTTTGCCAGTGATGGCGCCGTTGCCGCACGGTACCGATACGTCGATAGTGGTGAAATACTGACAGATGTTAGCAATTTAAACGGAAACGGCTTAGTCACCACAAGCTACCCGCTTTATTCGCGCTACGATGCTGAGCAGTTTGTTAATAAGCTCAATTTCACCTATGAAGGTGATCAGCACACGCTGACCATAGGGTGGTTATTTGCCTATGTAGATGCGGATTCCTTGCCAGTTGATAAATGGGAATCGCAGTTTTTAACGGAAGTAAAAGACAATGCTCGATTACTCGATATTGTTGCAGTTAACAGCAATCAGCAAGTGGTTGGTCAACTAACCGACCATGGCTCAACAGGTTATGCTCCTGGTTGGGGTCAGGCAACCGCTTTTGGTACCAGTACTTCCAACTCTTTATTTATTAATGAACAATATCAAGCAACCGATAACCTTCGTATTGACGGTGGTGTACGGATTGAGTGGTTGGAGCTAGATAGCACCGCCTCCGCAACCACATTTGCACAGCCTGTTGCGGGCGCTTTTGACAGCGCTGGTAATGACATAGATAACAATCTTGCCAACAATTACGTCGATATGCCGTCACACAAATTCCTGTCAAAAACTCGTAGCGAAACCGAAACCGCATGGACGGTGGGATTCAATTATACCTTCTCAGATGACGTGTCAGTATTTGGTCGTTATGCCGACGCCTTCGAAATGCCAAGGTTAATGAGCTTCGGTCAGAATATTCACTCTGGGGTTGATGCCGATTTTAATGACAGCGTTAATCTAACCTTTAGCGAGTTGGGTGCTCGCTATGCTGGTGATTCAATTGGCGCATCACTGACCTTGTTTAGAACTAAATTTAATGACTTAGTGGAACGTAATTTTACCGGCAGCGATGGTGAGGTGGCGAACCAAACCATAGATACAGTCACCGATGGTCTTGAGTTTGAAACAGTGTGGCAGGCGCATGACAATTTACAGCTTGAGCTGACAGGCGTGTTGCAAGACCCAAAAATGGAAGGATTTACCGGAGCATTTGCACATTGGGAAGGCAAGCAAGTGAAGCGCACACCCAAAGTGCAGCTTAGGTTAACGCCAACCTACTACTTTGACGATGGTGATATCTATTTAACTATTCACCATTTAGGGGAGCGTTACTCAGATGGGGAGAATAAGTTTGAGCTCCCTGCCTACACCACAATCGATATGGGGGTGAATTATCGCTTTACCGACGCGGTTGCGCTGCATGTGAAAGCGACAAATATCAGTGATGAGCTCGGGTTAACCGAAGGAAACCCGCGGGCCATCAACGATGTTCAAGCAGGATACGACTATTACTATGCTCGGCCGATCTTAGGACGCACCATCAGCGCCTCGCTGACGCTGAATTTTTAGGGCCTAATCGGGTTCACCTGAGTGCGCTTAGTTCATTGTTGCTTAACTTTTTGCTCAGCCCACTATGTAGCAAGTCGAGCGCCGTGACCAAAACTCACTCAGGGGAACAAAAATTAAATAGCAAAGGTCATTAGACCCTGTATTTCCCTTGCTAATTTGCACACTGCCCAGTGCTCATTAGTTCACTCAAGCCCGCTAAAAGCGGGCTTTTCTCAGGAAGTTATTTATGAACCAGAGTGTCTTTTATACATTTTTGCAAAGCAGTTTATTACTGTTTTCTTTGTTGCTCACACCACTTTGTGCAGCGCTACAGATCACCCCAAAACCACTGAGTGCTAGTGTTGGTAATGGTCACTTTAACCTTACCCATGACAGTAAAATTACCTTTAACCAGCAGCAAGCTCAAAGCGTTGCGCAGCAATTAGCGACCTTTTTACGCTCGCCTACGGGCTATCAGTTGCCAGTGTCTCAGGCTGATAGCACAACTAAAAATAGTATTGCCTTTAAGATTGTCGATATACCGCTATCTCAAGAGGGATATGCGCTGAGCGTGACGCCTGAAGGGGTTGAAATACAAGCGAATACTGCGACCGGATTATTTTGGGGGATGCAGTCACTGCGACAATTACTCCCTGCTGAGATAGAGTCGCGTATGCCCATCAATCAGGCGAATTGGGCAATACCTGCGGTAGAAATAAAAGATCAGCCCCGATTCTCATACCGTGGCATGCATTTAGATGTAAGTCGGCACTTTTTCGATGTGGCGTTCGTGAAGCGTTATATCGATTGGCTGGCGATGCATAAATTCAATGTCTTTCAGTGGCACCTAACCGATGATCAAGGCTGGCGAATCGCCATTGAGGCGTATCCTAAACTAACCGAGATTGGGGCAACACGGCCTCGTACCGTGGTTGGCCATACCTATGATTATCAACCACTGTTTGATAATAAAACGGTATCGGGCTTTTATACCAAGGCGCAAATTAAGGAAGTGATTGAGTACGCGCAGGCGCGACATATTGAAGTGATCCCTGAAATCGATATTCCGGGGCACAGCAGTGCGATGCTTGCTGCATATCCCGAGTTATCTTGCCACCAGCGCGCAGTAAAGGTACAGCCGCAGTTTGGTATTTTTGAAGATGTGTTATGTCCCCGTGAAGACGTGTTTGCGTTTCTTGCTGTTGTATACAAAGAGGTTGCCGAGCTATTTCCGAGCCAATATATCCACATTGGTGGTGATGAGGTGATAAAAAAGCAGTGGTTAGAAAGTCCCGAGGTGAAAAAGCTGATGCAACAGCATCAGTTAACCACACCTGAGCAGGTGCAAAGCTATTTTATTAAACGGGTCGCTAAAATCGTCCAAAATCTTGGTAAAACGGTGATTGGTTGGGATGAAATATTAGAAGGAGGGGTAGCGGATGACGCCGTGATCATGTCTTGGCGGGGCACGGAAGGAGGCATCCAAGCTGCAAAAATGGGCCATCAGGTGATCATGAGTCCTTATCAATATATTTATTTTGATGCCTATCAATCGCGCAATCTTGACGAGCCCAAAGCCATCCACGGGCTTTCAAGTCTAAAAAACGTTTATCAATATGAGCCACAGCCCAGCCACTTAAGCGCTGAGCAACAAGCCTTTGTTATTGGTGCGCAAGGTGCACTTTGGACTGAATATATAAAAACCCCTCGTCATGCTGAGTATATGCTTTTTCCGCGCTTGAGTGCGCTGGCCGAAACATTGTGGTCGGATAAAGCACAAAAGTCGTGGTCTGATTACAGCCAATATCGTTTACCCGCGCTTTTAAAACGCTACCAGCAGATGCACCTCAATACCGCTTATAGTAGCCATAAGCCTATTATTTCAAGCGAGGTTAACGGGCAGCAGCTCGTCGCCACCATCACCTCTGAAATTGCCGACACGGCTATTTACTATACCTTAGACGGCAGCGAGCCAACGCTACAATCGCAGCAATATCAAAAGCCACTAGTGATAACTGACGAAACGCAGCTTCGCGCCCGCAGTTATGTAAGCGATTTAGGGCAACTGGTAGGCGATGCGCGTTTAACGCTTTCACCTCATTTAGCACTTGGAAAAGAAATAACGCTTGCCTCGTTAGCTGCCGAAGGCTCTGCGACTAAGCTGCAGGATGGTCAATTTGCTTATGATCAATTTTACAGCGTTGAAGATTATGCGATTTTTTACGATACCGATCTTGAGGCGGTTATTGACTTAGATGCGTCAACGCAAGTACAGCAGGTTAAGCTGGGCTTTGACAGCGGGCGACATAGACAACTGCACCCGCCAACACATATTCAAGTGCTGGGTTCAAGCGATAAACGGCAGTGGCAAACGTTAGCTGAGGTTAATAATCCGCGTGGGCCCATGTCGGTGTTGTCGTTTGCTCCTGTAAGTGTGCGCTTTTTAAAGGTGGTGGCCATTAATAGTAAGCAATCTGACGATATTCAAATCCCCAAACTTCCCCTGTATATCGATGAAATAGCGGTATATTAATCACACCAGCCCTAATACTAAATACGTAATTAGGGCATTATTTATGATTCCATTCCCAACTTCCTCGGCTCAAACGTTTACATAGATAGAGTGGCAGCAGTACGCGCTCTATCCGAACAATAACAATATTTTAGGAGCCAACATGTTTGCAAAAAAACAGATAATTACTGCCTCACTGTCAGGCTTAGCCTTGTTGACTGCGAGCCACTATAGCGTCGCACATCCTCACCCAGATAACTTAGCATTACGCTGGCAAGTCGTGGATCATGGCATTGGAGAGAATATCTTTCTTGGCAGTCTGACGATTACTAATAATGGTCTTGAGCCATTGGGTGAGTCTGGCTGGGCGCTTTATTTTAGCTCGGTAAGGCCGCCTGCAAGCGTACTACCAGACTCAGATCCAAATGGTCAGTATGCGCGCCAGCATATCGCCGCACAGAATCTAAGTTTAGAAAATGCCGATGACGCAAAAAGTGGTGATTACTTTGTACTTAAGCCCACAGCGGGTTTTGCCCCCATTCAACCCGGTGAGTCTCGTACTATTGAAATCGTTGCACAGTATTGGCAAATGCTGAAAAACGACTCACCGTCGGGTTTTCACATTAGCTACAATAATCAAGCGCCTCAAGCTGTGCTGGTGGACGTGATGATGGACCCAAGCGATCCAAAACAAACAAAGCAAGCGGTTAACGATAATATGCCGGTGCAAACGTCCGCCATCCGATTCGCCGAAAACAGCGCGACGCACATGACATTGCCGCTGAAAAATCGCTTGGTTCCTCAGCCCCATTCAGTGGTCACACCGAATGATGAATTCTTAACTTTGATGAGCCAATTAACCAGTATTTCAGCGCCAGCTTCATTGGCGAAAGAAGCCTCCTTCTTACAAACTGCGCTGCGCGATATTCTGAGTGGCACATTTGCGATTAATAGCACTGTGCAAAATGGCCCGAACCTTATCAAGTTGCAGCTAGACCCAAATCTCGATACCAATCAAGACAATCAGCCGGACTCAAGTGGTTATAAGCTTGAAGTCGATGCATTCTCGGGGATCACCATTACCGGAAGTGACGCCCAAGGGGTGTTTTATGGTATTCAAACACTTCGTCAGATGATCCCCACCGCTGTGTATAAAACGGCTAAAAACTCAGCCACTTTGTCCGACAATGCCGTACTACCCGCTAGCACTATTTTGGATGCACCACGGTTTGAATATCGAGGCATGATGCTGGATGTGTCGCGTAATTTCCAAAGCAAAGAAACGGTATTTAAGTTGTTGGACTTGATGGCATTTTACAAGTTAAACAAATTTGAAATTAACCTTGCCAACGATGAAGGTTGGCGACTAGAAATTCCCGGTATTCCTGAACTCACGGAGTTTGGGGCAAAGCGGGGATATGACCTGAGCGAAAGCACGATGCTGCATACTTTCATGGGAGCTGCCAATGGTCTTGCACCAGGAGATGGGATTGAAAATAAGCCCACGGATGAAACCGCAGCAAACTTAGGCACCGCGCCTAGCTATCAGGGCTTTGAAATTGCTCAGCAAAACTTTCTCGGTAAAGGCTGGGGCTACTACACGGTGAATGATTTTAAAGAAATTCTTCAGTATGCCGCTGACCGTCATATTGATGTGATCATCGAATATGATTTTCCAGCCCATGCGCGCGCAGCAATCAAAGCGATGGAATATCGCTACAACAAATACAAAGATAGCGACCCAGTTGAAGCAAATCGTTTTAGATTGATTGATCCGCTCGACCAGTCGCAGTATTACACCCCACAATTTTATACCGACAACTTTGTGAACCCGGCGCTTGAGAGCACTTTTACTTTCCTCAACCATGTGGTGAAAGAAACACGCGCCATTTATGATGCTGTACCCGATGCAACATTGACTCGGCTACATGGCGGTGGTGACGAGCTGCCGCATTTAGGCCCGAATGAATGGTGGGCGCAATCTCCAGCGGTCGATCAAAACCCAGCTACGGCGGGCAAAACCGATGCAGAGTTGTTTGACTACTTCTTTTTACGCTGGAAGCAGATAGTCAATCAGCATGGTTTTGATATGGCAACTTGGGGCGATGTGTTATCGCACAATGGTACGGGTAATGTAAGTTACGGTGAGATATTCCCCGTGTTTTGGAATAACGTGTGGGGTTGGGGCAATGAGCATCAGGCCTACAAATTTGCGAACCAAGGTCTCAAAGTCGTGCTGGCCCATGCGACAAACTTGTATCTTGACCTTGCGTATAACAAACATCCTGATGAAATAGGCTATCACTGGGCAGGTTACACAGATACCAAAAAGGCGTTTGAATATCGTCCGTTTAATATTTACGCCAATGCTGAACGTGACAAGCTAGGCAATCCAGTGCCGTGGGACCCAAAATGGGTGTTACTGAGCGAAGCGGGTAAACAAAATGTTCAAGGTATTCAGGCGCAACTATTTGGCGAAAACCAAAAGTCACCAGAAATTCTTGATTATATGACTTTCCCGAAATTACTGGGTGCCGCTGAGCGTGCATGGGTGCAAGATATGCCAGCGCAAGGCGCAGCGACTACCGAGGCTTGGCACACCTTTACCAACACTTTAGGGCAATATGCTCTACCACTATTGGACTATTACCAAGTGGTCGATATTAATGCTCAAATACCACAGCAGGTAGGGGTAAATTATCGTATTCCATTACCTGGAGGCGCGATTGAAGGCGGTAAGTTAATCGTCAATACCCGGTTTGTTGGCATGGCTACGGAGTATTCGGTTGACCAAGGCGCAACATGGCATCGCTATGAAGGGCCTGTGACATTGACCGCGTCATCTAAAGTACAACTTAGAACGGTGAGTGATTCGGGCAAGGTAAGCCGAGTCGCAACGGTTAATTAAGCAAATTGATTTAAGCAACGCCAGCGAACCTACTCATTTACGGGTTCGCTGCACGCTAACACAAATGGAAGAGTAGGATGCGTATTCATGCCACCGTTATTATCTTTTAAGCGTAAAGCCGTTGATACCACTACGGCAGCTGCAAACGACGACCTTGCACGTCGTCAGCAGGTAGAGGAGTTGTTTTTAAAACAACAGCAAAAGCTGATCCGCCACATTATGGGCAAAGGGTTAGACAAACGAGAGGCGGAAGACGTTGCCCAAGAGGCGTTTGTGAAATTGCTTGGACTTGAGCAGGATAATGTCAGCAACTATATCGCCGCGTACTTGTATAAAATTGCAACCAATTTGGCCATTGATAAGCTGCGGCGTAAAGCGCGTAGCCCGTTTGATGACCGTGAGCACGATAGCGATCAAATGCCACAACCTTACGCAAGTGCTAACCCTGAACAAAACCACCACAACCAAGAGCTACTTAAAGAAATGGAAAAGTCTCTCGCAAGCTTACCCGACAAATGTAGGCTGGCTTTTTTATTGTATAAAATACGTGGTCAAAGCTATGAGGAGATAGCTTTGACCTTACAGATATCCCCAAGTATGGTAAGAAAATATGTATTACGTGCAGTTCGTCATTGCTACCAGCAGTTACAGCATGAGCTTTGATCATGAGTGTTAAGGATATAAACATGATTCCATTATCTGACGATTTAGCAATAATTGAAGAACAAGCCGCTGATTGGTTATTAGTCTTAGACGAGCAGCAGATCTCACCTCATGACAGCACTCAATATCCACAGCCGCTAAACGCTTGGCTAGCTGAAAATCCGCTACACAGTGATGTGTTCAACAAAATGTTGGAGCTTTGGACGCTTTCAGCCCAACTTGACGATGACTATGTTACTCAGCAGTTTGCACAGCTGGATGCACAAAACGCCACGGCTGCAACAGTCATTAAACCACAATCCAAACGCCGCGCTCAGCCTTGGTATCTTGCGATTGCCGCGACTTTGCTGCTGGTTGGTTTGGTGACTTTTATGGCACCAGAGCAGCCACTACAGCAAGCACCTGTTGCCATTGCGAAGCCAGCACCAGTCGATACAGTGTACAGCGAGTTCTTTCAAACCAAGGTCAATGAGCATCGCACCATTACGCTTGATGATAATAGTCAGGTTGATTTAGGGGCCAATAGCCAATTGGCTGTTCGCTACAGCAACACTTCAAGAGAACTACTGTTGTACCAAGGTGAGGCGCTGTTTAGCGTGAGTAAAGACAAGCAGAGACCGTTTATCGTGCGCTACCAAAACAGCCAAGTCGAGGCGTTAGGCACGGTGTTTAATGTTCGCGCCAATCCGGCTTCAATTAGAGTCGATGTGCTTGAGGGCCGTGTGGCTGTGACTCAGCAACAAGCAATCAAATTGACCCAAGGGCAAGCGGTAGAAGTTACACAGCAAGGCGAAGTTACCCGTAGTAAAGCCCAAGGTGAAGCGTTGACCATGGCGTGGCAAAAAGGCTACTTAGTGTATCAAAACGCAGAATTAGGCAATGTGCTTAATGATGTGTCGCGATATAGCGAAATCAAAGTGAAGTTAAGCGATCAACGCCTAGCAAAACTGACCTACAACGGCACCTTTTTAACCACTGAAATAGGCGATTGGCTCAACAGTTTAGAAAAAATTTATCCGATCACTGTGATGCAAAAAGGCGAGGAATACACCCTAATCGCGAATTAGCTAAAAGTGTCATAGCAAAGTCACAATATAAGTGGTACAAAGTTTATACAATAATAAATACATTGATTTAAACTATGTTATTCAAGCTATTAATCCCGCTGTTAGCGTGGTTAATATGGTTTGGTGGCGTTGCATTTGCTACCACGGATCATCAATTTAACTTGCCTAAAGCGACTTTGCAGCAGCGTTTACTCGATATTGCTGCGCAAAGTGGCTGGCAGTTAAGTGCAGCCGAAATTCCAGATAACATTAGCGTTGAGCAGATAACTGGCCGCTACACCCTCGAACAAGTCTTGCTCACCAGCTTTCAACAAGCCGCCTACAACTTTTCCCTAGACCCAGAGCAGCAGCGTATTTTTGTGACTCCTAAAAAACTTGAGTCTGCACAACACTTTGAGCGCATTATCGTAACGGGTGTAAGCGGCAAAAACCGTAGCATTTTAAACTCGTCTATTTCAATCACTCAGCTTGCAAGCCTACAACTTGAAAAACAAACACCGTATTCCAGTGCAGAAGCGCTTAAAAATATCACCGGCTTTTGGGTTGAAGACTCGGGTGGCGAAACTAACAATAATGTTGCGCCAAGGGGACTTAGAGGCGGCGAAGGGTTTAGATTTATCAGCCTGATGGAAGATGGTTTACCCGTGACCTATGACGGTATTTGGGGGGACTTTTTTTTACGTCCAGACTTAACCCATCAAGCCATTGAAGCGGTGCGGGGCGGCAGTAGCGGTATTTTTACCGTGAACGGGCCTGCGGCAATGGTGAACTATATCGGCAGGCGAGGCTCAGAAAATCCTTTTAATTTAGTGAAAGTGAGTCAGGGATTGAGCTATGACTACACTCGTTTTGATGGCGTATTTAGCGGAGCGTTGAATGATGAATGGTTTTATACGGTAGGCGGGTTTTATCGTACTTCCGACGGTATTCGGGAGCCGGGCTATCAAAGCGATTTAGGGGGACAGTTGAGTGCGCGCATGAGCTGGTTAACCGATGCATTTGAGCTTGATTTTAGCTATAAACATTTAAACGATAAAACCAGCTTTTACGCGCCTTTAGTGATGCAAAATAGCGGCGAAATTCGAGAGCTGGCGAGCCTGCCTTATGACGATGGAACCCTACTGAGCGACGATCTCAGGTCGCTCACCTTCTTCACTCCGGAAGGACGCGTGCAGCGTGACCTAGAAGACGCTCAGCAAACACGCCTAAATAGCTACACTTTACTATTTAATACGCCGCTTTTTGAACACGTTAACCTGAGCAATCGTACGCGATTTTCAAGCCTAAACAATGATTTGTATACCTTAATGAATTTGGGCAACCAAACCATAGTCGACGCCACAAGCCGATTACAACACGCCGATATCACCGAATTTAAACGTCATTTTGCAAATAGCGCATTGCGTCCTCGATACTTACGTTATTCAGATAACACCTTAGTTGCCAACCCCGCAACGCTTAATGGTAATGGTCTCGTGACCGCTAGTTATCCTTTATATTCACGTTACAAGCAACAGCAGCTGGTAAATCATTTTAGTGTGGACTATCTCGACGCGCAGTGGTCACTGACCCTCGGTCATATTTACGCACGAAGTGATTTCGATGAGTTACCACTAGATAAATGGCTTGGCGCATTACTAACGGATGTAAAGCATCAACCCGAGCGACTGGACATCGTACTGGTTGATGGGCAAGAAAATGTGGTTGCCAATTTTACCGAGCAAGGCTTTTTATCTTACGCCGGTCCTGTTTATTTAAGCGGTAGCGGCTTGTCTCAATCACATTCGCTGTATGCCAATATAGACTGGCAGCTCACTGAAAACCTTAGAGTTGACTTTGCGCTGCGTAACGAACATCTGAATCTCATCAGCACGCTACTAGAGGGGGGAAAGTCATACACGGACTCATCAAAAGCCGCTTATTCTCACTATCTCCCGGCTGCCACTTTACGTGATTCCTTTACGCAAAATGCGCTCAGCATTGGTGCAAATTACCAAATCGGCGACGCTATGGCGATATTTGCACGTTATTCCGACGCCTTTGAAATGCCACGGCTCATTAATTACGGCAATGGCCGCGGGTGGGCCAAAAGTGAAGAGGAGCGCGTACAACAAGACTTTGGCCAACCTATTCGCTTGGCGTTAGGTGAGGTTGGACTGCGTTATCAAACCGCTGATTGGCAGTTTAGTGGCGCGTTATTTGAGACCAAATTTGATCCGCTCCCACTTACGGTATATCGCGGCGCGGCTACGACTCAACAAGCCGTTTCAATCAATACCCAAACACGAGGGTTGGAGTTCGAATTTGACTATCAATATAGTCCGGCTTTGCAATTTAGAGCGATAGGTGTGTGGCAAGACGCTGGGTTTTATGGCATTCCCAAGCAATTGCCACAAAGCGAATTTAATGGCAATCAAATAACACGCACGCCGGAGTTACAACTACGACTAACGCCGGAATACAAAGCAGGACCTATTACCGCGGCTATCACCTGGTCGTATGTTGGTAAACGCTATTCTGATATCGCTAATCGTTTTGCCTTACCAGCCTATCAAACATGGGACTTATTTACCGAGTTGGCAGTTAATGAACAGCTCAGCGCACAGCTTGAGGTTAAAAACCTCACCAATGCTATGGGGCTAACTGAGGGCAATCCTAGGGATGATTTAAGCCACCAAGAGGCTATCTTTTATACTAGACCCATTTTTGGTCGCACCATCAAACTTTCGTTAAGTTATCAGTTTTAAGCGACACCGCTATTATTCGAGCAATTCTATTCCTTGACTTAAAGTGAACTTGAAGTTGTATGCTCCTCTTAACCGAATGACAGTGACCAAACGATAAGAGGCAGAGGCAATGCAAAATAGCTTAGATAAAATCGTCAATGACATAAAAGCCAACTGGAGCGGGCTAAATTCAAGCACCACAGTAACTGTACGTGAATTGTTAAGCGAACTTACTCAGTCTCCACCGCACGAGCCTTGGCTTGCGAGCATTATGCGTGAAAGACTAGCATCAAAAACACTCTACCAAGACCCTGAATATGGTTTTATGCTGCTAGTCCATGCAGAAGAAAAGGGCACGTACCGCCCGCCTCATGATCATGGCGCAGGTTGGGTATTTTATGCTGTGCAATCTGGCGAAATGGAAATGACAACTTACAAACCCATCACCACAGCAAGCGGCGAAACCCACCTCGTATCCCGAGGAACAGACACGCTCAAAGCCGGCGATTGCCGAGTGTTTCTACCCGGCGATATCCACGACACCCGCTGCTTAACAGATAACTTCGTTCAATATCGTTTAACCAGTTGTGACTTCAAAGAAGAGAAACGCTCAGGACGGATGATCCAGTATTTGAGGGAGGTGTAGTGGTTTGCCAAAACTCGAGGCGATAGTGGGTTTAATTGTCGTTGCTGATATTTAATCATGCAGTTTTGAAGGGGCTATAGCTGCTAAAAGCGAGGAACAGACGGTCGATCTAACTCATTCTTGGGCAAAAACATGTTAGAGCCTAGGGTCGACTTTGTGCCAAAGCCAGTCCGGCAACGTGCGCTTGTTAAGGCTCGGCACCACCTTCAGGTTCGATTGATTCAGGCGACGAGTCATCATTATCAGTAACAAGGCCAATGAGAAACTGAACTGGCTTTGTAAGTGCCTTATGTACTTTTAATACTTTAGCTGTAAAAGAGTCGACTTTATCTATCAGCTTACCTAGTCGTTCGATAACATCAGGCTCCGAAGCAGCCACACTTGATAATTCACCCTGATTGGTTACTACCATACCTATGGTTGACTGGAGAGACTGTTTAAGGCCTTTTGCACCATTAATTTTATACATAGAAAGTGCCGTGCGTAAGCGTTCTATCTCTTCTAGAAGGGTAATCCTTATTCCTCCGTCCAATGAGCTACTTAGAACTGCGCTAAATAGTTCATCTATTAGCTTAGTGACTTGCGCTAAGTCTTCGTCTTTCAGCTGTTCTTCATTGTAGATCGATGACAAAAGTTCTGAGCAAAATTGGAGTCTTGTCATTACCCCATCATTAAGCTGCTGCTTTTGTGCTTTCCAGGTTGTGTTAAGTTGTAGAGGAAATATAGCCCTTTCAATTTGCGGGAATGATGATAGGTACAATTCTTTGTTTACACCTTCATTCATGCCGATAAGTCTCTTCACCTCTTCTCCAAGCTGATATACCTCAATTACCTTTCTAGTAATCGTGGAGTCATCACTTTCATCTTCGTCTAGAACCTGAGCCCACACTTGACGAACTTTTAGATCATCTCCTTTGCTTTTCGCTTTACGTAAAATCTCGTAATAACGACCAGCTGGATTATTGATATCTATCACTTTATCTCCTTAGTGATTCGAAAGGTTTAACATTTTAGTATTTATGCGACACGCAGTTTGTGTTGCATAATCGCTTGTTGGACTGAGTCGCTACCTGCTCGGTGTGTCCGAGTTGGTGTTGTTTATGCGATGGCTTACTTAGAAAAAGTAGGCTTTTTGGAGGTTCTCACTTTCCTAGCTAGTGTTATGTAAGCTTTCCGTGCATCGCTCAGCGCTTATTATGTATTCATTACACCTAAATTTGGCTTGATAAGCAATTATATTTTTTACGCATACTGAGGCCGCTAGCCTGAGCAATTAAGCAGGTTAACTACTTGATTTTACACAGCAGTCCTAATCAAACATACCCTCCTTGGCTAATATCAAAGCGCATCCATGCGCTTCTCGTTCATTCTTTTTAAACGACGAAAAAGAACGAACCAAGAAAACGTCGCCCCAGCATCACACTCAATCCTCAAATCCTAAGCCGATATAGTGCAACCGCCTTGTATGGCACATCCATGATGCCAGACAAGACTTGGCCGACATCCTGTCGGCACATTGCATATCGGCTTATGCTTTTCGGGTGTGATGGAGGGGGAATCGCGCTGTCTGTTAGTTCTGGTTTTATCTCCTGAAGCAGCTAAGTCGCTTACAAGCACCACAAGAATTTATCAGCGCCTTGTGTCTCCCTCATCACACCCGAAAGTAAAGTGCCAATGAGTCATTTCAACGCATGGATGCGTGAAAAGCTGTGACAGGGCCAAGGATGGCCCTTACACAGCGGTGACGTTCATATTGGCAATTTACTTGAGGAGTCAGTGTGATGTCGGGAGTGCCCTTTCTTTTGCATACTTGTTCTTTGGGCATCAAAGAAAAGTATGTCGTAGCCCATGGATGGGCGTCGAAACCAGTCAGGAGGACGGGCTGACTTAACTCATCGTCTCGAGTCTTTTGGAAAAATCACCTTCCATGGTACGTATCAAAGCGCATCCATGCGCTCCTCGTTCATTCTTTTTAAACGACGAAAAAGAACGAACCAAGAAAACGTCGCCCCAGCATCACACTTAATCCTCAAATCCTAAGCCGATATAGTGCAACCGTCTTGTAAGGCACGTCCATGATGCCAGACAAGACTTAGCCGACATCCTGTCGGCACATTGCATATCAGCTTATGCTTTTCGGGTGTAATGGAGGGGGAATACGTTGCTTGTAAGATCTTCTACGATTTTTATGATGAAGCTGTTTGCAAGGGTTATAAAAGCTATCAGCATAGCCTCCTAATTAACAGCCTAAATCGTTTTGTGGGAGGCGGTTCACCCGCCGAGAAGTTACGCTTTTCGGGCGTGGTATTGACCGTTGTTTCTGGTTTTATCTACTAAAGCAGCAAATTTGCCTGCAAGCACCAAAAAAGCTCTCAGCACCGTTTGCCTCCCTCATCACACCTGAAAGTAAATTGCCAATGAGTCATTTCAACGCATGGATGCGTGAAAAACTGTGACAGGGCCAAGGATGGCTCTTACACAGCGGTGACGTTCATATTGGCAATTTACTTGAGGAGTCAGTGTGATGTTGGGAGTGCCCTTTCTTTTGCATACTTGTTCTTTGGGCATCAAAGAAAAGTAAGTCGTAGCCCATGGATGGGCGTCGAAACCTGTCAGGAGGACATATTAGCCTTACCCTCCATGGCTCGTATCAAAGCGCATCCATGCGCTCCTCGTTCATTCTTTTTAAACGACGAAAAAGAACGAACCAAGAAAACGTCGCCCCAGCATCACACTCAATCCTCAAATCTTAAGTTGATATAGTGCAACCGTCTTGTAAGGCACGTACATGATGCCAGACAAGACTTAACCGACATCCTGTCGGCACATTGCATATCGGCTTATGCTTTTCGGGTGTGATGGAGGGGTAATTGCGCTGTCTGTTAGTTCTGGTTTTATCCAGTAAAGTAGATGATTAGCTTATAAGCACCACAAAAACGATCGGTGTGAACTCCTAATTAACAGTCTAAATCGTTTTGTGGGAGGCGGTTCACCCGCCGAGCAGTTATGTTCTTCGGGCGTGGTATTGACCGTTGTTTCTGGTTTAATCTACTAAAGCAGCAAATTTGCCTGCAAGCACCAAAAAAGCTCTCAGCACCGTTTGCCTCCCTCATCACACCTGAAAGTAAATTGCCAATGAGTCATTTCAACGCATGGATGCGTGAAAAGCTGTGACAGGGCCATGGATGGCCCTTACACAGCGGTGACGTTCATATTGGCAATTTACTTGAAGAGTTAGTGTGATGTTGGGAGTGCCCTTTCTTTTGCATACTTGTTCTTTGGGCATCAAAGAAAAGTATGTCGTAGCCCATGGATGGGCGTCGAAACCAGTCAGGAGGACGGGCTGACTTAACTCATCATCTCGAGTCTTTTGGAAAAGTCACCCTCCATGGCTCGTATCAAAGCGCGTCCATGCGCTTCTCGTTCATTCTTTTTAAACGACGAAAAAGAACGAACCAAGAAAACGTCGCCCCAGCATCACACTTAATCCTCAAACCCTAAGCCGATATAGTGCAACCGTCTTGTAAGGCACATCCATGATGCCAGACAAGACTTGGCCGACATCCTGTCGGCACATTGCATATCAGCTTATGCTTTTCGGGTGTGATGGAGGGGGGAATAAGTTGCTTGTGAGATTTTCTACGCTTTTTACGATGAAGCTGTTTGCAAAGGTTACAAAAACTATCAGCATAGCCTCCTAATTAGCAGTGCGGATAGCTTTGTGGGAGATGTATGGACTCCTCCCCCTTATCGGGAGCAAGAGAAAATAAGTGACCCCATCACTATAGTAATTAGTGGTGGGTGTCAGCGATTTGCTTTTAAGCGACCATAGTCAATTACACGCTAAGGACAAACCACATCAGAAACGATATCAATGTTGATTTGTGTCTTTGACATGATTATTTCTTCTCCACGATAATTGCAGTGATTGTTGTATCACCAACATTTTTAACTTGATGTTCCCATTGGTCATGCCACATCACGTAGCCATCCGGGATCTCCAAGGTCATGTCTTTTTCACTCGTTGTTATCGTCGCCTTGCCACCTTTTTCGAAGTAAACAGTCTCAGCATTGTGTTTATGCCAGTTATCCTGTTCCCCTGGTTTGAGTGTCATTTTAAGTACAGTAACCTCTTCGTTCTCTAGCAGTAGTTGATATTGGTTTGGAGATGCAATGTGTGCAGCCTCGACCTTCTTGTCTTGTGCAAACGCATTTCCAAACAATAGGACTGAAGTAACAGCTGTAAATACAACCTTTTTCATAGGAATTCCTATTTATGCATACCACGAATAGGGTAGTTGTTTGCAGGATTTCGTATCCAACCTAAGCCACTAATCAATGACTGAAGTTCAGGTCTTACAAACGGGTTGTTTGAAATATCTACTACGTGAACTTTTCCTTCATTATTGACAACAAATAGCCCCGGCTCAGCAAATGGATGATCAGTTTCTTCAGGCGATCTTGGATCTGATATAAACAACCCAAGTTCTTGCATTTGTTCAACAGTAAGACCGTATGCGATAGGGAAAGTCACATTAAGTCTTTCCATATGACTTTCGAGTTGTTCTTTACTGTCACCAGAAACGGCTATCAAATCTACGCCTGTTTGAGCGAGTTGGTCTTTCGCACTTTCTAACTGGTTTAAGTAGCGAGTACAAAGTGGGCAATGCTGCCCTCGGTAAACAACAACCATCTTCCAATCCAAACCATTTTCAGGCGTAGACAACTTTTTAATATCACCATTTAGAAGTTTGGTTTCAATTGCAGGAAAGTCTGAACCTGCATGAAGCTTATTGGTATAATCAATGCTCATGACTGTTCCTTAAAAATGCTTGTTAATGTGCGTTTCGAAACGTTTGAAGTCGTTTTCAACATCTGCGTTTTTCATCACATCAAAGCACGCAAATGTTTCCATTGGCTTCATTCCAAAGAACTTGAAGTTCATGTGCATAGGGAACATTAAATCGTCGATTGATTTCCCATCGAAGAATTCTTCTGGATCATTAAAGGCTTCTTCCGGCGCATTAAAGGTGAGAGACATCATGTATTTGGTGTTGGTTAACGTGCCGCCCTTACCATAGTTTTTCTTTGGTGATTCTGCTGTGCGACCGTCGCCAACACATAAAGCTCCTCCCATGCCTGCTGTGTATACTTCATCCATATACTTTTTGAATGACCAAGACACGCCCATCCAATTGCTTGGTGTTTGCAAAAATACAATGTCTGCCCATTGATGAAGTGCTAATTGCTCCTCCACATCGTACCCGTCACTCATTGTTACTACGCGCGTGTTATAACCTTTATCTTCCAGCATGGTTATTGCCTTATCAATCAAGGCTGCATTTAGCTTACCTTCAGAGAATGGGTAATATTGGTGGGCATTAATAATTAATACGTTTTTAAGATCAGTAGTGCTCATAAAACAACTCCAAACTAAATTTCAGCAAAAATAAGTAAGAGAGACACTCTCCTACTCAATCAATGTGTGGTATATTTTAGTAACCTGATTTAAGTTATCAATTAGTATACTTTTAGTAACCTAGTTGTTTTTTAGGAAAACTGATGGAAAGTGTCGTAAAAACAGACAGTAAAGGTAGAAAAAAAGTTTTAAATGCATGCACTGAACCCTGTGCTATCGAAAAAGGCATGCGTTTAATTGGCGGAAAGTGGAAAGGTTCCATTATTTATCACCTTAAAGATGAACCTGTAAGGTTTAATGACTTAACCCGTATGCTTGGCGGTGCCAGCAAAAAAATGGTCGACCAACGCCTAAAGGAACTAGAAAGTGAAGGGATGGTTCGTAGAAAAGTGATAAGTGACAGACCTGTCGCTGTAACTTATGAATTAACCGATTTTGGCAAAACCGCACTGAGTATTTTAGATGAACTCAGGATCTGGTCAGAGTCCCATCAAATTTAACAGTAGCTACTTTGAATTATTTAGCACAGCCCAATGCAGATTCTTATTTTGGAAATCTGCTTGGCGATTTTGGCGGAACAAGGCATGTAAAAAACTTGCCACTCACAGTGAAAAAGGCATTGGATAATCATTATCTAGTCGATAAATTTATAGATAACCATACAAAAATAACTGATGCAAAAATAACTGACACCCATCACAATTAGCAAGCGGCGATTGCCGAGTGTTTCTACTTGGCGATATCCACGACACCCGCTGTTTAACAGATAACTTCGTTTAGTATCGTCTAACCAGTTGTGACTTTAAAGAAGAGAAACGCTCAGGACGGATGATCCAGTATTTGAGTGAGGTGTAGTGGTTTGCAAAAATTCAAGGCGATAGTGGGTTTAATTGTCGTCGCTGACATCTAACCATGCAGTTTTGAAGGGGAGTTATGGCTGCTAAGAGCGAAGTTGAGACTGTCGGCGCTCTTCTTGGGAGAGTCTTCGATGCTGCATAGCAGACGTTCAACTAACTCATTTATGCTATAAAATCCGTTAATATAAATGAACTAAGGGCCCGATTTGAGCAATGAACAGGCATTCAAAATATCCCTTCGTGTAGTTCATTTAGGCATGGGCTTACATTTTCAAAAAACGACCAATTTCACACGGGTTTTCAATAGATGGTCAGTATGACTAATTAGTGGTCATATTGAGTACTCTAGTCGAAAATGAGAATGTTAACATTATGAAATTATTGGTTTTTATGTTGGCGCAAACCTTGCTGTCTCAAGGTTTCTTTAATTTCATTATGGATTAAAAAATGAGAAACCTCGGATATTTTTTGTTTTTACTAATTTTTGCGTCAGGTTGTACTACAAACAATAGAGACCAAAGTCACACTCTCAACGAAGAAAAACACCAATCAAATGACGTTACTATTGTAGAAGAGGTCGTTTTTGAAAGCGAAGGTGTACAATTATCAGGGAGCATGTATATACCTAAAGATGCACGAGCAGCAGTAGTACTAGTGCACGGCTCTGATCCTGTCCCACGAATGACTAAGTTAGCACAGTCACTGGCTAAGAGAGACTTACTAGTTTTGACGTACGACAAGCGTGGGGTTGGTGAATCTGGTGGCGTTTACGTAGGACCTCAGGTGGGAACCAATAATATAAGTGTTGATAATTTAACTTTGCTTGCGAAAGATGCAAGTGCTGCGGTAGATGTGGTTCATGGCTATGACAAAGAGTTATCGATTGGACTTATTGGCGCGAGTCAGGCTGGCTGGATTATTCCAATTGCCGCACTCAATAATCAATCAGTAGAGTTTATGGTTCTCTTCAGTAGCCCTACAATCACAACTCTGGAACAACTTAGGTTTCAGTTTTATACAAATGGTAGAGAAGACTTTTGGAAAACTCATACTGATGAAGAATCGCGTGAACATACTTTAAATGATCCTGACAGATATGATTTTAAAGCAACGGACCCGAAAATTTCTTTGAATTCTTTATCGATACCTGGGCTCTGGCTCTTCGGAGAGCAGGACATACAGGTCCCAGTCAAAATGTGTATCGAGCAACTGAATAGGATGAAAGCTAAAGGCAAGCCTTTTGAATATGTATTATTTCCATCGCTGGGCCACAATACTAATAAAGCAGAGCCTCTAGATATTGCGATACAATGGATAAAGCAAAATAATTTTTCCCACTAATTCGCAATTGTTGTTTTGCTGATGTTGATCAAACAGAAGAGCGTAGTTAACTAATGGCTCAAATGTGACGAAGCGGCTATGCCGAGCGTCACTGAGCTCTCTTGCTGCTAGGTCGACTTTATGAGCACCCTAAATGAATCTCCGCTTCTGACAGTTCAAGTTTAGACTTGTCCAGTTTAACGGATATCGATGTTTAACACCGGCCCAAACCTTATACGCTACCTTCTGATTCTATGACCAAAATTCTCGCCTCGCCACGAGGATGGGCAACATGCTCAGTGCCAATTGACGCATAAAAAATATCACCAGTTTGCAATAGGGCTGATTGCTCAACGCCATTCTCTTTGTAAAACATGTCAACCTCGCCATCTAACACGACAAAGACTTCTTCACCGTCATTAACATGCCACTTATAAGGCTGATCAGTCCAATGCAGGCGGGTTGTAATACCATTCATATTGGCGATGTCTTTTGCGCCCCAAGCGCGTTGTGCAGTGAATGTTTTGCTTCTAATTATTTCCATGATGCTTCTTATTTTTGAATTGCTAATATTCTCAAATTTTTACGTTTATAGGCTTTGTTGCGTTTGATGAATAGACTGTTACGTAAGGTAGTACTCAAAAAATCAAGAGCAGTATATTGCTTGGTGCTTTATGCAATGTCCAGTTAAAGGGCTCACAAACTATAAAGTTATTTTATCCAGCATAAGCGCAAATAGTGTTAGACTTCACTGTGATCAACTGAGCGATCGTTTTATCCTCTTTCTCATTGGCTAATGCCACTTTGGCTTTAAATTCTGGTGAGTGGTTTCTACGCTTTCATGTCATGGGCATACAAAAGCACTAATGTACCACCTTGTTTTTTGGCTAGTTAGTTGCTGCTTGAACACTGCAGGATAACCTTTTTCTAATAGAACACTTTCGGCCAGTTTTTCTAAAGCATTAGCTTGGACTATTTCATTTTCACTACGTCTAATTGCATAACCTGAGATTCTGTATCCCGATCGAGCATTTACGGACGAAAATAGCTCTCTAACCCTGACTCTGCCTTTTGCTCCTTCCATCTCAAGTTGTTGCTTTATAAACTCTGCTTGTTCTTTAGCGCTAGCTCCAGATGTCGAACACCAAAAGATATCATAATCCCAATCTTCCCAATCAAAAGAAGGTTTAACGCTTCTGTCTGTTCTTAAATTACTATCTTCTTCTATTTGAAATTCTTTCTCTTTTGCAATTATTTTTGCAGTTTCTTGCTTGATCATTGGTGTCCCGCCTGCTTCTAAAACGCCTAACAAGCGGCTTCTTAATTCACCATCCACCATAACTAAAACAAACTGCTTCGCTACTTCCTGCTTTCGCTCGTTTTTTTCTTCTAAAGATAGCTGAACGAGATCATAAATTTTGAAATTAAATTCTCGTTCGGCATTTATCCTCTCACGCTCATCGCGCGCCTCTTTAATTGCAATATCTACGGCAGCAACCTGCTCCTTCAACTCTCGATCTAAATTTGAGACCGAAAAATTTAAAATAGCTACCATCGCAGCTATTGTGACCGTAATGAGAGGTATAAAAACGTTTTGTAAAAATGCACTAAAAGATTTCCAATTCACCTTAAAATCCTCCAAAAATCCCAAATTCTTATAATGGGTTCTTATTTGCGTCCTTTCGAATATCCAATCCTGACGGTACTCTTATTGGCACTTGAATACACCGAGTCAATTAGTTGAGTCAAGGTTATGCTTGTTGTCGGTTGCTTCGACCAAACACCGTAAAGCAAATATAGCCACTCTTTCGTAGTTCCGCTGTCATTCGTGCCGACGAAACTTAATTTATTCGTTTTCGGTCGTAGTAGTCTGGTTGTGCACAACGAAAATATTACCGAATTCATTTCGGTGAGTGCAGGCCTAATCGATTGCCTTCTGTATCTAAAAATAACGCGAAGAAGCCGATTTCGTCTGCATGTGGGGTTTTGGGGGTCAGTATTTTCCCACCGTTTTCTTCTACTTTTGATAGCACTCGTTGTAGGTCTTCACCTGCGTTTAAATACAGAGTAACGCCAGTGCTGGAAGGAGTGTAGCCTTCGCCTTGAACAATCACACCTACGGTAGACTGCCCCTCGTACGGGAAGAGTGCCATTGTCATTTCAGATATATCTATGGTTTCAATGGAGACAGCAAAAATGCGGCCGTAGAATTTTACGGCGCGCGTTATGTCGGTTGCTGGAATTTCAAAAATTGATGCGAAGCTGTGCATGTTGTCGTCCTTATTTTCTATGTGTGTCGGCTAGCTATTGGTGACTAGGCTGGACTCGTTTAAGGTTCAACGAGTTCGACTTTAAGATAGCGTGGGGAGACAACAATTAATTGTAAAAAAGCGACAGGACTATTTATAGAAAAGCCGTGAAAGCGTCATGCTTTCGTCATCGAGAAACGCTCGCGGGTTTACCCCCGTGAGCGCTTTAAAGTCCTTAATAAAGTGAGACTGATCATAATAATTGCTTTTGTACGCGATGTTAGTGAGGTTGTCTTCACGATTTATGAGGAGTGTTAAAGCGCTTTGCAAGCGTACAAGTTTACTTAAATGTTTTGGACTAATACCGACAAGGTCTAAAAACTTCCGCTCTAGTTGGCGCCTTTTATTGGGACTTGATTTGGTGATTGCATTAACCGATATATCGCCATTTTGTGCAAAGATAATGTCTACCGTTGTTTTTATAATGTGCTCAATTGTCCGCGGGTCGCTAAGCTTGTGAAGGAGAAAGGCCTCTAAAATCTCAATCCTTTGGCTTGTGTTTCGCGCTTGGATGATATCGCTTTCAAGCTTCGCGGCCTCATCGTGCTTAAATAATTCGTAAATCGATGTTTCCTTATTTATTAAGTTTTTTATAGGTTTCGAAATAAAGTGGGAAAAGGCATAAGGAAAAAAGCTGGCTGCAAAGGTGTGAACGTATCCGGTTGGTTGAATATAAAAAGGTGAAACGGTTTGTCCAAGCACCATTGCGCGCGGTTGCAGTATGTAGTCATGTTCTGATGTATAGCGCTTAATATCGTCGCCCAATATAAAGGCCAGTTCAATGCAGCCGTCGGGGACAATGCGTTGCTTTGCGGCACCTTTATCTGCAGTAATCTCCAGTGTCCAAAAGCAATTGATAAATGAAGATAAATTTTCACAAGGGAAAAATGTTTTGTAATCCATAAAACCTCCGCTTCTAGCTATGGACGGTTGAAGCTTACAGCAAATAAAAACTAAGACTCTGGTAAATTTTGCAACCGTTTTATGGTCTGCTTTTTAGACGCGCTTTACCTGCTACTGGCCTTTATTGATATGCTTATTTATCCAATCTTGGTAATAAGATACACGTGTTAATACTGCGGTTGAACCGTATTTGCCTAAAGTAAATTTCCAAATCACCCTCAATTTCTTTCCACGCTGCTAATCCAACCAATACCGGTGTTGAGCCTTGATAAATGATTGCTGCGCCGTTGCTATATCCAGCTAAAAAATAAGTGACACCCATCACAATTAGCAAGCGGCGAAACCCACTTCGTATCCCGAGGAACAAACACGTTCAAAGCCGGCGGTTGTTGAGAGTTTCTACCCGGCGATATCCACGGCACCCGCTGCTTAACAGATAACTTAGTTCAATATCGTCTAACCAGTTGTGACTTTAAAGAAGAGAAACACTCAGGACGGATGATCCAGTATTTGAGTGAGGTGTAGTGGTTCGTATAAACGCAAGGCGATCGTTGGTTTAAGTGTCGTCGCTCAAATCTCGGTTGTTCAACAGCTCGTTTTAGAGCCGAAGGATGGCTCTGTGCCAAAAGCTGACGGCGGGCATCTATATCATGCACGGTGCAAAACTTGACCCCAGGTCTCAAAGCTCTGTAGATTTTTAGCTATCACTGAGAATGTATTAACTGTTTTTGCTAGTAAGCGACAAACCATATTTAGTGAGTTTGCGATACAAGGTGCGGCTACTGACACCAAATTTAAGGGCCAGCTCTTCGGTGCTACCTTGGAAATGTTCGATCGCTTTTTTTAAGTAGCTTTGCTCGGCCTGCTCTAACGATATTACATCAAATACCTTGTCATAATTCAGTTGTGCTAAATCTGCGTTAGGCTTTGCTGTATGCTGCAAATTAGCTGTGTTTTCGAAAGGGATGTCGGTGTCGTAAATGACATCGTCATCGGCCAAAATAGCTGCTTGTAATACAATACTTTTTAGCTCTCGAATATTACCGGGGTAGGCATATTGCGCGAGCTTTTTAAGTGCCGCTTCACTGAATTGTTTGTCTTTAAATTCAGAGTGTTTTAAAAAGAACTTAGCTAATAACGCGATGTCAGCTTGACGGGCTTTCAGGGACGGTAAATTTATCGGGAAAGTGGCGATCCGATAGTATAAATCTTTTCTAAACTCGCCTTTTTCAACCATTTCTAACAGGTTTTTATGGCTTGCACAGACTAATCGAAAGTCTGTGCGTTTTTGTCTTAGGCTGCCAACCGCACGAAAGCTTTGTGTTTCAATTAATCGCAGCAGTTTTACTTGCATATTGAGTGGTACATCACCAATTTCATCAAAAAACAAAGTGCCACCTTCAACAATTTCGACCAAGCCTTTCTTTTGGCTTGTGGCGCCAGTAAACGCGCCTTTTTCGTGACCAAATAACTCAGACTCAAATAACTGCTCGGGTAAGCCGGAGCATTCAATTACAATAAACGGTTTATCTTTACGCCTACTTGCATCGTGCAACGCGCGAGCAACTAACTCTTTACCTGTGCCGGTTTCGCCTTGTAATAATACCGAAATTTCGGTTTTGGCAGCGCGGTTTACTTTATTGATTAGTGCTTTAAAGGCGTCAGACTGACCAAGCATTTTATTCTTTTGCGCTTTTACTGAGGCAAAATCGATTTTATCGAGGATCTCAACAAAGCCCATTAATATATCGTTTTCGTCAAAAATAGGCTTCATCACAATATCGCAATATTGCTTACCTAAATGGGTATCGTGAATATGCACGACACTGGTTGGCTTATTGGTTTTTTTGCACTCTAGCATGGGGCAAGCTTCACCCATCTGATCGCAGGGTTTACTGGCCTTATGCGATATGGCAAAGCAGGTACTTTTACCCAGCTCAATCGGTGTTTGATAGGTATCACGATAGGCGTTATTCACTGCCACAATGACATAGTTTAGGTCAATAAAAATTGCTGGTTTATCAATAATATTGATTAAACCTTGGATCACCGAATTTGCCATATCGCACACTTGCCCAAGTTAGTTCGTTACCGTTTTACTAAAAATGAGTGTACTGTAAAAAAATAACCGTGACAAAAATGTCTTCACATTCAATTTGTCTGACAAAAATGTCGATTGGTAAGTTTATCTTTATCGAATGAATTTTTGAAATGTAAAATTAACTATTAAAAACAATGCATTATTTATTTTTTGACTATACCCAAGATTGGTATGTTTTCTGCCATATCAGGAAGTAACCTAATCTAAAGGAGTTCGAAATGAATGAAGCATTGGTCGAATTGTCTCGTTGGCAATTTGCACTCACCGCCATGTTCCACTTCATATTTGTACCGCTGACCTTGGGCCTGAGTTTTATGCTGGCCATTATGGAATCGGTTTATGTGATGACGGGCAAAGAAATCTATAAGACCATGACTAAGTTTTGGGGAAAGTTATTTGGTATTAACTTCGCCCTAGGTGTGGCAACGGGTTTAACGATGGAGTTCCAGTTTGGTATGAACTGGGCATATTACTCGCATTATGTGGGTGATATTTTTGGTGCGCCATTGGCAATTGAAGGGTTAATGGCGTTTTTCTTAGAATCCACGTTCGTTGGCTTGTTCTTTTTTGGCTGGGATAAAATGTCAAAGGTCAGGCACCTTATGGCAACCTGGCTTGTGGCGTTAGGCTCTAATTTTTCGGCGCTTTGGATCTTAATTGCCAATGGCTGGATGCAGCACCCAGTAGGTGCAGAGTTCAACTTCGAGTCGATGCGTATGGAAATGACCAGTTTTGCTGAGGTGATGTTTAATCCCGTTGCGCAAGTTAAATTTGTGCATACGGTTTCTGCAGGTTATGTAACAGGCGCAATGTTTGTGTTAGCTATTTCAAGCTATTACCTTTTAAAACATAAGCATATTGCCTTTGCGCGTCGCTCATTTGCGATTGCTGCAAGTTTTGGTTTAGCGTCAATTTTATCGGTGATCGTGCTCGGTGATGAAAGTGGCTATGAGCTTGGCGATGTACAAAAAGTAAAACTCGCGGCAGTTGAAGCCGAATACGATACCCACCCAGCACCTGCACCATTTACGCTTTTTGCTATCCCCAACGATGAAAAAGAAAAATCCGAATATGCGGTGCGCATCCCTTGGCTGATGGGCATTATCGCGACGCGCTCGCTTGATGAAGAGGTGATGGGCATTAAAGAGCACAAAGTGCTGCATCGTGAGCGTATTTTATCTGGATTGATTGCTAAAAATTTACTCGATACCGTGCGCAGTGGTAACGCAACTGAAGCGCAAATGGCGCTGTTTGAAGCACATAAAAAAGACTTGGGCTATGCCATGTTATTAGAGCCATTTACCAATGACTTTGTCAGCCCAAGTGAAGAAGCCATCGAAAAAGCGGTAAATTACAGCATTCCACCTGTTGCACCACTTTTCTGGAGTTTTAGAATAATGGTGTTCTCGGGCTTTATTATGCTATTCGTTTTTGCCGCTGCATTTTACTACAGCACTAAACATCAAATCACCAAACCTAAATGGTTGTTAAAACTGGCGCTGTTCTCTTTACCTCTGCCTTGGATTGCCTCTGAAGCGGGTTGGTTTGTCGCAGAGTTTGGTCGCCAGCCGTGGTCAATTGCCGAAGTGCTGCCTGTGCATGCTTCGGTATCAAACTTAAGCGTGGGTGAAGTGTGGTTTACCTTAATTGCTTACACCAGTTTTTATGCGGTGATGTTTGTTATTGGCTTCTACTTGATGAAGAAATACGCCAAAAAAGGGCCTGTACCAGAGCAACAAAGCACGCCTTTCGATGGCAATGCGCAACTATCGGCTGAAGGAGCACAATCATGATTGATTATGAATTTTTACGCTTAGTGTGGTGGGGTTTAGTAGGTGTATTGCTGATTGGCTTTGCCATTACCGACGGGTTTGATTTAGGCGTGGGTGCACTGCTTACGTTAGTTGGAAAAAGCGATGAAGACCGTCGCGTGATGATCAATACAATCGGCCCTCATTGGGATGGTAACCAAGTGTGGTTTATTACTGCTGGCGGCGCAATTTTTGCGGCGTGGCCACTTATTTATGCAGCGGCATTTTCGGGGTTTTATATCGCTTTAGCGCTGACACTCATTGCCTTATGGATGCGCCCAATAGGCTTTGACTATCGCAGTAAATTGCCGAATAAAACCTGGCGCACAGCATGGGACTGGGCGCTATTTTGTGGCGGTTTAGTACCTACGCTTATCTTTGGTGTGGCGTTCGGTAATTTACTACTAGGCGTACCATTTGAGTTTGATAACACCTTGCGTCCGACTTATACCGGCAGCTTCTTTGGCTTGCTTAATCCGTTTGCCATTTTAGCAGGAGTGGTATCGGTCGCTATGTTGTTGACTCATGGCGCTAACTGGTTGCAACTTAAAACCGAGGGGAATTTACTCGCGCGCGCGCGCATTGTGTCGTTCTATTTGTCATTAGTGACTGTGTTGCTCTTTATGTTAGCGGGTGTGGTAGTTGCCAATATTGACGGTTATGTGATCACCTCAAGTGTTGATCCTTTAGCAACATCAAACCCACTGACCAAAACGGTTGAAGCGGTATCGGGTGCGTGGCTAAACAATTACAGCACCTACTCGTGGATGCTAATTGCCCCTGTACTTGGCATTTTTGCGGGGCTTGGCTCAGCGTGGTTTAGCAAGCAACAACGCGGTGGCTGGGCGTTTTTAATGTCGTCATTGATGATGGCGGGCATTATTTTAACAGCAGGCGCTGCCATGTTCCCGTTCCTTATGCCAAGTAGCAGCATGCCAAACGCGAGTTTGACAGTGTGGGATGCCACATCGAGTTATTTAACGCTCAAAACCATGTTTATCGTTGCCTGTATTTTTGTGCCAATTGTATTGAGTTACACCGCATACAGTTTTTATGTGATGCGTGGACGCATTAAAGCGCAAGATTTAGATAAACCACACACAATTTATTAAGGAGTGGCTTATGTGGTATTTCACTTGGATTTTAGGTGTTTTATTAGCATGTTCTTTCGGCATTATTAATGCGATGTGGCTAGAAGCCACCGAAGACATGGACAGAGACGACACAAGCGATGATTAAACACAATCACGCAGCAACTGGTGACATGGAGGTCGCCGCTACCGAGTTGTTACATAGCCAGCAGCAAAAGGTAAAAAATGCGCTGATGGGTGTTTTAGTACTCAAAAGCAGTACCTTTGTATGCCAGCTGGCGGCTTTCGCAGCATTTAGCTTTTTAGTGGCCAGATTGCTCGCAAGTGATGCAAATACTCTGGTAATGAGTCATTTCTTTAGCGCCAAAGCAGGCTATGAGTGGGCGCTTAATTTATTAGCTGGGGCGTTAGTTTCAAGTTTAGTGCTGAACCTTTTTGCTCATAACCGCCTAATGGCATTACAAGCAACCAGCTTAGCCGATTTAGAAGCGCAATTACATGGCGCTTTTAAGCAAGGGCAGCACGCGTTAGTTCGTCAACATAGTCATTTTTACTGGCAGCAACTAAGCACCGAGCACCTTCATGCGATGTTGAAATTTATCAGTGAATTTCAATTGCAAAAATGGCTTGCGGTGGTTACGCCTTTGTTATTGCTTGGCGTGATTGCTTATGTGAACTGGTTTGTATTTATTATTTTATTAGTCTGTTTGCCTGTGGTGCCGCTGTTTATGATCATCATAGGCAAAGGGACAAAGCACTTACATAACACCTATTTTGTGGCATTTGAGCGTTTAGGCAGTATGTTTGCCAATCGCTTGAGCAATATTGAATTGATCAATGTATTTTCTGCCAGAGGCTCTCAAACACAGCGCCTTGAGCAAAGCTCAAACACGCTTAATTCCAGTACTTTGAAAGTGCTTCAAGTGGCTTTTTTAAACCAAACTGTTTTAGATTTTTTTTCGACGCTGTCGATGGCGCTAATTGCCGTTTATGTCGGGTTTAACCTATTAGAAGAGATAAACTTAGGGCCCAAACTGGTGTTTGCAGATGGGTTATTTTTACTCATTGCTGTGCCTATGGTGTTTAGCGAACTTAAACAGTTAGGCAATTTATACCATCAAAAAGCCGCAGCCCAAGTTGCGGCATCAGAGCTGGCTAGTGTGCTTTGTAACAGTCAAAAAAGTTCTGATATATCACTTTCTCCTAGCATTGATTGGCATGACTTTCAGGTCGTTAATACGGCGGTTTTTGCAAAGCATTTATTTGTTGAACGTGGCCAGCATATTTGGTTAAGTGCTCCCTCAGGTGCTGGGAAAACACTGTTATTTGAAGCGCTTAGCAAACAGCGCCAAGCAAGCCACCAAACCACACAAAAAGTGGCGCTGCTGACACAATCTCCCTGTATTTTACGCGGCACTGTGCGCGACAACTTAACGCTCAACAGACCAATCTCTGATAAAGCGCTTTTTACAATGTTAGAAAAAGTTGAGCTAATGGCTTGGTATAAAAATTTAAAACAGGGACTTAATACGCCTATGGACGAGTGTCCGCCACTTTCTGGCGGTGAAAAACAGCGCTTGAGTTTAGCAAGGCTATTATCGTGCGATGCCGACCTTTATTTACTCGACGAACCCACTGCGTTTTTAAGTGACGCGCAACATTTGCGACTCTGTCGTTTAATTGAAACGGTTCTAAAAGATAAAACCGTTATTTGGGCATGTCATAAGCCGCAGTCACAGCGCTGGTTTAGTCATATTTGGCACATCAACGAGTTTGGTGAGGTGCTTTGTCATGCAAACTAATACATTAAAAACCAACTTCTTGGCGCTGCTACTGAGTGTGGCTTATAGCCTAGCGGCAATGGGGTTATTGCTGGTTTCAAGTTGGTTTATTGCCGCGGCAAGTGTGATGGGCAGTAGCTTAAATTACATGTTACCCGCCGTTATTATTCGGGCCTTAGCGCTTATTCGAATTGCATCTGGCTATGCGGCACTATTAGTTGGTCACAGTGGCTTTTTTAAATCGTTACAAGCCAAACGAATGACGCTATTTGCAACAAGTTTGAATAACTTAAGCTTGCTTGAACAGGTTAAAAACAGCGCGCAGGTTGAGGCAATGAGCACCACCACAGAGCAACAAGCTGCGCTTTGGATTGCTTGGGTAAACCAAAATGCTGCGATGTTTATTACCTTACTGTTGTTAAATGTTAGTGTTTACTTGCTTACTCCAAGTCATCTTATTTATGTGCTGTGTGTAACGATTGCTTTTATTATAGTTTATGCGCTGCTCATTGTGTTTGGCTTAAAACAAGCGGTCAAAATTGCCAAACAAAAAGAGCGCTTTGTCACTGTATTTGACGATAAGTTACACAGCTCACCGCTTTGGCATCTTCAAACTGAGCTGTTAGACAACCAATTTGCATCAACCTCTAAGCTGTTAAAAGCGCAACAAACACAGCAAAAGGCGATGTTTTACGGCCAACTCTGTTTACAGCTTTTCGCCATTTTAGCTTTATATCTGCTTTTTAAGCAGTATGCTGGCGCGGCATCGCAAAATGCATTGTTTATTTTAGTGCCCATGTTATTGCTAAGCATTAACGATTGGCTGGGCAAGCTACTGCAATCGCAAACAGGGCTGGTAGATTTTATTCAAGCCAAGCAAGATAATGCTAAAAAAGCTGTCGCAAAGACTGTCGATAAACAGGCACAGAAGCAAGCACAATCATCGTCACCAAAAATTACCCGACATAGCCAAGCAATTCATACGCTGAGCCTCGATAATGTAACCGCTTGCAGCGTGCAACGATTTCCCATTTCAATCGAAATAAATAATGCCGGTTGCTATTTATTTGAGGGCAGCTCTGGGACTGGTAAGTCTTCCCTATTAAAAGCAATTGCGGGACTACAGCCATTTCAAGGCAGCATCTCGTTTAACCAAGGCAACATCGTCCAACAATTAGGCAAACTACACGAGCGCATTGTGTACTGCGGGCAATCATCACCCGTATTAGATGGCACCTTAGCTGAAAACCTTTCTTTAGGTCATGAAATAGAGCAAGACATACAAAAGCAGGTACTCAATGACGTTAATCTGTCTTACCTAGGCGCATTAACGCAATGGCTAGGCTCGGGTGGCAGACAGCTCTCTGGTGGCGAAAGACAGCGGCTTAACCTCGCACGAGCGTTATTATTTAAGCCCGATGTGGTGCTACTGGATGAACCGTTTGAAGCGCTCGATAATTACAATATTTCACTTATGGTTAAGCTTATCAATCAGTTGAGCAAAACCGGTATCGTGGTGATTGCTAGCCATATTGTGCCGGATACACTAACGCTTAATCAGCGTATTGATATTGAGAATATCCCCTTGCTTTCGAAGGAAAATGGCTCGGAGGAAAAGTGCTATGGCTGAGTCATTAGGTGTAATTGAGATAGTTTATGATAACCAGCTAATTGCTTATCTGATTAGAGATACGTTAACGCCTTATTGTGCGGTGATTGCATTGGGTATTTCTGATCAGAAAAAACACGAATATATGGTTGAGCGACTTGAAAACTGCCCGTGCGAAATACAGTGGTGGCTAATCGCCCGTGATGCAAGTTTACAACTAAGTTGGGTTAACAAGTTAGAGCAGCGATTTACAGGGCAATTGATGCTAGCAAAAGCGTGTTTAATAAATACACCAAACAATGCCGCGTTAGATTTAAGTAATAGTGACACGCTTGAGCATAATGAAATACTGCACTTAGGCCATTTGATGCTCACGATTCAATATATCAAAGCAAATAGCCTGAAAGTATCGCTACTTGTTTGTGACAACATGGTGTTTTGTCTGCCATCAAATGCACTACAGCTTTCATCCACTTGCATGGGCAATGTGCTTAAACAAAGCAACATCAAGTGGGATAAATTTAGTGAAATTTACAGCCCTTCCTTCACAGTAAGTCGGCCTTTATCGACTTCAAAACTTACTTTTTGGCAACTCGAAGCACGGCTAAGCCGTAATAACTTAACCGACACTTTAAAAAACTAGCTAGGTAAAGAAAATAAGTGACATATATGGACGCTCAGCTGCAGTCAAGTAATACTCATCCAACAAGGTTGTGTTAACAGCCTTGTTGCTTCTTTTATTTATCTCTCATTTACTATTTGTATGTATTGATAAACAGTCACTTTGAGTCACCCTAAATAAGGTGCTGCTCTGACATATATTCGGGCTTAACTGACTTTCAGCGCCCCTAATGAGTTTCGAACCTAGCCACCCAAAAAGTAGAATACACCCACGCGGCATTGAATGCCTTGCCTATAACGGGTTTAACTAGGTAGGTTTGACCTTTTGTTCATCGTTATGTTTACAGCAATGAGAATATGGCTATCAAGGGCTCATAAACACCCACTCGGGCTCGAGGCCCTTGTCACGACCGGGCTCCTTGATAGCCATAATTTGAGTCATGATTGCGCCTCACTTTGTGTATATTGGGCTTTATAAGGTTCATTTCTTTGTAGCAATATCCACATTAAGCGAGCCAATCGGTGGGCCGTGGCCACCACCGCTTTATTTTTACCGCGACGTTCTACCAATGCGTTGATCCATTTGTTTAAATCATCCTGCTTTTTGTGCGCATGATTGACCACTGTACGGGCACCATGAATGAGTTGTTTTCTTAGATAACGATCACCTCGTTTGGTGATCCCTCCCATCTTATTGGTTTCACCCGAAGCATATTGACGTGGTGTGATCCCAAGCCACACAGCCAACTCCTTTTTATTAGAAAATGCTTGCCCTTTATCTATTGTGGCACTCAATGCCGATGCGTTGATAATCCCAATTCCGGGGATGGATTGGATAATTTGAGCAGCTTGGCTCTGTTCATTAAACTGCTTAAATTGTGCCTCTACATTTTTAATATTGGCGTCTAACTTTTGCATTTCTTCATAAACGTCTCTGAGGAGTAGATTTAAAGCTCCATGTAAATTACGGTTGAGCAGATCAGCAATGGTTGCACGAAAAGACTTTAAGCTCTTCTTGATGACGATGCCAAATTCAAGTAACAAACCACATGTTTGGTTGATGCAGGCGGTTCGATTATGTATGAGCCGTTCCCGATAGCGATGTAGTGCTAGGGTTGCTTGTTGATGCTCTGTTTTTACAGGAACAAAGCGAATGTTAGGTCGAAGGCTCGCTTCATAAATCGCCATACAATCATTTTTATCGTTTTTATTGCCACGGACAAAAGGGGTAACATGTTGCGCAGGGATAAGCTGAACTTGGTGCCCAGCTTGTAAGCAGTACCGCCCCCAATAATGAGACGTTGACCATGATTCCATAACAACATTACAAGCAGGTAATTGGGTCAATGTTTGCAAGAGCTTTGCTCTATCTAACCTTCTGGAAAAACATTTATTACCTTGCTTACCTGAGTTGCAAAGTTCAAGGAATGAACCAAAAGCTAATATAGAAAAGTTAGCGTTTATCTCAACCAACTCATCTGAACAAACCCTACATTGTAACTTCTGTAACCGTAGAGTTTGCGAAAGAGCGTGTAGGCCATTTCTGTCACCAGCTTTCGATCATCTACATTTGTTAGCTTCAACGCCACAATTTCACCTATGTGATTGACGATCAAATGCAGTGTAAATCTAAACGATCAGACCATGGTGCCTTTGCTATCCTGAGCAATGCTTTCAAATACCTTATTTCTCTTGGCGCGAATGACGTGACAGACCCTCGCAATAGGTTTCAACTAACTTATTCACGCTCGTTTCTTTTGGTCGAATGAACTGGTCAGGAAGTGAGCTATTCGTTCCTTTGATTTTTTAAATTCTTATCCGAAGTCAAGATTAAGTTAAATTGGCTAGGCTTAACTTATGACTCTATTGCTGGATAGTACTTATTAAGCCAGTCTAATTCTGCTAACTCTGAGTAATCTTGTTGCAACGTTTGCTCTCTAGTTTGATGTCTAAAGTTTCTTTTTAGACTTATTAAGTAGCTTGAATACATTTTTGCAACGCGTTCCATTGAGTAGTTGTTTTCAGCCCATTCTCTACAATGTTTTGAAGAAATTTTATCTATATTTTTGGTTGCCCAGTAAAACTGCTCTTCGTTACGACACCTAAACCCTGTGAGGCCATGTAAATTATTTTCTGGAATGCCGCCCCAATCACTAGAAATTACAGGTGTACCACTCAACATGGCTTCGATCATAACGCCCCCAAACACTTCAAGAACAATAGTTGGCAGAAAGAGAGCTTTGGCCTTTTTAAGTAAATGCTTTCTTTTATTTAAATCAGCATAACCCACAAACTCAACATGGCTTGGAATTGTTTTATAACTTAGGTGATTGATATCTCCCGGACCTGCGACAATAAGCTTAGCGTTGGCTTTTTTCGTTGCTTCAACAGCTATTACTAAACCTTTATTGGGATCCATCCTACCAAGATATAAAAAATAGTTATCTTTAGCTTCACAGTATTCGAAATCATCACAATCAAAATAGTTTGGTATTACTGCGTCGTAACGTTTGGGATGTGTTATCCCCAATTGACCGTAAACATAGCTCATATGAGCATATGACTCGAATATTTTAAAAGGAGCAAAACATCCCTTGCCATCGTAGCCGATGCCTGGTTCTATGATGAAACATTTTTCCTCGAACATGGATACCGCTTCTTCCATACTATTACCCCAAAAGCATAAAATAGCGTCTCCAGCTTCAACTCTAATTTCTAGTTCTCGTTGAACATTTTGTTTAAATTTATGATGTCCAATGTGCTGTGATTGCAATAACTATCTTGCCAACTTTTACCGCCGTATGCTTTAGTTAAAATGTCGTCGGTCATCACAGTTACATGTTCATGGCAGTCAACCTCTGATCGTTCATGACCATAATGAATGATCTTAAAAAAAGGTTTCATCATTTTGCAGAACTTGACGACTTTTTGCGTGAAGGCGCAAAACAGATAGTCCTGATTTGTTGTTACGGTATGAGGGGGGGCTAGTACATGCAATATCATTTGTGTTCTTCCATTATTTTGTTGTTTTTATTGGATTTGAAAGTTCTTAAAGATAGAAGGTGAAAATTTGCATGGTAAATCTGCAGAAAATTCTTTCCCTTCAACAGTTAGGACACCTCTCGTAGAGCATGACTTATTATAGCTATCTAAAAGCAAATATCCGTCGCTTCGAATATCCAGCGAATTTATCTTTTCGATGTATCCGTTTGCTTTTTCGAAACTCGATGGACAACTGGAATGTTGGTATATTCTTACTCGCTCTTCGCGAGTTTCGAATGAAAAAAAGCCATCACATGCCGACGTCATAAAATGCCTAAAAATTGCTTTTTTTAATATGTGGTTAGGAGTGGATTTATTAATTATTATTTCACCGATTAGCTGCTGATAGCTTTTTATTATCGCTTCTTCGGGTGGGGGAGTTGAGTTGCCAGAAGTGAGCGCACCTAACGCCGTTTTACTTTCAGGAGATATATTACTCACAAAGTGATTGAGACTATTTTCTCGAGTGTTAAGAAGTTTTTGTCGCCAGTAGTGAAAAAATTGTTTTTCCCCAATTAAGTGATGTAAAAATGCGTGTCCGCAGCTATAGCGGCCCGGCCAATACTGCGTTCCCGGTATTACCTTATAGCTATGCTCAAGCGAACAGGTGAGCTTTTGAAGATTATTTTGTGTGTCAAACTGCTCCCTATCGATGAGCTTTAAATTGAGCTTGGCTATATTTGCTGCGAATTCAGCACCACCTTCGCTAAGCCAGTGAGGTTCATGACTGTCATTACTTGTCCAAATATGGAATACTTCGTGAGCGATAAATTGTTCTAGGTGTTGAGCAATAGCAGGGCTAAAGTTGAGGTAACGTTTACCACCAAACCTTAAGACAAAAGTGTTACCATTATGCACCCCGCCATCATAAAAATCAGACTCTGGACTCTCGAAGCTTGCAACAATGGTTAACTTTTTATCATTTGATAGTGCTAATTCTTTACTGTAATAACTGTGAAACTTTTTGAAATTTTCAGTTATCAGATCACTTAGCCATTGTGGTAGATTATCATTGAAGATGAAGTTGAATTTACTTTTCTTACTGACGAGCACTGATTCTTCGTTAAAGTTAAATATTAAAAAGTTATTTTTCTTCTCTACACTTACCAGTTTTTTGTCTTTTTCTGCGAAAAAAGTGATGCAATTTTCTTCTAAACTTTCCCATTCGTCATCTGGCTTTATTTTCATTGCAATTGGAGTGATTGCGGTCATGAATACGCCATGAGAGTCTCCTAAATTCACGTATGGCGCGTATGTTGCGTTAATATACTTATTTAAGGGGGATAGAAGGAATGAGGTAGTTAAGTCTTTCTCATTCATTAGAACTATGTTACTACTATGATGAGCTATATTTTCCCTCTGGTTAATATTTAAAAATGCAGATTCTGTTTCTTTCGATGCGTTGAGTTTCAATGCAGTGTAAGGTTTGCTAGCTCGATATTCGACCTGCAATCCTTTTGGGCTTTGTTTAAGTATTAATTTTACAGGAAAAGTACAGCTCTCTTTTGCGAAACTAGAGAATGAAAGTATCATCGAACTAAAAAATATAAAAATCTTAATCATTTTACTTCCCTTCTATAATTTTAAGGATTTCATCTTTAGGATAGCCATTGGAGACTAAATGCTGAGTAATTTCAAAATATAATGCACTTATTGCCTCGCAAAACACGGATGGGTTATTAAACCCGTTGTTTTTACTGTATCTATTTTCTAAGTCTCCGCCTCTGCAGAGCTTCTCCCATACACAGTCTTTACAGCCTTCAGGTGTTTCTTTGTAAATTTTATCTATCTCTTTAAAAATTTCGTGTTCCAAAAATGATCTTAATGTGGTTTCTTTTACGTTGCTTGTTGGCGCCATTTTTCGCCATTCACTCGTTGGAATGAATGAATCATCAATGGTTATCGTTCCATCTGATTGAATACAAATTATTTGATTGTTTATTATTTCTTTTCGATCATATGGTCTATTGTCTCCTCCTTCCCTCTTTTGAAATATTCTAAATTTGTCTTCAATTTGACGTGTTGAAAAATTATTAGTTTCTCTCCAAAGATTAAAAATATCGATCACTGCTTTTTTATAATCATTGATTGTTGTATTGTTAGGGAATGGGTCGTCATGACTTATATCTGGGAATAAGAAGCTTAAATTTTTTATATTTAAATCTTCAACTAAGTGCTCAGTGATTTTTTTATAGTCAAAGGTGCCATTTAATACGCTAATGACACCAGGCTGAGTAAGTCGTCCTTCGGAGGCCGCCTTGGTTATAAGTTCAGTGCCCGCCTTTATTTTGTCATAAGAGCCTTTACCATTGTGGTCGATTCTGAATTTATCATTGAAGCTCTTTGGGCCATCAATACTTAAGCCTGGACGCACCTGATATTTCTCGAAGAGCGTAATCCACTCTTCAGTAACTAGAGTTACATTAGTTTGTACTGATAACTTCAACTGGGTATGCTCAGACAGCCCTTTACTTAGTTTTTCACATAAATCTGAAAACTTTTTAAGCGGGAGCATCAAAGGCTCCCCACCATGTAAAGCTATCTCGATAACAGAAATCTTTATTTCTTTTAATGAACGAAGGAGGAAGTCAATTAAGTCATCAACGGTTTTGCCTGAAATTAATGCAGGTCTATCTTTGTAAGAATCATCGCCACCAAAAAAATAATAGCAATATGTACATGCTAAATTACATCTTTCAGATACTTTTAATATAACCTGCAATCTATCTATAGACTTTAGCATTATTATCTCTTTCTATTTTTAGGCTAAAAGTAGCCCATGCTTTTGCATTACATGGGCATAGATTTATACTTATGAACAGCGCTGGCTGTAACTTCCAGAACCTTGAGTGTAACCACTCCCATCATTTCTCTGGTCGTAACTTCCTCCATTTTGTCCATAGCCAGGATTTGAGCCACCACACTGGGCGTAGTTTCCACCTGAAATGGAAGGTAATACTTCAGGCTCTAGTAGCTTAGTCACTAGTGGGCTTTCTGTTACCTTTCCCTCGTGTTGTTGTAGTTGGTTGAATAAATTACTTTTTTCTATCATGAGCTTTCCTTGTAAAAGATTGTTATTAATATCTCGAATTACAGAAGTCTATGTCTGGAGGCATTACTTCGTAATTCACTCGTAGTGACGTTGTCATATCAATCAGCTCTTATTGGCCTTAAAAGTTAATAATGTTTACTTTTGTACCTTAATGCTGAACTTTTAATTTATCAGTACGTAAGTTAAATGAAACTATCTAAGTGGGTAGTTTTGAGGCGACCAACTTTTGCCAAATGGTTATAGCTGCTGAGGAGTTGCGAGTGATGCTGTTGCGCCGAAAATTGTTTGATGTATACCGCTTCAGATAACAGTTGCTATCAATGTGAAAGTAAATGAAGGTTGTTTTTATTGAGATGAAAGCATTTGAATGTTAATGTTGAGTTTAAAGGTAATTTTTATGTGATCAAGGAGGTGGGTGTGTCTTGCTGTTTTTCTAAATTATCAAGCCGAGAGCGTGATGTATTACTACTTTTATTATCAGGGAAGTCCTATAAAGACATTGCATTTGAGCTGCATGTTTCATCAAATACCGTGAAGTTTCATTGTGGAAACATTTACGACAAGCTGGGTGTTGCCAATAGAAAAGTGCTGTCGGCTAGGTACTTTAGACATGATGTATTGGAGCAGAATGAGGCTGTAAATGATAAACTACAATACAATGACGCCAAAGAGCCTATCATTTAGCTTGCTATTGTTTATTAAAGCTCAAAGGGAAGCAGAGACAAGCTTAAATTTAACAAAGACTTGTCACTACTTGGCAAACCATTCCTGTAAGCTTTTAGTCGCAGTGGCTGTTTTATCACAACGATCAACATACCTTATTACCTTCGTAAATTTAGCAACCGCCTTATGGTTTGCTTTTAGACGCGCTTTACCTACTACTGGCCTTTATTGATATGCTTATTTATCCAATCTTGGTAATAAGATACACGCGTTAATACTGCGGTTGAACCGTATTTTCCTAAAGTATAATTTTCCAAATCGCCTTCAATTTCTCTCCATGCAGCTAATCCAACCAATACCGGAGTTGAGCCTTGATAAATGATTGCTGCGCCGCCGCTATCTCCTGAGCCTATAGTGCCTTCTAACGGTAGCGCATCGGCTCCTTGTTCGAAGGTAAATCTGAGCCAGTGTGCTTTTGCTTCTGTGATCACGTTGTTGTAAACATGCATTTGATAGTCGTCTTGAGTGAAAGCCCAATCTGAGAAAAATTTGGTGACTTGATACCATGCATAGGTAGTTAGACTTGGTCCTTCAGAGTCGTGCTCTTCACCCGTTATCCCCGTTCCGATAGCGCCGCGACCAAACCCAGTTATTTCCATGCCTAACTCCTCATTTCCCTCATATATAGCGATGGGTTGAATGTGTGTCACAGGCTTACTTAAGCGAATTAACGCAATGTCTTTGGCGTTATTTAGCTGCTCCATAAGCGGTGCCGGGTCGCCTTCACTCCAATCACCTTCTACCTTTTTGTAATCCGGGTGAATAATGATTTGTGCGATTTGATTTTCAACGCCATGTACCATGATAGGTTTGTCTTGGTAGTCATACATAAACGTATAAATGACGTGAGCTGGTGCCAATAACCAATGCTTATCGATTAACACCGAACCGCCTTGAAATGGCATATCAACATAAAACTGCGGAATGCTGTTAACCTTATACAAGTCAGGGTCAACATCATGTCTTTTGACAACCGCATGGTTCTGAAAAGAGGTAAACATGAGCAAAAAAATGGCAAGGTATTTCATCATTATTCCTTATTTATTATTATTTCCAAAGTGGCCAATAAATCATCATACTGAAACTTTCTTTTCAATGCATCAATAAATGTACCTGTTTTATACTACGCTCTCTCCCTCAAAAATATCTGCACGCTCACCAAATTAAAATAAATAAAAACAAATGGTTATTTTCATGCTATGACGCCAAAAATAGTGCAAATTAGTTGGGAAACATGATTGATAAGAAATGTGACTGGTGCAATCAAGTTTGTGAGGTAACAGCATTAAGGTAAAGCTAATTTACTTGCTCTAGGCTAGGCTATTTGCCGTTTATGCAATCAAAAGCGAGTTGCTTGCAAGGAGATGTCTGAAAGCTAAACTGCTTTGCGGCAATCACATAAAATAAATTGAAAGGAACAACGCATGATAAGGATGATATTTGCAACTTTTCTATTGCTTTGGGGCATGCAGGTTAGCGCTCAAGAGCTTATCTTATCGAAGGTCGTCAAGTTAAAGGTTGACTCACCTATCACTATTGCGCATGTGTCTGAAACGTTAGTGTTAGCGTTTAAAGACAGTAAATTACTTCACGAAACTTTAGATCCGCAAAAGTTTGTACCTGCTGTTGATTTATCTGGGCATGAACATCAATTTATACGGAGTTTGTTTGAGGTCGATTCAAGAATGAACTTGCCTGCTTGGCTCCAGGTACTTTCAGAAGAGATCGCAAGCACCTATCAAATACAGAATGTCCAACAAAAATCTATTCAAGAAATTACGATATTTAGTAGTTACAACAAAGAGGAAACACACGGGATAGTGTTTGTTCTTGAAGCGCAAGTAATTCATAAAATAGAGGTTTTTGGACAACAATCACAGTTTCAAAATGTGATAAATAACATAGCGACAAGGTTTTAGGGAGCTAATAATCAAAGTGCTGTGGCGGAGAGCCAATCACTGCTGCTCAGCACGTTAAGTTACACGCTTTCAATTCGCTAAAACTATCTAAGGCTTTGCTGTTGATCCAATTAATCCAGTTAAGCCAATCAAGCTTCAAACCCAACCACACTCTTGACCTCAAGTTCACTTGAAGTAGTACAGTCACCTCTTATTAGCATGGCGCAATGGTAGGAGTGGTAACGCATGTTAGAAGATACGGTAAATACAGAGGATCAAACTGCGCTGGGAGCCGGACAAAAGCGGGTGTTGTTCAGCTTGGCTGTGGTACTCATTTTGCCAACGCTTGGCATGAGTAGTATCAATGTCTTGTTGCCAACACTTGCTGAGGAGTTTGGCGTGGGGCAGGCATTGGTGAATTGGGTCGTTGTGGCATATTTGCTTTCGCTTACCGCGTTTATTCTTGGTGCTGGCGCTGTTGGAGATAGCGTTGGCCGAAAAAGGGCACTTCGCATTGGGATCAGCGTCTTTTGTGTGGGCTCCATTGTCGCTGGGCTGAGCGTAAACCTTTGGATGTTGATTGCTGCTAGGCTGTTCCAAGGCATTGGTGCTGCGCTGTTATTATCTCAAGTATTTGCACTGGCAAGCGTTGCGATGCCAAAGCGTAAAGTTGGACTTGCAATGGGGCTACTCGGTACTACCGCTGCGATTGGCACGGCACTGGGGCCATTGCTAAGTGGCGCAATGCTAGAGTGGTTATCATGGCAGTTCACTTTTTGGTTGATGATATTGCTTGGTGGTGCAGCTTACTTTTTAATAGCAAGATTTCTGCCTGATGATGTCGCAAATCCACCTGAGCTACAACGTTTTGATGTTATTGGAAGCGTGTGGCTGTCGGCGTCATGCCTATTTTATGTGTTGGCTATGCCATCGAGTAGTTCGTTTAGTCTTGTCTTGCATAGCGTATTTTTCTTATTTTCAGTGGCTTTTATCTACTGTTTTGTACAAAGCCAAAAGCGTGCTCAATTTCCACTTGTGAGTTTGGCTTTTCTGAAACACAAGCTACGCAACACCTCGTTAATCGTGAGCTTTATAGTTGACGCCATCGCGATGTCGACATTAGTTGTCGGGCCTTTTTATCTCACTTATGCGTTAGGGCTAAGCCCGGTTACGGTTGGTCTTATTGTGTCTATCGGGCCTTGTATTGCTGCTGTCGCTGGTTATCCGTCAGGCGAGGTGGTTGATCATTTTGGCATCGCGTTTGCCATGTTTTTGGGCTTGCTGATGATCCTCATTGGAACAATTAGCTTTGCAATCCTACCTTCATTATTTGGACTTTATGGCTATGTTGTCGCGTTATTTGTGTTAACTCCCGGAAGGCAGTTGTTTCTAGCGGCTCACCATACCTTTGTGATGACGACAGTAGCCGAAAAAGAAAAGGGCATGGGATCAGGGCTCATTAATTTATGTAAAAACTTAGGGCTAATGACCGGAGCCTCATTACTTGGTGGTGTATTTAGCGTGTTGTTGCAGGTCAAGAGTGCGACCTTGGCAAGCTCTGCACAGCTGAATATGGCATTTTCAATGACCTTTTTACTCGCCGCACTGTTTATTTTGGTCTCGCTCGTTGCCGTATTTGTGATTAGCCGAAAGCAAGCGTTTTAAAAGTAAAATGCGTATTTCGAAAAATTTTTTCCTCCTTTTTTCAAACTTAAGGTTTTCTTAATTTTCGCTTTTTAAAGTTTTTACATCAGAACGGGAAAGGTGTGAAAACGATGGGCGAAGCACTACAAGCAACAAACTCACAAAGTCGTCTTAGATGGGCAAACAAGACTTGCGGTGCGCGCGCTGAATTGGAGCACGCTATCCACAGTGGTTTTGCCCATGCTTTTGGCGCTGATATTCATGAGTATTATCCCCTTTTAAGCCATTTAAACTACCGCCAAAGCGATTGCTTTTTAGGTCTTAGATTTGCAGCCAAAGACGCATTATTTGTGGAGCAGTACCTTAACCGTGCGGTAGAGCTGTGTCTCTCAACGGTTTCAGAACGTAATCATATCGCAGAACTTGGCAATTTGTTTTCAACAGGCCGAATGGCAACGTTAAGCCACTTCATTGTACTGACTCAAGCACTGCTTGAGAGTGACATCCGCTACTTGGTGTTTACGGCAACCAAACAAGTGCGTGCATTGATGAAGTTATGCCAAGTCGAGGTTAACAAGATTTCTTTGGCACACGGCACTATCGCCTCAGCCAAAGATTATGGCAGCTATTACCAATGTGCTCCCATGGTTTGTTCGGTCGATTTACATCAAGCCCAGCAGGTGATCACAAACACTGAAATGTATCAACACTTACTACAAGGACTCGAGGTGGAAGTCGCGAGCTTAAAAGAGGCATTTTTATATGTGTGATTTCTTAAAAAAACTGCCACATCAAGACAGTGATGTGATTTTACAACAAGGGCAAACTCGTCTCACTTTTGCTGAGGTAAAGTCTTACACGCAAGCATTGGCTGAGCGCTTTATTGTGATGAGTGGCGAGAGTGTTGCGGTCTCTCTAGACAACTCTATCGCTTGGTTATTGGTAGATTTTGCACTATTACAAGCGAATAAAGTGTCTATTCCAGTACCTCATTTCTTTACCACAGCGCAAGTTGAACACACCCTTGAGCAGTCAAAAGCAAACTGGTTGATCAGCGATACCAAGCTTGAAAATAGCGCTGAATATTCGGTGTTAGATGTCTATGGTCAAGCAATCTATGTATATCAAACTAGGTGTGAAAGCACGGGAATCTATTTTCCTAAAACGCAAAAGATAACTTATACCTCAGGTTCAACAGGCGAACCAAAAGGCGTATGTCTGTCGGTTGAAAACCAGCTTGTCGTGGCGAGCAGTTTATGCGAAACCATCGCACTTAATCGGCCTAAGCACTTATGTTTATTGCCGCTACCTGTGTTGCTAGAAAACATCGCGGGTGTGTATGCGCCGCTACTGAGCGGTGGCATGGTTGAGGTAACCGAGCTTGCGTCGCTAGGCTTTTCGGGCAGCCAATTGCTGTATCCACAAAAGTTGCTGCAAAAGATAAGTGAAGTACAACCAAATAGCTTAATTTTAGTGCCTGAGCTGCTGCGTTGCCTGCTAAGTGCCACGCAGCAAGGGTGGCAACCCCCTGCAAGTTTACGCTTTATTGCGGTCGGTGGTGCGAAAGTTGACACTGAACTGCTACAGCAAGCTAAACAGCTGGGCTTACCTGTGTTTCAAGGGTATGGGCTTTCCGAGTCGGGGTCTGTTGTTGCATTGAATACTGGTGAGCAAGATGGCAGCGTTGGTAAGTTACTGCCTCATATTCAGGCACGTATTGTGGCAGATGAGTTAGAGATCAAAGGTAATAACTTTTTAGGTTACTTAGGCGGCGAAGCGATAGCCCAAGATGCGTGGTTAAAAACCGGCGATAGAGTGTCCAAGCGTGAGCAGCATTTTGTCATCGAAGGTCGGCTAAAAAATCTTCTGATCAATAGCTTTGGACGCAATATTTCTCCCGAGTGGCCGGAGTCCGTTTTGCTTGCTTATGTACCTTTACTGCAATGCGTGGTGGTGGGTGATGGCAAGCCATTTTTAACGGCGCTTATTTACACCCCGACACAACTAACAGCTGCTGTGATTGATAACGCCATTGAGCTTGCCAACCAGCAACTCCCTGATTACGCCCAAATAAAATGTTATGTGCGCGTAGATGAAGCCTTTTCGGTAGGTAACGGCATGCTTACCGCGAACGGGAGACCTAAACGCGACGTGATTTTAGTTAATTTCGCGCAGCAAATTTCAGCGCTTTACTCCCAGAATCAATACGAAGCGGCAGAGCCCGTAGCTTCGGTTTAAAAGGAAAACGACAATGAGTAACTTTTACCAAATCCTACAATCCGAAACGGAACAAGCGCGCCAATATCTTCTAAGCGCACCCATTATTCATGATGTTTTTCATGGTCAGATCACCAAAGGCCAATACGTTTCATTTTTACAGCAGGCGTTTCATCACGTAAAGCACACAGTACCACTCCTTATGGCGTGTGGCGCAAGACTAGATGACAGTAAAGAATGGTTGCGAGAAGCGATAGGGCATTACATCGAAGAAGAAATGGGACACCAAGAGTGGATCCTTAATGATATTGCCGCCTGTGGTGTGGATAAAGAAGTAATACGTCATAGCATGCCAAGCTTCGCAACTGAAATGATGGTGTCTTATGCGTACGACAGTATCGCTCGTAAACATCCATTGAGCTTTTTTGGCATGGTTAATGTGCTTGAGGGCACTTCCATCGCACTTGCCGATGATGCAGCTCGTCAAATTGCGAAGAAACTTGGTCTGCCTTGTAGCGCATTTTCCTATTTAACATCTCATGGCGCGTTAGATGTTGAGCATATTGACTTTTTTGCAGGGCTGATGAACAAGATCAGCTGTGAAAAAGAGCAAGCGATCATTATTCACAGCGCTAAACAGTTTTATCGCTTGTACGGCGACATATTCCGCAATATTGAAGCGGTGCCTGCAGGTGTTGAATTTGCGGAGGTAGGTTGATGAAAGCAACAAAACTTGCCGTTATCACCGGGGGATCTCGGGGGATCGGTCGGGCCATTAGTAAACAGTTGGCCATGCATAATTGGCGTTGTTTGCTGATTGGTCGAGACAGCGAAAAATTAAAGCAGGTGATAGCAGGGTTATCCGGAGAGCACGATTATCTTGCTTTGGATATCACCGCTGAGGACGCTGCGACACAAATCGCGAGAAAAGCGGCGACTATGGGTGGGGTTGACTTACTCGTCAACAACGCGGGCATTAATACCATGGCTGGGTTTGCTGAAATTTTACCAACTGACTTAAAAAAGCAGATGGAGACGAATTTATTAGCGCCCATGCTAGTTAGTCAAGCCTGCTTACCACAACTGATCTCAAGTCATGGCACCATAGTTAACCTAGGTTCAGCGTTTGGTTCTATCGGCTTTCCATATCAAAGCAGTTATTGCGCAAGCAAGTTCGGTTTGCGTGGTTTTACAGAGGCACTGACGCGGGAACTCTATAACCGAGTAGCGGTTAAATATCTCGCGCCACGCGCAACCACAACTGAAATGAATGACGACCGCGCGACAGCTGTAAACCATGCACTCGGCAATCAGATGGACTCGCCAGAGATCGTCGCACAAGCCTTTATGAAATTGCTCCATAGCAACACCAAACGTGCTGCCATTGGTTTTCCCGAAAGGTTTTTTGCGAGACTTAATGGCTTGTTACCAGAGCTCGTTGATAACGCATCAATCAAAAAAGTGAAAACCATCCAAACCATTTTTTCCACTAAGGAGTCATTACGATGAACGCACTAAAAACCTTGTTAGCTTCAGCAACAATACTGATATTCAGTCAAGGTGCTTGGGCTGCATTTGACGATGATCTTAGCCAAGTCCAAACTAAATGGGCAACGGTAAATTATGAAACTGAGGGCGATGCCCAAGAAAAAGCATTTGAAGAGCTGGTTAAGCAGTGCGTGGCATTTGTTGAACAATATCCAGATCGCGCAGAAGCTTACATCTGGCGTGGTATTGTGCAGTCGAGCTTTGCAGGAGCGAAAGGTGGCTTAGGGGCGCTTGGTCTTGCCAAAGATGCAAAAGCCTCATTCGAAAAAGCCATTGAACTTGATAAAAACGCACTGTCTGGTTCTGCATTAACTAGTTTAGGCACGCTCTATGCTCAGGTCCCAGGCTGGCCAATTGGGTTTGGCAGCGATAAAAAGGCGAAAAAGCTGTTCCAAGAATCATTAGCGATCAATCCGGCAGGAATTGATGTAAACTATTTCTATGCACAGTTTTTATATGACGAACGTGATTATAGTGCCGCACTTGCGCACTTAAAAAAAGCGCAGAATGCGCCAAGCCGTCCGGGTAGAGAAAAAGCCGATGAATACCGTCAAGAAGAAGTGGCACAGCTACTGGCTAAAGTCGAAAAAAAGCTAAAAAGAAGGAATAAATGAGGCTATTACTTGTAGAGGACGATGAGCTACTGGCACAGGGGCTCATCGCATCACTCAAAAAAGAAGGGTATGCCATTGAGCATGCGTCGACGCAAAGACAAGCAATCAGTTTTGTTGAATCTGGTGAATTTGAGCTGGTGGTGCTTGACCTAGGTCTACCCGACGGAGATGGTTTAGCGGTACTCAGGGCGCTAAAAAAAACCAAATCGCAAACCACTGTGCTCATTCTAACGGCGAGAAATAGTCTTGATGATAAAATTGCAGGGCTGGATTTAGGGGCTGATGACTATTTGGCTAAGCCGTTTGAGCCAAAAGAACTGTTTGCGCGTTTACGGGTGATTGGTCGACGCTTCACCAAACAAGTGAGCAGCACCTTGAGCTGCAACGATGTCGTGTTAGATCTTGCCAGTCACGAGGTGCTTGTCAGTGGTAGCGCTCAAGAATTACCTCGTAAAGAATATATGCTACTCAAGGCGCTGATGGAAAACAGTGGCCGTGTGCTGTCTAAAACTCAGTTAGAATCTAAGCTCTATGATTGGGGAGAAGCTTTGGGCTCTAATGCTATTGAGGTGCATATTCACCACCTCCGCAAGAAAATGCCCGACGGATTTATCAAAACGCTGCGTGGCATTGGCTACGTGGTTGGCAAGGGGGCTTAGTGGGCACGAGAAGCTCGCTTGGAGGTGCTTCAATAACGAGAAAGTTGACCCTAATTTTAGTGTCAGCTTTGGTGCTGACTGCATCCATGGCCCTGTTACGGGGTTATCATTCCAGCATGGCGATGGCACAAGCACAATTAGACAGCCATTTAGAGTCCATCGCAACACTCGTTAATGCTCAAGTTACTGCGACTACCTTGCCCAGTGCTGCGGGTAACAACGCATTTTACTTTTTAGTGCTTGAACACAATCAAGTTGTTGCGGGCAGTGAGCTACTTGTTAAGTACAAGAACAAACTTAAATATCATGCTGGGTTTAGCACCCAAAATGTGGGGGCGACTAGACTCAGAACCTTCAGTGAAGCGTTTGGCGAAAGGCAAATACTGGTAGCAGAGCCGGTACAAAAGCGTTTTGCACTTGCTGAAGGCATGATTGTCTCCGCAATGACGCCATTGGTGGTGATTATGCCGTTTCTTGCGGTGTTTATTGCATGGATTATTTATACGGCGTTAAAGCCTTTACGAGATCTTTCTAAAGAGCTTAAACGACGTAACCCCAAAGACTTTACACAGTTGGAAGTGCAAAGCGACAAAGCTGAAGTGGCAATCGTTATCGCGACGCTAAATGACCTCTTTCAAAAGGTTGAGGTTGCGTATCTCAAAGAGCGTTATTTTGCTTCCGATGCCGCTCATGAGTTAAAAACGCCGATCGCAAGCTTAAAAATTCATCTGCATAATTTAACGCACGATACTAAGCATCCCAGTGCCACTGCTATGTCAAAAGGGCTTGAGCAGCTAAACCATGTGGTTGAACAAATGCTGACGTTAGCGCGTACAGAGCCGGAACTGTGGCATAAGCAATTTGCGCAGCAAGACTTAGTGGCATTAACTCAAGACTTGATTGCTAACTGTTACCCGAGAATTGAACAAAAATCACAAAATATCAGCTTAGAAGCGTCAGAAGCGACCATAGAGGGCTGTGAGTTCACATTAACCACATTATTTTCTAATCTAATTGGTAATGCTATTAAATACACGCCAATTGAAGGTGACATAGAAGTAAAAATTCAGCAGCATGCGCAGCGGGTTGTATGGCAAATCGATGATTCGGGTTGTGGTATGTCGGATGCGGAAATAGAACGAATTTTTGACAGATTTTATCGCGTTGGTGGAGATAAACACCCTTCAGGGGAAAAAGGGGCAGGTTTAGGAATGGCGATAGTCAATCATATAATTGCAATTTACCATGCAGATATCTCTTTTGCTCGTAGTCATTTAGGCGGGCTTAGAGTTTGTGTAAATTTACCGAGGGGGCTGGATGCTAAGGACTAAGGTCTCTTCGCTGTCTTTCGCGCTTGGTTTGCCTTTGGCGACCTGTAGTTTCGCCTTGTGGGCGGAAGAAAGTTATACCATTATTCTTAAAAATCATTTGTTTACACCTGCACAAGTTGAGGTTCCTGCAAATCGTAAAGTAAAGCTCATCATCGAAAATCAAGACCCTCAGGTTGAAGAGTTTGACAGTTTTGATCTTAATCGTGAAAAAGTGCTCTTTCCGAACCGTAAAAGTGTGATTTATATCGGCCCGCTAGCACCCGGTGAATATAGTTTTTTTGGTGAATTTTCACCAAATACAGCACAAGGTATCGTTATCGTGAAGGAGCCAAACAATGCTTCTTAATGCGGTGGTGGTGAGCGTGAACCAATTATTACCAGTAACTGTACTTTGGGTACTATTAGCACAATGTACCAATGCTGCTTTACCACTTAAAACGACACTCATCGCGTTGAGTGCGGGGCTAGTCGGCTGTTTTGGCATATGGTTTTTGGGTGGAGAAATAGCCTCGAGTTTTGATTATCGCGGGTTCGAGTTATTGCAAATAGGACTGCTACTCAGTTTATTTTGCTTAATGATTGCAACAAAACGCACCGGACGTACGGCACTTGCTGCCTTGGCCTTTGGATTAGCCGTGGTACTGTATTTGCACCATTTGGCAAGCTTTGCGTTCTCTTACTCAAAGCCAGCGGATGGTCAAACCCTCGCTATTGGCACCTCGCTCGGTGTGGGGATCTGTTTGAGCTTTTCTATTCTACTCTTCTTTTTCCTTGATTGGTTGAAGAGTAAGCACTTACCTTGGTTGTTGCTATTGTTATTGGCTTTACACGGTGCGAGTAAGGTGTCGATTGCATTGGACTTGGCGCTTCAAGTGGACTTAATTAGTGCCGCCAGACTTGAAATTGACTTGCGACAAATTGTGGACGAACACAGTGTTGTTGGTCGAGTGCTAAGAGTATTAGTGGGGTATGAAGCAACACCAAATGCTGCGACGCTTGCAGGGTTTGGAGGCGCGTTGATTACGTTCTTGGGATGTACATATTGGAGAACAGCGCATGCGAAATAATGTTTTACTCGCGCTGCTGGTGAGTTTCTTTGGGATTGTAGCGTTTAGTGCAAAAGCGGATGGTATGGTGGTGGACAAAGTTTATCATCCATACGTTTTACCGCTTGAACGTGAGTTGGAGTGGCGACTACTATCTCGCCAAACCGAGCAAGGGAATGTGTTGGCACAGCGTTTAGGACTTGGTTGGAGCCTCACCGAGACAATGACCATCGAAGGTTACGCAATAGGTGAGCGTGACGATGAGGGCAATTTTGACTTGGCAGCTTACGAGCTAGAGTCGCGGTGGCAATTTGTAGAGCAAGGGCGCTACTGGGCGGATATAGGCATGTTGTTCGAGCTTGAAAAACGCCATAAATTCGATGCCTATGAAGCTACCGCAGGGTTTTTATTTGAGAAGGAATTTGGCCGCACGAGCCTTACCATGAATGCATTTTTGGTGAGGGAGTGGGGTAAGGACATTGAGGATGAATGGGAATCTGAGTTTAGAGCGCAACTGCGCTACCGCTTGTATAGTGCTTTTCAGCCCGCAATTGAAGTCTATGTCGGAGAAGACTTTTTTGGTGTTGGTCCGGGTTTTATCGGATTGCATCGATTCGAAGGTCAAAAACAGCTGAAATGGGAAGCGGGTTTTATTTCGGAGATCAGCCAATCCGGCAAAGATCATAGCTTTAGACTCGCATTGGAATTTGAGTTTTAAGCGCCGCTTTTACTTTGTTTAAATAAAGGGGAGATGCAGCAAAAATGTCATTAGCTTATGGTGCATCTAGCTGCTAACTTTAGAGTCGAACTATAGATATCAAGGAAACGATATGTATCGCACGCTAACTTTATTGGGGTTGTTGTTCGTTAATAGTGCTTATGCACAGATTGCGCTTGAACGCGATATTCAAGAGCACATCGTGGTTGCGAACAAAGTATCTTTGCAGGTTTATCATGTTGCGGGCAATGAACCTGCCGTTATTTTTGAAAGTGGCTCTGCAGCGCCTGCCATTTATTGGACACCAGTAATGATGGGTCTCGCGCAGCAAGTACCCAATGCATTGGTGGCCTATAACCGTGAAGGTTATGGCAAAAGCGAGCTTAGCCGCAGAGCTTATAGTATTGATACGGATAATCGTAATCTTCGTGAAGTGTTGAGAACGCTTGATATTCGGCCGCCATTTATTTATGTCGGTCATTCATACGCATACTATGTAATGCAAAACTACATCACCTATTATCCAGATCAAGTTGCAGGCTTGTTATATGTTGACCCTGTGACCGTTTACTTCATCGATAAAACCCATGCCTTAGCGCAGGATAAGCTACTAAAACCCTTGAGTACTCTGCCAGAAAATACCTTCGGTGAAGCTCTGCGCCGGGAAACTCAAGCGCTAAGTGAAACCGTTGCGAGTGTTCGGGCGCATCAAGCACCTGATCATATACCGTGTCGTGTTATCGTTGCCCAAAGACCATTTGATCCAACTCAGCGCGATGTTAAAGCATGGCGAGAAGGACAAGAAGCGTTGGCATCACATTGTGATTCTGAGCTAATTATAGCCAAGGGGAGTGACCACACGGTACCTATGAATGCCCCGCAAGTGGTTGTCGAGCAAGTGGTGCAATTAATTCGGGAATTAGAGTCAAAAAAGCCTCTCTAGCTTTATGAATATTTTATTGCAATCTCTATTATTTACACAGGGTTAGGGGAATAATGTGTTTAAAAAATAGGGTGTTGAAAAAGCCGTGAAAAAAATATTGATATTTGTCATTAGCAAGTCATATTGATGATTAAAAATACATTGACTTAGGGCGGAATCCCTATATGATGTTCATAGACAGAATTTGAGTCAGTGTTTTAAAATCTCCATTACGTTGTTGTATAAGTGTTTGCTTGTAGTAGTACCGTCCTGAAGTTTTATCCACTCTACAAATTTAGGTCTATGCGCCCACATGGGCATAGCTCATCAATGCGCAGCATTGGTTTTTGTTTTTATATCAGGATTAGTATTATGTCTAACACTCTTACAGGTACCGTTAAGTGGTTTAACGAGTCTAAAGGTTTTGGTTTCATCGCTCAAGAAAATGGCCCTGACGTGTTCGCACACTTCAGCGCAATCAAAGGTGACGGTTTCCGTACACTTGCTGAAGGCGAGAGAGTAGAATTCACAGTTACTGACGGCCAGAAAGGTCCTCAAGCTGAGAACATCGTTAAGCTTTAATCGCTTAATTGATGAAGAAAAAGCAAGCTAAGGCTTGCTTTTTTTGTGCCTAAAATTTTGCTATTTGCTCCCTCGGGTTGAGTGAATAATGAACAAGCTTGTATAGCGCGGCTAGACAGATTAACCCCTCAAATTAGCATTGTATTTCTGTGTGTCTTGGCGAGATGTTCAAGCGTATTGATCGCCGAAGCATAAATCTCTCGCGATGTTTTATTGAGCCCGCCGCTAGCTGCTGAGATTTCAAATGTACGCTTCATATCACCAAGTAAATTGATTTTTTCGTGAGGATTTTCAGTTATTGATATTGGCGCGCCGATAGCCATCATTTGGCCTGAATCAATAAATCCTCCTTCGAATAGTTCTCGGGACATAGCCCGTACTTCCGCAGCTGAAATGTTGTGAACGTTGTAGTTAGAGGCAATAGTTTGCCAATTATGTTCGGCACAGTTTGCGGTTTGGCTAATGGAGACTCGGGTGTCTTTCTGTACTGCCTGAGCCTCTTTTGGTTGATGCGGGCTATGGCTGCTATAAGTTTCTGGTGATCCAACCTCCTGGGTTTGGCTAACAAGCATAGGTAATCCTTTAGATGATGAAATGTAGATCAATAATTGAGCAATTATCGTGCCGCAACATTTTGGGTAGCTGTTCTGTATTCAATAGCGAGTTAAAGAAGAATATAGAGGGTGCTCCACTCACTTTTACAGTATCATATGTCCATGATACACAGTCTTAAAAGTGATACGGTTAATTATGTCTTTACCACCTTGCCCCAAGTGCAATTCTGAATATGTTTATCAAGATCAAAGTCAGCTAATATGCCCTGAATGTGCTTACGAATGGGATCCAAACGCGACTGCTACCGAGGACGACATTCAAGTAAAAGATGCCAATGGCACACTATTAGTGGATGGCGATAAAGTCACTGTGATTAAAGATCTTAAGATTAAAGGCAGCTCACAAGTCATTAAGATTGGCACCAAGGCTTTGGTAAGGCGTGTGCTGGATAAAAAAGACCACGAACTTGACTGCAAGGTTGATGGCGTAGGTGAAATGATGGTTACGGCGAAATTTGTGAAAAAAGCAAATACTTAAGTGGGTAAGTGCTTGAAGTTTATTAAGTTTTAAAGTTGCTCCAGTGGGCTGAGGGTGGTGCCAAATCTTGTGCCAATAACATGAGTATATCTTTCAGTTGTACGAATATCAGTGTGGCCCAAAAGCTCCTGAACAGTTCTGATATCGGTTCCGTTGATTAATAGTTGTGTTGCAAACGTGTGTCGGAAAGTATGAGCTTTAACTTGTTTTGGGATATTGCATTGCTTAACGGCGCTCCTTAGCTGTTTTCTAAAAGCGGTTTCGTGTATGTGATGCCGGCAAATATAGCCATCATGGGGGTGCTGACAGCGAGTAGTGGAAGGAAAAAGGTACTGCCATGAAAGATCTTTAGCTGCATTTTTATATTTTTTGATAAGAGATACAGGCAAAGATGTAAAACCAAAGCCCGCTTTTATATCTTGCTGATGTACCATGGTTGCATATTCGATTTGCGCCGTTAATTGCGAATGCAATGACTTGGGCAGCAGCGTATATCGGTCTTTTTTGCCCTTTCCTCTAAATACAAATAGAGTGCTATTAGTAAAGTTGATATCTTTTATTCTCAGGTGTAAGGCTTCGTTTATTCTGAGCCCACAACCATAAAGAAGAGATGCGACTAATTGATACTTGCCATGTAGCTTAGAGATAATCATCATTGCCTCTTCATGAGTTAGTACACATGGGATTGCTTGCTCTTTTTTAGTTAGCGTGTATTTTAACCCTTGAATTTCCCGCTGTATCACATAGCGATATAAAAAAATAAGGGCACACAACGCTTGGTTTTGCGTTGCGCTACTAACTTGCTTGTTGACCGCAAGGTGGTTTAAAAAACGCTCAACTTCTTGATTGCCCATTTGCTCAGGGTGCTTTTTATCATTAAACAAAATGTAGGACTTAATCCAAAATAGGTAGGACTTCTCTGTTCTGATGCTATAGCGTTTTGTTCTAAGCTCTAGCCTAACAGACTCTAAAAATGGTGATCTAGGCATTTTGAATCCTTTGTTCACTGTTTATTTATACAGTTATAAGTGACAGGTAACAAAATTGCAAGGTAAGCTGCCTAATGTTTTAAGAAAAGATCAATAACGAGAAATAAAAAGGCTCGGATATCTCGTAAGTGCCATTTAAAACTGAGTATTTTTAATATGTTAGCTATTTGCAACTTGTTCTTAGCGAGCCAATTTGTGGCTCGGATAAGTCCCAACTCGTTTTTTCAGGTAATTTGCATGTTGAAATGACAAAGTTTGGCTGGTAACTTACTAAAAATATTAAATAAAGTTAGCTTGAATGTTGTATTCATTTCTCTTGTGGATAAGTGAGATATTCAGGAATTCATGCTAATAAGCTGTTATATGGCAATCGAGGTTAAGTGTTGGATTCAAGTTTAAGTAAAGATGCTTTAGCTCACTTGGAGGTTATGACTCAAGTAACCATGTATCTTCGTTCGATCGGTTTTAAAACGAGAAGTCCTAAAAGTTTTACGTTGTTTGGTCTTTTTAAACGGGCAAGCACTCTAGACTCAGAGCTAGTTGCAGATTTAATGGATGCAATTCACAATACTCCAGCTCAAGTTTCGAAACCATTCTGCCCAACAGAAGAATATATAAAAACTTACTATCGCAGTTTTGATCTTAAGCATCCAAATTCAATTTCTTTAGAAGCAATATTTAAAAATTACATTGATGATTAAGCCATATAACAATCAGTTTAAAAGCGGACAAAATTCAGTTGGCTGGTTTCGCTCCGCTTCACATTATAGCCAACCAAATTTTGCTTTTTAACTGAGGCGTTAGCTATATGTTCAAGTATCTTTTATTAATTCTAATTCTGGGAGTTTCATTCATGGCGTGGTCAGAGGAAACATGGTCTGTTGGCGAAGCCACAATTCAAGGAAAACCTGTCGTTTATAAGTTCATGAATGATTTTCCTGATGATAATACTCGTTCAAAAATGGAGTGGCTGACTGTAGTTTCATGGAAGTATGATGGCTCTACTAATAACGGGATGCCTCCAAAGCATGTGAATGAACTCATGATCAAACTTGAAGATGGCCTTGAAACAATCAAAGGCCGCGAAGAGCTCTACTTCGACGTATACTCAGCGACAGGAAATGATCTTAAAGAGTTTGTATTTTATATCGCAGATAGGGAGATATTCATGAAACAGTTTAATGAAGCCTTATCTGGTCATGAAGTTTATCCTATCGAGGTTAATTTCTATCAGGATAAAGAGTGGAGCGATCTTAAAAAGCTTCAGGCTGATTTCGGCATATAGCTAACAAACGCTTAAACCAAGGACGCAAAACAGCAGGCTGCGCTCCTTCGTCGCTAATTTTAGCCTGCTATTTTGCGCCGGTTAAGCGAGGCGTTAGCACTACAAGGATGTACTGAGCATGCCAGAAAGATTAGAACTCACAAAAAATGCACAATTCTATATACCAAAAAACGCCATTGATGACTCGATCATAAATGATATTCTCGGTGCTGCAGTCGATAATATGGATACGGGTGCTCAGTTTGTTGTTGACCTTTTCAGAGCTGATAAGAGAGTTGATGAATCAGATTTAGAATATAAATGCTCAGTTAGAGTATTCCCTTCTGTAAGACCCGTATATTTTATTGATGAAGAGCTCGAAGATAGGGTATATGCATTTATTATATTGATCGAATATCAGAATTATTTGGCAATTTTTAAGAAAAGTTGCGCAAATATATCCGAGTTATTAAAAGAACATTTTACCCTTGTTGATAGTAGGGATTTGACAAGCACATTTGGCGACAACGATGTTGAGTTTCAAAAAATTGCTTTAAGAAATATGACTATTTCAGATAGGGCAATGAGAGCAAGGTCTTATGAAGCTGCAGATTTAAAGGGACTACTTTCGACACACTCTGCAGGAAGGTCAATTCCATTTTATTTAAAGTTACGTCAAGGCGCTATCACAAAAACAATTTCTGGAACTGGGCGATTAGTTGAGTCTTCTCAAAGAAAGTCCCTCGATGAGATAGCTGTTTGGGTGAAGGAGCAAGTTGAGCTTATTGAAAACCCTTCGAACGATAATAACTTCCTAGATTCTTTTGCTAAGAAAGTAGAATTAAGTGATGTTCTAAACGCATGCGAACCTAATGCAATTCTTGTGGAAAGTACTCCGTTACAGGAAAGAATTGAACGGGACGGACTGACTTTAAAATATAAGACAGCTAGAGGTTTAAATGTAGTTATTTCATCTCGGATTAAGAACAAGCTTTTTGCAGGCCTTGAAAGAGTTTACGAACTTGACTCAGAGTGTAAGGTTATTGGAAGAGAAAACTGTACACGCCTTAGAAAGAATGAAAAAAGCTTAACATTGACATCGAAGGCTTTGACAAAGTTTCGAGTAATCGAAAACGGAAAGGAAGTAACCTTACAAAAATTTATCGTGAAAAATGGTTACTATAGCGTCACATTCACTGACCCTAAATACATGTACTTTATGGGGGCATGCTTTGAAGATTCATCAGGAATTTCTGAGATAAATAGTATCTTAGAAATAATGCATCCTAAAACTGAGATGCCTACAGTAATTTCTGAAAAAGGTGGTTTTACTAATGCAAGTACTGCGTTTGATGTTGACTCAATGTTTGGTGTAGTTGAGAGCTTACATCAAAACGACGATTATATATTCTGTGATGATTTGGGTATTGAATGGGCTGATCACATTACATTAAACCGTTCCGAATCTAATATAAGCTTCATCCATTCTAAACATGGCAGTCCTAGCACTTCAGCAAGCAACCTTCATGATGTAGTTGGTCAAGGAATTAAAAATCTGGGAAATATGTATTTTACTAAAGAGCAGATGCTCGAAAGAATCAATGGTAAGTTCTCGGATACATACTCAAATAGTGGTTGCAATACTAGTATTGCTAGAATTAGAAAAGGTGACCCAGCTCAAGCCGAAGGCTATCTTGATGGATTGTTAAAAGATTACAAGCTTCACCGGAAATGTATTCTAAGCTGTTCTTTTATATCAAAGTCTTCTGTGACCGCTGAATTTTCTAAGATACAACGTGGTGAATCAGTGCCGGGACACATTATTCAATTGCTCTGGATTATTTCATCATTTGCTCATGCTGTTAGAGATATGAATGCAATACCAATAATATACTGTGCAGATTGATAGTGCTAACAAACCACTGCACTCGGAAATTTTACTCGCTTCGCTCCCAAAGTTCCGGTGAGTGGGGCGTTAGCAATATAAGGAAGTAACGTGCCATCTCAGGCTTATAGAAAATTCATACATAATGTTGTTGATGTTGATCGACTAATTTCTTCTCATCGAGCATTACATTCAGGAAGCCAAGGACGTAAAGGGCTTGGACACATAACACGAAGTGGGGTTGTTATGCTTTGTGCTGCATGGGAGCTGTATGTTGAGGATTTGCTCATAGAATGTTCTAAGTATTTGGCCAACGAAACCTTTAAACCTCTAGACCTACCCACCCCAGTTAAGAAACATTTGGCTAAGAGGATTCGTGAAAACAAAAATGAACTAAAGCTATTGGAGCTTGGAGGTTCTGGCTGGCGCAATGTATATATTACTTATTGCCAAAATGAAGTCCGTTCAATCAACACACCAAAAACCACAGTCTTAGAGCCAATATATGAGAAATTTATTGGTGTAAGTGACCTATCTAATTTTTGGAGTGTTGGGGGGCAATACATAACTGATTTTGTCTCTGTTCGTGGTGATATTGCTCATAATGGTAGGTCAGCACCTTATGTGAACTTATCCGACTTGGTGCAATACAACGATTGTATAAAATTAACAGCGAAAGAAATGGATAACCAAATTTGCACCTATGTATTTAACTTGGTTACGGCTACCGTCCAGCCTTGGAGAAAAATTCCATGAAAATTGCTAACAAGCGCATGTTGTCGGACTGGCTTTCCGCTGCGCTCCAAACCAGCCGCAAATGCGGGCGTTATGGCGCAGGGCAAAATTCAGCTAAGGGAATTAGATGAGTAATAAAGTGAAAGTAGCCTTGAAATGGCTCAAAGAACTCTTGGATTCTGAGGGTGTTGAGTATCAAATTGTCGGTGGGCTAGCTGCAACGATTCATGGTGGCAGTCGTGAAATCGCTGATATAGACCTTTATATCCACAACTCCGACGCAAATAAGGTCTTAGCTCGCGTATCGCAGTTCATATCTAAACCGTTAAGTCATTATGCAGAGTACGGTTGGGATCTAGAGTATTTCCAGTTGGTTTACCAAAATCAGAAAATTGAAATCGGTTTATCTCAAAATACGAAGATACAGTCGGCTCTAGATGGCTCTTGGCATGAGCTTGAAATCCACTTTTCAGAGTCAGTGGTAAAATACTATCAAGACATCGAACTGCCAGTTATTCCAGTACATCATCTCGTAGAGTATAAGCGAATATTGGGTAGGGAAGTTGACCTAATTGACATACAAGAACTAGCTTTGAGTTCAGCGCCATAACAATAAACCAAAGACACCCACTGTTGTGGTTCAATAAATCCGGACACTACTTTAGGTGGTATCATTACCACCTTACACTGCTGCGTCAAATACGGCTGTCAAATTTGATCAATATCTAAAAATCAAATCTGACAGATTAACAGTCAGCCTTGTCTAAACTAGGCTTATATTTTTTAGACTAGATTTCTGCAGCAACCACCGAAATCTCAACAAGCAATGCATCACGGGCCATGCTCGCTTCTACGCAAGCGCGAGCTGGTGCATAACCTTCAGGCACCCATGCATCCCATACCTCGTTCATTTCTGCAAAATATTTCATGTCTTTAATATAAATTGTCGCAGAAAGAATGTGTTTGCGGTCGCTGCCTGCTTGAATAAGTAGCTCATCAACTTTCTCAAGCATGGTTTCAGTTTGTTCCTTAATTCCTTGTTCTGCGTCTTTACACACTTGGCCACATAAATAAACAGTACCATTGTGTTTTACAATACGGCTCATTCGTTGTTTGGTGTCAATTCGTTCAATCACTGTTTTTCCTTTCTAATCGTTACTGTAATCGGCAGGTTTAGGCTGAAATGTTATCTCTTTTTTATAAGATGAGCTACTTGCTTGGTATTGGTTTTGTGAAAAGCATCGATGGTTAATTGCTACCTACACAAACCAAGATGCGTGAGAGTATTTTGAACTAAAGCAATTGGGTTTAGCTACAGCTCTAAAACGCGTCGGTAAGCTTCTGTTTTACTTATCTTAGTAAATGCACTACGTAGTCTCTCAACGATCGCTAACGGAAGCTGGTTGTTCGTTGCAAGGTAACCTTTTACCGAGAGTGCTTCCACATCGTATAAAAAGGTAAAGTGGTCGGCTGGAAGGTTAAGCTCCGAGGCCATGGTTTTGATATAACGCGGGTCATCAATCACTAAATCAACACGGTTTGTGACGAGTAATTCATATGACTTTTCGATGTCGCTGGTTTGAACAAAGTTAAACCCGAGTGCTTTAAGTGTGCCTTCTGCGATATCACCACGCTGAACCGCTATTTTGTATTGCCTGGCATCCTCAAGTGATTGAATTTTTATGTCCTCGCGATAGCGATTGGTAACAAAACCTAAATGAAATACAGCAACAGGACCAATCCAATGAAAGCTGTCTTCTCTCGCGGGGGTCTTTGCGATGCTATAAATTAAGGTATGTTTGTCATGCTGCGCTAATTTAAAAGCTCTAGCCCAAGGGTAAATAGAAAACTGTCCCTCGAGTTCAGCTGCTTTTAAAATCGCTTTGACCAGATCGGTACTTGAACCTGCAACTTGGTGGTTTTCTATGGTTTGATTGGGTGGAGAAAGTTCCGTAACAACCTGCAATTTAGCCCATAAGGGCAACGGGCTATTCAGCAAAATAAAAAGTAGTAGACGTCCAACAACAGCATTCGTCATTACTAAACAACTCCACACGTTAATGCGTTAATCTATATTTAGCATAGATGGATTTTATTTTTCCGTCATTAACCATTCGTCGCAAGGCGATATTTATTTCCGTTTGTAGCTCAGTTAGATGAGGCTGCAAGCGCATATGTACGGGTAATCGGCTTATTTCATAGCAAGACTGAAATTTGCGATACTTTGGTTGTTGTGAAATATAGTAGTCTGCTGTCACCGAGCCAATCATGATGTAGTCTAAACGCTCATGTTCAAGCTGTGCGAGCAGTTCTTTCTCCGATACATTTTCATAAACTACGATCTTGTCTTCGCCCAAGTGCGCTTCAAAATTATCGTAACGATATCCTCTTACTTTGCCGACCAATGCGCCGTAAAACTGCTCAGGCCTATGCTTGCCTACACAGCGAGATTGATACCCAAGCAGTACTTCGGTTGAGAAGGCATAGTCGATGCTGTAAATCCCCGGAACGTCTGCTTCGGCCCGCCATACTTTATTGATCCCAGGTTCAATATCTATTTTTCCTTGGTCGAAATAGCGCTGTCCTCTGGCGACAGAGAGCGGCATAAACTCAAATTGGTGTGAAGTCAGTTTTGCCAACTCTTGAAAAATGTCGACAAAAATACCTTTGGGTTTTCCCTGTTCTTCAAAATAGTAAGGAGGATTAGCACCATGATAGACCAGTACGGTATAGATCTTCGCCTGCGCTAAGCCGCTTATTAGCAGCAGGGAAAGTATTACTATTTGAAAACACCGCATCGTAATCTTCAGGCTAAAGTAAAGGTATCTTCATAATATGCATGATTTTTAAGCGATGCAATTAATCCTTTCCTGATACCGTATCGAGATAAATACACCAGACTGATTAGTTGTCACAAGCTATAAATATGGTGAATACTACTTATATTATAAATTGTCGACAATTTATAGTCTGGTTGGTTGACGTGCGCGTCAACCAGCACTATATTGTCTACAACTTAAATTACTAAGACTGGCTAACTAATGATGAGCTTTTTTGACGAGCAAGCGGTTACTTCTTCTGATAAAGCATTCTTTCGTATGCGTAAGGAAATTGTAGAAGGGGAAATAGCGGCAGGTTCTAAGCTCAGCGAAATGGAATTGTCGACAAAGTATGAGGTCAGCAGAGCGGTTGTTCGCGAGGCAATTAATCGCTTGGAGTCATGTCACTTAGTTGAACGTAAAGCTAACGTAGGGGCGCGGGTTGTTACTCTCACACCGGAAGGGTTAATGGAGCTTTATCAGATCCGTGAAGCACTAGAAGGGATGGCGGCAAGGCTTGCAGCACAAAACATGACTGACAGTGAAATTCAAGACTTAGAAGGTTTGTTGTCGAGTCAATTCGATGAAGTCAAAAACCAACATTCTTATTATCAAGAAGCGGGCGATCTCGATTTTCATTACCGCATTATTCTTGGCAGTAAAAATGCGAGTCTTATCTCTATGCTAGTCAATGGACTTTACCACTTGGTACGTATGTATCGTGTGCAGTTAGGGATGGCCGGTCCCCGCGTCACCACGGCATTTGACGAGCATAAACATATCGTTCGTGCGATCAGTAACCGCGACCCAGAACTGGCAGAAATACTGATGCGTCGACATATTCAATATTCTAAAAATAATATCGCAACCAAGTTAGCAAGCAATCAATCACATTTTTAAGAGAGAGCATCATCATGAGCGCAGGAAAAAAATTTCGTGAAGCATTAAAAGCCAATAAACCGCTTCAAATCGTAGGCACTATCAACGCATATAGCGCTATGATGGCAAAGAAAATCGGCCATCAAGCTATCTATCTTTCTGGTGGTGGCGTCGCTAATGCATCTTATGGTTTACCTGACTTAGGAATGACATCTCTAAATGATGTAATTGCAGATGTAAGTCGCATTACCTCGGCTTGTGATCTACCTTTAATGGTCGACATTGATACTGGATGGGGCGGCGCTTTCAATATCGCAAAAACCATCCGAGATATGGAAAAAGCAGGTGCCGCTGCGGTACATATGGAAGATCAAGTAGCGCAAAAGCGTTGTGGTCACCGTCCAAATAAAGAAATCGTGTCGACAGAAGAAATGGTTGACCGTATTAAAGCAGCAGTTGATGCGCGCACCGATCCTGACTTTTTCATTATGGCAAGAACAGATTCGTTTGCACAAGAAGGGCTAGAAGCGGCAATTGAACGTGCAAAAGCTTATGTTGCAGCAGGCGCTGATGGCATTTTTGCAGAAGCGGTACAAACTGAAGAACACTATCGCGCATTCAGCGAAGCACTTGATGTGCCCATCCTAGCGAATATCACTGAGTTTGGTAAGACAGAACTTTGGAACAAAGCTGAGCTAGGTGAGTGGGGCGTAGACATGGTGCTTTACCCATTGAGTGCGTTCAGAGCGATGAACAAAGCGGCGGAGCTGGTATATCAATCTATCTTAGAAAACGGTGATCAGAAAGCGGTACTCGATAACATGCAAACCCGTATGGATTTGTATGATTACCTTGGCTATCACGATTATGAGCAAAAGCTCGATGCATTATTCGCCGAAGGTAAAAATAAGTAAAAAATTAAAGCTGTTGAGGGTTGCTCAGCAGCACAAAATATCAATACCCAGCAGGTAAAAAATTCAGGAGACAATAATATGGCTAAAGTACTAAGTGGCGCGGGCTTACGTGGTCAAGTAGCAGGAAAAACAGCACTATCAACGGTAGGTAAGTCGGGCTCAGGTTTGACTTATCGTGGCTACGATGTAAAGGATCTAGCTGAAAATTGTCAGTTTGAAGAGGTGGCTCACCTTATCCTTAAAGGTAATTTACCAAATCAAGCTGAACTAGACGCTTATAAAAGCGAGCTAAAAGCAATGCGCGGTTTGCCGCAGGCATTAAAAGAAGTATTAGAACGTATTCCTGCTGACGCACACCCAATGGACGTATTACGTACGGGTTGTTCAATGCTTGGCAACCTTGAAGGTGAAGCAAGCTTTGATGAGCAAGGTAAAGTAACCGATCGCATGCTAGCAAGCTTCCCAAGCATTATTTGTTACTGGTATCGCTTTAGCCATGATGGCGTTCGTATTGATGTGGAGACGGATGACGACTCAATCGGTGCACACTTCTTACACTTATTGCACGGCGAAAAACCAAGTGAGCTACATGAGCGTGTGATGCACGTATCACTTATCCTTTATGCAGAGCACGAGTTTAACGCGTCGACCTTTACAGCGCGTGTTTGTGCCTCAACGCTTTCTGATATGCATTCATGTATTACTGGTGCAATTGGTTCTCTACGTGGTCCACTTCACGGTGGCGCAAACGAAGCGGCAATGGAAATGATTGAGCGCTTTGAATCTGCGGATCACGCAGAGCAAGAAATGATGGGCATGCTAGAGCGTAAAGAAAAGATCATGGGCTTTGGCCACGCTATCTATTCAGAGTGTGACCCTCGTAACGAAATCATCAAACGTTGGTCTGAAAAACTAGCGGCAGATGTGGGTGATACGGTACTTTACCCTGTGTCTGTACGCTGTGAAGAAGTCATGTGGCGCGAGAAAAAACTATTCTGTAATGCCGATTTCTTCCATGCATCAGCTTATAACTTTATGAAGATCCCGACTAAATTGTTCACACCAATCTTTGTTATGTCACGCTTAACTGGTTGGGCTGCACACGTTATGGAGCAGCGTGCAGATAACCGTATCATTCGTCCATCGGCGGAATACACCGGCGAGGAGCTACGTCCAGTTCCTGCCATTTCTGAGCGTTAATCGAACACTGTTCGAATCTATTCTGGCGGTCGCCATGGCCGCCTGTTCTCCGTCACCGATTGTTGGAAGTTGTTATGAATACTCAATTCCGTAAACGTTTACCTGATTCTGAGCTTTGCTATTACGATACAAAAGAAGCGGTAGAAGCCATCAAACCAGGTAGCTACGAGACTTTACCTTACACCTCACGCGTCCTTGCTGAAAACTTAGTACGCCGCGCTGAGCCTGAAAAACTCAATGATTATCTTGAACAAATTATCGAGCGTCGTCGCGATTTGGACTTTCCGTGGTTTCCTGCTCGTGTGGTTTGCCATGATATTTTGGGTCAAACTGCGCTAGTCGACCTTGCGGGTTTGCGTGATGCTATCGCTGAAAAAGGCGGCGATCCGGCTAAAGTCAACCCAGTCGTACCGACTCAACTGATTGTGGATCACAGCTTGGCAGTAGAGCACGCCGGTTATGAAGAAGATGCATTTGAGAAAAACCGCGCGATTGAAGACCGTCGAAATGACGACCGTTTTCACTTTATCAACTGGACCAAAACGGCATTTAAAAACGTTGATGTGATCCCGCCAGGCAACGGTATTTTGCACCAAATCAACTTAGAAAAAATGTCGCCAGTTATTCAAGCGCGCGACGGTGTTGCCTTCCCTGATACGCTTGTTGGCACCGACAGCCACACGCCACATGTTGATGCACTCGGTGTTATTGCCGTTGGTGTGGGTGGTCTTGAAGCAGAAAGCGTGATGCTAGGTCGTGCGTCCTACATGCGATTGCCGGATATTGTTGGTGTTGAAATCATTGGCAAGCGCCAACCGGGGATCACCGCAACGGATATCGTACTGGCGATCACTGAGTTTTTACGTAAAGAGCGCGTCGTTTCTAGCTACTTAGAGTTCTTTGGTGAAGGTACGCAAGACCTTAATTTAGGTGACCGTGCGACAATTTCAAACATGACACCAGAGTATGGCGCAACCGCGGCCATGTTCTACATCGATGAGCAAACCATTGATTATTTGAAGCTCACAGGCCGTGATGACGAGCAAATCAAGTTGGTGGAAAAATACGCTAAGCTGACAGGGCTTTGGGCTGATTCTTTACAAAACGTGCAGTACGAGCGTGTACTTAAGTTTGATTTGTCGACGGTGACGCGTAATATTGCCGGTCCTTCAAATCCGCATCGCCGCGTTGCAACTAACGACCTTGCTAATCAAGGTATCGTTAAAGAGATTGAAGCGCCAAAAGATGGTTTGATGCCAGATGGCGCGGTGATCATCGCTGCTATCACCAGCTGTACGAATACCAGTAACCCACGCAACGTAGTTGCCGCAGGCTTGCTAGCACGTAATGCCAATAAATTAGGCCTTGCTCGTAAACCTTGGGTGAAAACGTCTTTTGCACCGGGGTCAAAAGCGGTACGTTCTTATATGGAAGAGGCAAAGCTCCTACCTGAGCTTGAGCAGCTCGGTTTTGGTGTTGTTGCCTTTGCTTGTACGACTTGTAATGGCATGAGTGGCGCACTTGATCCGAAAATTCAACAAGAAGTGATTGACCGTGATTTATACTCAACGGCAGTGTTATCGGGTAACCGTAACTTTGACGGTCGAATTCACCCTTACGCAAAACAAGCCTTCTTAGCTTCACCACCGTTGGTTGTGGCTTATGCAATTGCAGGCACCGTGCGCTTTGATATTGAAAATGGTGTTTTAGGTCGCGACCAAGAGGGCAATCCAGTCACGCTTAAAGATATCTGGCCAAGCGATGAAGAAGTCGATGCGGTGATCAAAGAAAGCGTAAAACCAGAGCAGTTCCGCGCCGTTTATGAGCCAATGTTTGACCTCTCGGTAGACTATGGTGAAGACAACGACCCACTTTATCAGTGGCGTCCAACGAGTACCTATATTCGTCGCCCTCCATATTGGGAAGGGGCACTCGCGAGCGAGCGTACCATGAAAGGCATGCGTCCATTAGCGATTTTAGGGGACAACATCACGACTGACCATTTATCGCCATCGAATGCGATTTTAGCAAGCAGTGCGGCGGGTGAATATCTGGCCAAAATGGGCTTACCAGAGGAAGATTTCAACTCATACGCGACACACCGAGGTGATCACTTAACGGCGCAGCGTGCGACATTCGCCAACCCCAAACTGTTAAACGAAATGGTGGTAGAAAACGGTGAAGTAGTACAAGGTTCACTGGCGCGTGTTGAGCCTGAAGGCAAAGTCACCAGAATGTGGGAAGCCATCGAAACCTATATGGAGCGTAAACAGCCGCTGATCATCGTTGCTGGCGCAGATTACGGCCAAGGCTCGTCTCGTGACTGGGCTGCAAAAGGTGTGCGTTTGGCTGGAGTTGAAGTTATCGCAGCAGAAGGGTTTGAGCGTATTCACCGTACTAACTTAATCGGTATGGGTGTACTACCGCTTGAGTTTAAAGCGGGCACGACCCGAAAAACGCTTCAGCTCGATGGCACAGAAACCTATGACGTTGAGGGGGAACCGGCACCAGGTGCTACATTAACTCTCGTAATTAACCGTCAAAGTGGTGAGCGTCTAGAGGTGCCTGTGACTTGTCGATTAGATACCTTTGAAGAAGTGTCTATTTACTCTGCAGGTGGCGTGTTACAACGCTTTGCTCAAGACTTCCTCGAAGCGGAAGGCGTATAACCATGAGTCAATTTAAGCCGCAAATTAAAATTCCCGCCACTTATATGCGTGGCGGCACCTCTAAAGGGGTGTTCTTTAATTTAACAGATTTACCCGAGTACGCGCAGCAACCGGGTGAAGCGCGAGATAACTTGCTGCTACGTGTGATTGGCAGCCCAGATCCCTATGGTAAACATACCGATGGCATGGGCGGTGCAACTTCTAGTACCAGCAAAACCGTGATCTTAAGTAAAAGCGACAAAGCCGACCATGACGTGAATTATCTTTTTGGTCAGGTTGCTATCGACAAACCATTTATTGATTGGAGCGGAAACTGTGGCAATTTAACGGCTGCGGTGGGGGCATTTGCAATCAGCAATGGCTTAGTCGACGCGAATAAAGTGCCAGAGAACGGTGTTGCTGTCGTTAAAATCTGGCAGGCGAATATTAGCAAAACCATAGTGGCGCATGTTCCAATCAGCAATGGAGAAGTGCAAGAGACGGGCGACTTTGAACTGGATGGCGTAACTTTCCCAGCAGCAGAAGTGGTGGTTGAGTTTATGGATCCAAGCGACCCAGATGTTGATATGTTTCCGTCGGGCAATCTCGTCGATACGTTAACTGTGCCTGATGAAGGCACCTTTGAAGTGACCATGATAAGTGCCGGGATCCCAACGCTTTTTTTCCGTGCTTCTGATTTAGGTTATGAAGGTACAGAGTTACAAGAAGCAATTAATGGAGACCCAGCTGCACTAGAGCGATTTGAAAAGATCCGTGCTTATGGCGCAGTTAAAATGGGTTTAATAGGTCATATTGACGAAGCGAAAGTTCGCCAACATACCCCAAAAATTGCTTTTGTTGCACCTGCTAAATCTTATGCTGCGTCGAGCGGTAAAGCGGTGGAAGCCAATACCATCGACTTAAACGTTCGCGCCTTATCTATGGGTAAGTTGCACCATGCGATGATGGGAACTGCCGCTGTGGCGATAGCAACCGCGGCGGCAATTCCTGGCACTCTAGTTAACGAAGCCGCTGGTGGTGGTGATCTTAACTCCGTGACCTTTGGACATCCGTCAGGCACCTTAAAGGTTGGCGCTGAAGCACTGCAAGAGTCTGGTCGTTGGCAAGCTAAAAAAGCCGTCATGAGCCGCAGCGCTCGCGTGCTAATGGAAGGCCGAGTTCGCGTCCCAGAGGCGTAGCTCCATACTAAATTAAAGGCTCTGTTCCCAAGAGCCTTATTCTCTACATAAGAAAACTCCCGAGTTGTTGCTTGGTCGTTAAGGTGTGCCTGTCATTCGGCTTTTTCTTTGATTTCCACCATGCAGACTTGAAATTCATAAGGACGATATGATGTTTGAAGCTTTACTTTCTGTGGCAATCACAACCGCGGTGTTGCTTGGTTCACCCGGTCCTGCGCCACTTGCGCTGGCTGCAACGGGGGCGAGTCAAGGTGTTAAAAAAGGCTTCCCATTCTTAGCAGGTATTTTGACAGGATTGCTTGTTGCGGTGATCTTTGCAGCCACTGGAATTGCAGGGTTACTGGTGAGTCAGCCTCAGGTGACGCTTGTACTCAAATGGCTTGCAGCCGCCTACTTAATTTATGTTGCCTACAAAATTGCAGCAAACAACGCGGCGCTTGGCAGTGCAGGTGCGCAGCTACCGAGCTTTAAGGATGGGTTTATTCTTAACCTCCTCAACCCCAAAGCCTACGCGGCTTGTATCGCTATTTTTGCGACGGCTTCGGTGCCGGCAAGCTCAAACCTAGTTGCTACGCTACTTGCCGCTAGCGTGTGCTACGTGGTGGCGATAGTGGTCGACACAATGTGGCTGGTATTAGGTGGTGTGATTTTTAAAACACTGAATGATGAGACCGTACTTAAACGGATCCGAATTGGTTTTGCGTTGACTTTGGTTGTGCTCGTTCTTTACGGGCTATTTGTGGTTTGAGGTTGATGGGAAGTCACAGGCATAGCTTTTAGACTTGAATAGATGTAATAATCTGAGTTATGCAACCGTCACTCAGAAAAGCCAATGATCGCCCCACCAGATGAAAACAACGTCCCCATAAGTGACATCCGTGTTGAATTTTCGGACTCGGCATTTGCTTTGAGAACGTTAAGAGCGGGTGAATATCAACGGTTGGAGCGTCTGTTTTCGCTTAGATATGGTGAAGAGTACGATGCCGAAGAGTTATTAAAGTTGCGACAACAAAGAGTGCTAGTACCTTTTTTACAAGCAGCTGAAGATAAATCAAAGCACTGTATTTGTGTGCGGCAAACTCAAACGCGCGAAATGCTTGGCATGATCTTAATTACAGTCGATGACTCAGCGGCCAAAAAAGTGCTGGTAGAAGAGAGTTGGTTTATCCACGATACTCTGTTCGACAAGGTGTTTTGTTTATTCGTGACAGAGTATTTGAATACGCTAGGTTTCGCTTTGGTTGAATTTAGAGTCGACGAGCGTAATGATTTAGTACGCCGGTTGGTTGAGCAACTTGGTGCGTGTTTTGATGGCATATTACGTCGTGCAGGTGTTTATCGGAACGAGTGCTTCAACCAAGCTGTGTACTCTATTTCTCAGGAAGAGTGGCAGTGCGTTGTTCCTCTGTATTCTATTTACAAAGCATTGCCACAATAATAATGAAGCTTAAAGTGTGCATTTATGGAAAGTAAAGCAAAGTATTTTCGCTGGCAACTTGGCAGACAACAGTCCGGCTATCAAAAAATGTTACTAGCAACCGCGATGTGGCCGGTTAAGTTTGATATGTATTTACTGAAGTTTCCGACTGGATGCGAAGTACCACCGCACACCGATAAAGTCGTTTCAGGGAAGCATTTCAGGCTAAATATTGTTTTAAAGCGGGCGAAGTTAGGCGGTGAATTTAAGTGTAAAGATCCGCTCTATAGCAGCAGTCGCATCAAACTTTTTAGACCCGATAAATCAGAGCATTCTGTTTCAAAAGTAGAAGCGGGTACTCGAGTGTTGTTAAGTATCGGCTGGGTCCGTTAGCGCGACTAGCTCGGCAACTTGATAATGATGCATGTTCCGGAATTAGATTCTGTTTCACACTCAATTACGCCATTAAAATACTGAGTGACAATAGCGAGCGCAACACTTAGCCCTAAGCCCAGGCCTTTTTGTGTGCGATTACCGACAACAAAAGGATCAAATACTTTATCTTTGATTTCATGTGGAATACCGCCGCCGTTGTCCGTGACTTTAATCGTATATCCAAGTTTTGAGGTTTGAGCCGATATAATCACACATGGGCTTTGCACTGAGTTATCAGCAAAGGCGTGGTAAAACGCATTTTCTATTACAGGTTGGAAAATCTGCTGTAACAATCTCTCTGGGGCGGTGATAGCAAGTACTTCGGGAATATCTAAGGTAATATCAATATGTGGGTGTTGATTGGCAAGCTCACTCACACAGTGTGCGATAAGCGGTTGTAAGTAAACTGGCTTTACTTCTCCTTCAAATCCAGTATTGGTGATGATTTTGAGCTTGTCGATAATACCGGTTATCCGCTCGGTACTATTGACGACGAGCTTGGCACAGCTTTCGATATTTTCTATCGAATGCAATAAAGCAGACTTAGCTATTTCATTTTTATTTACCCTTTGTCTTACCCCTTCAACAAGCAATAGTTGGTTACTGGAAGCGGTCATGGCGACGCCAATCGGCGTGTTAATCTCATGAGCAAGTCCTGGGATCAATCGCACCAGCGTTGCTGACTTTTCGGCGTTTATCAGGCGTTTTTGAGTCTCACTGAGTTCGCTGATCGCGTGATTAAGTGCTTTGTTTTTTTCTATTAACTCTTCAGTTTGGCTTTTTACCTCCGTATTTAGATAATCAATAATACTTTTACGGATGGCCGAACGAGAGTTGTACAACGCGATGAGACTAAGTAATAGCAAGATAAAACAAACAAACGCGGCGCTATAATAGGATTTTACCTTTTTATTGCTGCTTGCAAGGAGTGAGCTGAAATCCTGCTCTCTGCGTTCTAAAAAGGCATTGATGTGCGTCATTATATGTACTTTACTTTGGAGGTAAGCCTCGCTGTACAAAATCTTGAGGGCCTGTTGATTTTTCCCTGCTACCACGAGTTCAAAGGCTTCACGCTCAAGTGACACGAGTGCTTCACTTTTATCCTCTGCATTTCGCAACATAGTTAATTCATCCGTAGAAACTCCGTTTTCTAATAATAATGTCAGCAGCGCTTTTGGTGCTTCTTTTTCAAATGGCGCCAGACCCTCTTTGACCAGCAACATGTCCCAATAAACGCGGTGCAAATGCTTAGGGCGAGGGGAAGTGCCGTTACGGATCGTTAAGATCTCATCAAAAAATTGCTTAAACTTAGGGTTGCCTGTGGCGGCATAAGCCCGCGCCATCATGGTGAGTTGATCTGAGCTGAGTCTTAACTCTTGGGATAAACGAACAAGATTAAAATTTCTTTCTATTTCTTGCTCTTGCGCTTCTTTATTGACGAATGCTAAAAATGTGAACACCACAGAAAGAAAAAAAAGCAGCATGGAGAGCGCTGATATATGGTAGAAGTACTTAAAGCTAAACGACTGACTTGGGTGAAGTATGTTGCTTTGACTGGCTGCCATGTATTCAACGTTGTTAAGACTCGAATACACAAAGTATAGTTAACCTAAGCTCGGAATAACAATTTGTTCTCTGGCCGTTGTCATCCCTCGTTCTGGTTGGTCGTTCTAGGCTCTTGTCACTTTGCCTAAGTGAGAAAGCAGCCAAATGGCTATCAAGTATTTGGCTGCTCGATGGGTCTAGTCGAAAGTAAGTACGATCCTGCCGTTAATGTCGCTATTGAGCATATCGTCAAATATATCGTTGATTTGCTCAAGTGGCTTGGTTTCAATAATGGCCTTTACCTTGCCCTCAGCGGCAAACTGCAAGCATTCAGTGAGATCTTGACGGGTACCAACGATGCTGCCAACAACACTGATACCTTTAAGAACGGTATCAAATATAGGAATAGGCATTTCCTCTGGTGGTAAGCCAACGAGCACGCAAGTACCGCCTCGCTTCACGCTGTTAAATGATGTCGTAAAGGCAGGCTTTGAGACTGCGGTACAAACTACGGCTTGGACTCCTCCTAGCTTATTTTGCATCAACTCTGCGGGATCGCTCTGCTTAAAGTCGATACATAGATCGGCGCCAAGCTCTTTTGCTAGTGCTAACTTTGATTCGCCAGTGTCAACTGCAACTACATTCAGCCCCATTGCTTTGGCGTATTGCACTGCTAAGTGACCAAGCCCTCCTACACCAATAATGGCAACCCATTCACCGGGTTTAGCTTTCGATACTTTTAGTGCTTTATAGGTGGTGACGCCCGCGCAGAATAGAGGAGCGGCATCGACAAATGACAAGCCTTCGGGGATTTTTACCACGTAGTTGGCATCGGCTTTACAGTACTGTGCGTAACCGCCGTCGACGGAATAGCCGCTATTTAACTGCTCTGGACATAAGTTTTCGTCGCCTTTTAGGCAGTGTTCACAATGACCGCAGGCGCTATGAAGCCAAGGTACACCGACTCTATCACCAACGGCTAGGTGTTTAACATCGTCAGCTTTTGCGATAACAGTACCCACACCTTCGTGACCAGGCACTAGTGGTAATTTAGGCTTAACTGGCCAGTCACCATGACAGGCGTGTAAGTCGGTGTGACAAACACCACAGGCGGCTATTTCAACGATGACCGATCCTTGTGTAAGTTGCGGTTTCTCAATTTCTTGAATTTCTAACGGTTGTTTAAATTGGTGCACTAACGCTGCTTTCATCTTTTTGCTCCTTGATTGATTCGATGGTAGCTTAGCAGCTATAACCAGAAACAACTTGATCCGAAACAATGAATGAGATGAGAGTAAACAAAAATGGCGAGCACAATGCTCGCCAATTCATTACTTAATTACAAAAAAGTAGGGTGTTATTTTCTTCTACGTAGCAGCGCCAGTGGTGCAGCTAGTAGTAACCAAGATAGTGAGTCATTTGAAGGTGTTGATGTTGGATCTGGTGTAGGTGCTGTCGAAATGATGAATTAAGCGCTACTTTTATATTGTTGATTCAAACTAGAAAACCGATCACGGTGAGTTGATTTAAGGTTTTTATTGCAAATATATACACTCTATCTTTAAATGATACTTTAAATAAGAATAAGTACTTAATACGACAGCGTTTTATATCATGGGAAAGCATATGGATCTAAATAGCTTTAAAAGCAGGTGTTTAACAGGAATTTTCGCTGCAAATAAGGAGTCTCCTGAACTGACAACTTTGTTTGACGAGTTTGTCAAATTCTTTGGTACACTGAGTGGAGTTGATACTCAGTTTGATATGAATGATTGGAGTTGTGTTCATACTGAATATGGTGTTGCTATTTCTCCTGTTCAGGCAGCTAAATGCTCTCAAGAACTGCTGCGCAGTTTGATTTTTATGCAAGGTGTAAAAGCGGCTATCGAAGATAAACAGCAAGAAGGGTTATCTGAAGTTCATATTTTATACGCAGGCACTGGTCCTTACGCCACGTTGCTGCTTCCATTGTTAGCACTACATCCCAACCTTCCTGTTAGGGCAACCCTGATTGACATACATCCAGAAAATATAGCTGCGGTAAAAAAGTTAATTGATGCTTTTGATGTAGAGCACCGTATCGAACGCTTGGTTTGTTGTGATGCATTAAAATGGCAGGATGAAGAAAAATGTAGCTTTGATATCGTGATTTCTGAAACGATGACAGCATTACTAAAAAGAGAGCCACAAGTTTGGATCTTCAAGCACTTATTTCCCTACCTAAAAGAAGACGGTATTTTGATCCCTGAGTCTATCGCGTTGTCGGCAATGTTAAATAGAAAAGGGGAGCAAATACACGTTGGAGAATTTTTTAACTTACAGAAGTCTTCGGTACAGAAGCTCAGCCGTGGTGACGATACGTTATTACGTGGGGAGTTGATTATCCCGGATAGCCACCAGCCTGGAGATGGCTTTAAGTTGCAAACGGATATTATAGTCTATGGCCATTATGTCCTTGGTGAAAATGAATGCAGCCTCAATATTCCTTTTACTATTCCATGTGAGGCGACAAATTTATCTGCTGGCGCTATTGTTAAATATGAGTACACCAATTATGAATCTCCTGAGTTCGTGTTCAACTTCCCAGCATCGCCGCGTTTTGTGCAAGATAATCACCTTGCACCAATAGATGAACAGGGGAAGCTTGGCCTTGTCGGAATAAAAAGTGCTTTTCAGCATTCTCAGCTCATCAAGTATGGTAAGAATGTGGCGATGCCTGAAAATATTTGGTTATGTCAGCAAGCTTTATGTGAGGCTTGTGATATATCACTCCAAGATTGGCTATCGCAACTTTATCAGTCAGCTACATTAGAAGTTTTTGAAGCGTGGCTGATCGAGCAAGAATCGAGGTTACAGGATAGCCTTTTCATTAATGAACTTAATTCAAAACTCTTACTTAACTATAAAAGCGAATGAGATGCTCATATTAGTTCAAGGGGTTTTTTACACAACCTCCAGCTTTGAGCAAAATGGAGAATGCGGATGATAATAAGGAATTTATCTTGAGCAATTCGCTGCTTGTTCATCAGCAGTTATTTTCTGAGCCCAACATACACTATTTAACAATCCACTCAGATAGTGAAATAGTTGGCTTTATAATTTTAGCCGTTGAACCAGAACTGAAAAGTGTTGAATTTTGCCGGATTGTGGTTGCTAAAAAGGGATTGGGAATAGGGCAAGAAGCGATAAATCAGATGGAAAAATACGTGTTAGAGGAGTTGCGTATAACGCGAGTTTGGCTAGATGTTTTTGCAGATAATACGCGAGCGCAGCACATATACCAAAAGCTTGGATATCAGCAGTTCGATACGATACCTTACGACAATAAAATCCTGTTAATATTCGAAAAGCACTTACACTAATGTCTAAATCAAGTAACGAAAATTATCAAAAATGGTTAGCTGTATATGGGCGGTTAGTGGACTTCTCACTTGAGGATTGGCTTCTTATGGCTCCGTATATAAAAATCGGTCATATCACAGCCGATACGATGCTATTCGAACAAGGTGAGAAAATCTCGAGTGTTTATTTCTTATTAGATGGATATGGACGTTATTTCTACCTAGATGAAAAGGGTAATGAACGGAACAAATCTCTGCTACAGAAGGGCGGGGCATTCTCTTGTTTATCTTGTTATCTAGAAGAACAGCCGAGTCCATTTTCAACGCAAACGCTAACAGACTGTGTTATTGCCGAAATTCGCTATGCTGATTTAATCACTGTATCTGAGCAAAACCTCAACTGGGGACGGTTTGTGCGCAAAATTTATGAACAGTTAGTGCTTAAAAAAGAGAAACGCGAAGCGGCGTTACTCCAGTTAAGTGCAAAGGAAAGGTACTTACGCTTTATCACGGAAAATCAAGCATTAAGCCGCTCGGTTGCTTTGCGCCATATCGCAATGTACCTTGGGATCACGGATGTATCGCTGTCGAGAATTAGAAAAGAGCTTGGCTTAACATAGGTTAAGGCACAGCAACAAAATTCGCATTACCTTATCTCTAATTATTGTTCTAAAGGTAAGGAATAACATCATGAAAAAGCTACTGCCTCCTATTTTACTGTTTTTATTTGTCATATTGATGCCTGTGGTGTGTTGGTTGATTGCTGCACCACATTTTATTTATTACCCTTTAAATCTGTTAGGGTTAATACCGATTGCTTTGGGGTTTGCACTGGCCAAGTCGGGCAGCATGATATTCGCGAGGGAAGAAACCGATATTATGACTTTCAATAAGCCTGATAAATTAGTGGAGGCTGGGGTATTTCAATATACCCGCAATCCCATGTACCTAGGTTTTGTCATTGCATTACTAGGCTATGCCGTATTAATCGGTGGTGCACTCGTGTCATTTTTGTTTGTGACTGCTTTTTTACTTATTGCCGACAGATGGTACATTCGATTTGAAGAAAAAATGATGGAACAAACTTTTGGAGATGCCTATTTACGCTATCAAAGGAGAGTGCGTCGTTGGCTTTAAACATCCAGCATAAATAAGGGTTAAATGGTGCAAGATATTGATTATTCAAAATCCCTACAAACAATCGTTGGAAAAGTGGTTAGGGTGTATCAATCTGGAGATATGCTTACCCAAGATCATCAACCTCAGCGACTTAATATTGAGTTAAACGACGCGCAACAGGTCGTGCGTATGTGGTGGGGATAGCCCCACCCAGTTTGTATATTGATTGATGAAGATGATGTATTTCGTCCAATAAAATGACTAAAGGTAACAAGATGCATATTGGCCTAGTTAAGGTATTTTTTGTTTTAGCCACGCTCACGAGCCTAGCTGTCTATGCCGTTAGCTACGATGAAATAACAGATATTGATGCGCTAGCGGCGCATTTTGATGAGCCCACTTTTGAACAACACTTCTTAGAAGAAGACATGGAGTTCATTTGGTTTTACTTTAAGGATATTGACCATTCCTTTTTAGTTAATACCGAAACGGGAGAGGTCTGCCATCATTTTAAAGGCAAAAAGAGAGAGTCTTGTTTTCCGGCAAGTTATTTTGAGTAAATCTATTTAAAGGAGCTGCGATGTCACACTCAAGTTGTAATTTGGTTCAATCTCCTTGCATCAGAAAGTGTTGTTTGGATGATAAAGATGTGTGCTTAGGTTGCTTTAGAACGTTGGACGAAATCACCAGCTGGACAAGTTACAGCGAAGATGAAAAGCTCAAAGTCTTAGCGCATTGTACGAGGCGCAAACAGCAACATGCTCAGAAATATAATAGGAATTGACCTCTCTATAATGACAAAGCAAAAATAGCTCAGCTTTTGTCTCGCTTTTGGCACAGTCATTACTGTAGTCGTGTCTCATTTTCGAGACATGCTTTATCGGGTATTATCTTAATTTATTTTTATGTTATTGATTTATAATTAGAAAAAGTTTGGCCTGAAATTTGATTCATCAACTGTATTCTCAAAGTGGAGTACAAAGTATGGATATAAAACTGGCGAAAACAAAGCGCATGCCGATTAAGAAGCTCGCATTGCTTGTAATTGTGCTACTTGTGGTCGGTTTGGTGTTTTTTGCCAAAGCGTATACCCAAAGTGCATCAAACGTGGTTTTCCAAGAAGAGTTAATCGTTGCTACAGTCCAACAGGGCGAGTTTGAACTCAGTGTTAAGGGACTTGGTAGTCTTGCATTGGAGAAACGCCATTTGGTTACCAGTAGTAGTGGCGGCAAAGTAGTTGAAGTGCTGGTTAAACCGGGTGAAATGGTCACTCAAGGTACGCTACTTGCTCGGCTTGAAAATCCATCACTGCGCGAAGCGCTCATTCAAAAACATAGCCAACTTACCAAAATTTCAGCACAACATGAGGCTGAACTTGCAGAGTTAAAGGCCAAAGTGCAAGAGGCCCACACCGCACATCATGATGCTTTGTTGGGTTATAAAGCAGACAAAATTCAGTGGCAGGCGCAAAAAACCTTAATAGAAAAGGGCAATAGCACTATCTCTATGCTTGATCATCAACGCAGCGAGTTTGCAATGCAGCGTAGTCAAAAGCAAGTGGAGTTACAGCAAGCTAGGGTTGCCACTCAGCAACAAGTACAGCAGGCGAAAGCCAAAGCGCAGCTGGCTGAGCAAGCAAGCCTACGATCCGAAATTAAGCTACTTGAAGAGAATATCGCAGCGCTTGATGTGCGCTCGCCAATCACTGGACAAATTCAGGATGTGCTGATTGAAGTGGGCATGCAATTGTCTAATACCAGTTCAGTTGCAGAGGTGGCAGATCCGCGTTTGCTGGTTGCTAAGATAAACATCGCGGAACTAGATGCGCCGCATGTACAAGTTGGGCAGTCGGCTACAATCGATACTTACACTTCGCGTTTTAACGCCATCGTAAAACGTGTTTCCCCAAAAGTCACCAATAGCCAAGTTGAAGTGGAGCTGAGCATTGAAGACGCTTTGCCAAGAGAAGCCAGAGATAAACTCAACATTGAAGGGGTTATTGTAACGAGCTATAAACCCGAGGCTATATTCGTCGCAATACCGGCCAATGCCATTGCAAATAATCAAGCGAGCGTGTTTGTTGTTAATAAACATCTCGCGACGAAAAAAACGGTTAAATTTGGTCAGCGTTCGGTAAACTACATCGAAGTGCTTGAAGGCCTTAATAAAAATCAAACTATCATTATTTCCGATATGGAAAAGTATACTCAAGATAGCCAAGTGCTAGTGCGTTAACAGGACACTATTATGAACTCAGTCATTCAACTTAATAACATCAAAAAGCGGTTTCAGACGGATGAAATTGCAACTCAAGCACTAGACGGTATTAATCTCGTGGTAGAGCCCGGCGAGTTTGTGGCTATCACGGGACCTTCGGGGTGCGGCAAGTCTACGTTACTGTCAATTTTGGGCCTGATTGATGAGCCAAGTAACGGCGAGTATTTTATCAGCGGTAACCAAGCATTTAATTTGAGCTCAGACGAGCGTGCTCATATTCGCGCTAACCATATAGGCTTTATTTTTCAGGCATTTAATCTTATCAGTGATTTAAATGTACTTGAAAATGTCATGTTACCGCTGACTTATATCGGCGGCATTAGCCAAAAAGAAATGGAGCAAAAAGCCAAAGATGCACTGGCGATGGTGGGGTTAGAAAACCGAGTCAATCATTTTCCCTCTCAACTTTCAGGTGGTCAGCAACAGCGGGCCGCAGTTGCAAGAGCGTTGATTAACAGCCCCGACCTCATTCTCGCCGATGAGCCGACTGGTAACTTAGACTCAAACAATGCCCAGCAAGTGCTAGGGTTGTTGAGCGAGCTTCATGCTGCTGGCAAAACGATATGTATGGTAACGCATGATATTGAATCAACGACCTACGCCAGCCGGGTGATCTCAATGCTTGATGGCAATATTTTACGAGATAAAAAGCAGCTTGACCGTGTAAGTAAAGTCGTTGGAGCTTAGTATGGGATTACTTTTAGATTTTCGCTATGCGCTGAGAAACATCGCAAAATCAATGCGATTTACGTTATTGATGATGTTTATTATGGTTGGTAGTTTGACCATATCATTGATTGGCTTTAATTATATTTATACCGTGGCATTCTCACATAGCCAAGTAGGGAATGGCAGCTCTGAAATCAGGATCTTCAAGGTTCGCAACCCTATCAGCACGCAAAATCGATTTGAATATAGCATGCTGCCACAACTACGAGAACTTGATGAAGTTAAGCAACTTGAGGAGTGGCTTTATATTGCACCTGTGAGTGTTTGGGTAAGTGACGCTGAGCGAGGAAATCATTATCGAGGCTCCTATGTTGATGAGCGCTTTTTCCAGTTTATGGATATTAAGCCTGAGCTCGGGCGATTTTATACCGCTGAGGACTTTGTGGGATCAGCTCAAGATGTAGTCGTGATTTCAGACTATCTATGGTCGCATTTATTCCAAGGTAGCGAAGATGTTATTGGGCGTACGATGATCGTTGATCAAAAGCCCTACGAGATAATCGGCGTGATGCCCAAACGTAATAACTTCCCGATATTTTCTAAACTCTGGCTACCGCTTAAAGGTAATAACGCAGCACCTGCTGATGCTATTGATATTATTTATAAGATGCCAAACGAGGTGGTAGAGTCAAAGCTGGAGCAACGCTTAAGTTTATTCTTCACTGACTATGCAAAGCAACGCGCTAGTCAGTCAGAGCTCGAGGTGGATAAAACAGTTCGAGTTGAATCAATGACTTTAGTAGAATACAACACTGATGGTGAGGCGATATTTGTATTTACCCTATTTATGATAGGTATCGTACTTATTTTGCTTATTTCCTCAATCAACATTAGTAACTTACTCTTTGCCAAAATAATCGAGAGACAAAAAGAATCGGCTATTCGTGCCGCGATTGGTGCGAAAAAATTAAGAGTTGTTCAGCAGCATGCCTGTGAGGGCTTTATTTACTGCTTTAGCAGTTGGGTAGTGGCGCTATTGCTAACGGATCTCGGTTTGCGGGCACTAAACTTTGTTATTAATATGATGATTGGTGGCAAAATGCCGTACTGGTGGTATTGGCAATTAAATACCATCACTATCTTGGTGTCATTGTTGTTGATAAGCTTTGTATTTGCTATTGCTGTGCTGTTACCTGCGGTGAAAACCGCTAACTTTAACATCAATGATGTACTGCGAGACGGCACGCGAGGTGCAACCGGCAAACAGGCTGGATTGATGTCAAAACGGCTATTGTCTTTGCAGGTGACTTTAGTGAGCTTTATGCTGATGGCGTCGAGCACCATAGGTTATGTGATGTACTCTATGGCGGGAAACATCGACGGAGAGACTCTCAAAGGGGTGCATTCCACTGAGCTGCAATTTCAAGCTGAAAACGAATTTTCGAGTGATAAAGCGGTCGAAATGGCAAGCGCGTTGGTTGTGGGTATGACACTGGATCCTGCTTTTAAAGAAGGGCGCGTGTATCAGCGTGAGATTGAACTTGATGTGCAAACAAGCGAAGGCGAAGTCTACACCGATAAAATCATAAATATTGAAGCTGTAACTCATCTTTTCAATCGCGAACTGCAAAGCGGCAGAAACTTTACCGCACAAGACAACACAGAAGCGGCACCCGTGGTGATCATTAGTCAGTCTCTCGCAAAGGCTTTGTTTGGCAGTGAGGATGTATTAGGACGCTCACTGATGTTACGTGATGCAAAATGGCCAAGTGCTAAAATAATTGGCATAGCAGTGGATGAAATGAGCGTTGTCGCCAGTGAACGTCGTCATGAGGTCTATTTTAGTTTTCGTCAATATGCGCCAAAGGATAACGCAATGGCGGTTAAATTCGTCACTGAACTGCCGCCAAGCCAAAGTTATGAAGCGTTCTATCGCGTGTTAGGTAGGCTTTCAAGTAAGCTCGAAACTAGCTATGTTTTTGATCACTACGACAACCATCGCTCTATGATGGGGGCATTCACTAGCATCATTTATGTGTTTTTGATTGTGGGTGGATTTGCCTTAACGCTTTCTTTAATCGGCATTTATGCCATGGGCCTTAGTAATATTAATAAATCTAGCTATGAAATAGGCATCCGCCGTGCGCTTGGCTCCAAAGATCGCCAGATCATGTTGTTATTTATCAAGAAAAATCTAACTCATACCGTTACAGGGCTGACTATTTCTGCATTAATTTTCTATATCTTGTGTTATCTTGCTGTAGACTTTTTCCGTGGTATTGTGCCGTTTAGTGTTATGTTTGGTGCGGGTAGCATTACTTTGCTACTGGTATTTGTTGCGGTATGCCTTGCGCTTTATATCCCGGTGAAACGCAGCATAAAAGTCCAACCTGCGGTTAGCTTAAGAATGGAATAATAATTTGAAAAAGGTGTTAATAGTAGACGACTCGCTTGATATTCAAGCGAGTCTGAAGTTTTTACTTGAGGATGAAGGCTACGCCTGTCACGGTGTGGTGACACCAGAGGCAGCATTTGATTATGTCAGTACACAGGAAGTGGACTTGGTGCTATTGGATATGAACTTTACCCATGACACCACCAGTGGCAAAGAAGGGTTGGCGGCGATTGCTAAGCTCATTCAAATAGATCCGCTTTTACCCATTGTGGTGATGACTGGTTGGGCGACATTAGACCTTGCCGTTACTGCCCTAAAGCAAGGAGCGGCCGATTTCATTGAAAAGCCATGGGATGATGAGCGCCTTGCTCATAGCATCAAAGTACAAATCGAGAAGCGAGCTGACAGACAACATTTAGCGCGGCTATCTGCTGAAAACGAACGCCTTAAACAGCCCCAACAAACGATCAACTTTGTTACGCAAAGTGAGAAAAAACAGCGTGTGCTGACACAGCTCACCCAGTTGGCACAAAGCGATATGAACATCTTGCTGACCGGTGAAAATGGCACAGGAAAGAGCTATTACGCACAGTATGTACACGAGCATTCAAGTCGTGCTGGTGGCAGTTTTATTTCGATTAATATGGGGGCAGTGAGCGACGAGCTATTTAACTCTGAGTTATTTGGCCATAAAAAGGGGGCATTTACTGATGCGAAAGCAGATCGAGTGGGTGCATTTACACTCGCAAGTAATGGCTCGTTGTTTTTAGATGAAATTGCCAATTTATCTTTGCAATCTCAAGCAAAGTTGCTTCAAGTGCTAGAAGAGCGGAAGTACGCGGCGGTTGGCAGTCACAAAGTTTTGGATAATACTGCGAGAATAATTTCTGCCACCAACTGCCAACTCAATGAAGCGATTGCCAATAACCAGTTTCGCCAAGATTTATATTATCGATTAAATACTATAGAAGTAGAAATACCGCCTTTAAGAGCGTGCCCAGAGGATATCTTGCCATTAGCAGAGCGTTTTTTAATGCGCTTTAGTCAAGATTACAAAAAACCACCACCAATCATTATGCCTTGTGCTGCTAAAGCACTGAGTGCTTATGACTTTCCTGGCAATGTAAGAGAGCTTAAACATATGATGGAGCGCGTGGTATTTACATGTTCAAACGCCCGAGTATTTGCCAGCGATTTGGCGCTCAGTCCCACACCGCACTCAGCGTTGCAATCGGTGAATACTGCTACTGTGAGCACATCAGAAAATCACGATTTAACGCTGGATGAAATTATTGAGCAAGCACTATTTAAAAGACTGGAATTTCACGGTGGTAATGTATCAAAAGCGGCGAAGAGCTTGGGACTATCGCGCAGTGCGTGGTATCGCAAAATGGATAAATATGAGTAGGAGATAAGCAAGCTTGTTTTATCGATTTGGACACTGGTTGTTAAGTGCATTACTACTCGTTATTGCTAACGTTCTGCTCCTTGTGCACAATTACCCGGTTGCACTCGTTATATTGCTAGATTTGGTATTTGCGCTGTGTTTTGCACTGCTCACTTATAAATATAGCTCTACAAGACAAAACACTATTAATCTCATTGATACCTTGTTGATATCGCTTCGCCAAGGCGATTATGCTCTAAGAGCGGCACATGGCAAAGACGCACAATTATATTCAACGGTGGAACACTTAAACGCGCTTGCACAAACCATGCAAGCCGATCAGCGAGCGCTGGCAGAGCAAAGCGACCTGCTAAAGCAAATCATTGAAAAGCTTGATTGTGCACTTATCGTGTTTGACAAACAAAGCGTTGCATTTGCCAACAGCTACGCTGAGCGCACCTTTTTTGACTGTTACAAAGACGATGCTTGGCGCTGGTTTCAGTCATTACAAGCTCAGCAAAAACAAGGAAAGGTTTCGGTGATGCTTGACGGTACCGAGCATGCTTTTTTGCTTGAACACGACAGCTGCTACATTGCCAATAAACCTCACACTCTACTGGTTTTAAAACAGCTCGATAGTATTTTATATCAACAAGAAAAAGACGCATTACAGCGGTTTGTCCGTATTTTAAGTCACGAGATCAATAACACCATAGCGCCGATTGGTACGATAGCTCGCAGCCTAACCAAGCGCCTAGACCGTGAGTTAGATTTAGAAAGGTTTACTAGTGGGCTGTCACTCATCAACGAGCGCGCCAATTACCTTAAATCTTTTATGGGCAACTATGCCTCACTTGCCAAATTACCTCCTGCGCATAAGCAGATTGTTGCACTCAGTGAGTTTTGCACTCAGCTACAAAGTATCTACCCTCAGCTAAAGGTAGAAAGCACAGCGGACCTGCTCGGTTTTTTTGATACGAGTCAAATCAAACAGGTGCTTTGCCATCTTATTAACAATGCCCAAGAAGCGTGCACACCTTCGCCAGAAGTCACACTCAACATCACCCCCGATGCAGACAAGTTAGCGTTTACGGTCACAGATACAGGCCCCGGTTTTTCCAACCTAAACGAAGCTGCTGAAGCATTTTACACCACCAAAGCTGATGGCAACGGCATAGGCCTTATGCTCTCTCGCATTATTATTGAAAACCACGGTGGACAACTCAAACTAGGCAATAACTCAAGCGGTGGTGCAAAAGTCAGTTTTAGCGTAGAGCGTGGTGGAGGTTGAGTGCTGAAAGCAGCAAAAATAACAAAGAGACCCCGAGCAAAAGTAACGACAAAGTAACGAAGACACCCAGTGTAATGTATTCCAAATCATTAGTGAAAGAGTACAAGTATGAAGCGGGTCGCAGGGTGAAAAATTTGAAAGACTTTAATTAAAAAACAACATTAATAAGGATTGTTTATGACATCACGATGCATTTTATTGGCACTTGCACTGGTTAGTACAATTGTGTTTGCAACTCCACATAATAGCTCGCTTGACCCAACTAAGGGAACTTGGCAAAACAAAGATGAAGATGGTGATGGTGTGTTAGACGAGCATGATGAGTTTCCATTTGACAGTCAACGCGCTCGTTATCCCGAAATTGTCGAGATTGAACCTAATGATAACCCCAGCAATGCGGTAAAAGTTGCGCATCAACTTCCGTTTAAAGTAAAAGGGGTTATTTCAAATGCGGGTGATAATGGCGATTTGTACCAATTTAGTGCAAACAAGGGCGACTATATCTCAGCTCGCATTACCTATAGCTCCGATAATTTTAAGCCTAAAGTGTATTTTTCCGAGCAAGGTGGTTTTGTGATCAACTCATCGCAGATCCATACCCATAGCGCACTCAAAATGGCGCATATCCTGACTAAAATACCCCATGACGGAAAATTCAATTTGAGCGTCATTGATGATTTTTCGGGTGGCGCGCCGGACTATTCCTATGAAATTTACGTATTTAAAGATAAGGACACCGACGGTATTGATGATCATGCAGAATATGCAATTGGTGTTGAACCAACTCGTATTGATACCGATAGAGATTCTATCCATGACTTCTATGAATATTATGTAAAGCAAGGTGCTACACTCGATGAGGACAATAACGGGGTAATTAACTTATTAGACTTAGACAGTGATGGCGACGGCATTAGTGATGAGCGCGAAGGCTCAGGAAATGCAGATCAAGATGATAAATTAAACTTTTTGGATCTTGATTCTGATAATGACGGCATAGCGGATGCCGACGAAAAACTCAACGCGAAAGGATGGCCGGAAGACTCTGACAAAGACGGGGTTGAGGGTTTTATCGATCTCGATAATGATGGCGACAAAGTGTTAGATATTTATGACGCCGAGCCGTATGAGCGAGTGCGAGGCTTTAGATTAAGCGATTCACCGAGTGTACAAATATCCTCTCAAGCCGGTTATTACAATGGCTATTCATTACCTCGAATTTATCGTATCGGCGATAGTGTTGTATTTACTGGTGATGACTTTGCCGGGCTGGAGAACCCAAAAGTGGTTATCTATAACGGTGAAGAAATTTATAATATCGCGCCAACATCGCACACTAACTCAGAGCTAATCTTTGAGCTCAATCTACCATTTCGCAAATATAAGGCATTTATTTACACTCGAAATAAGCGTTCTAATGAAGTGCGATTAAGCCCATACAAAGCGGGTTCACCGTTAATATTTGGATATGCCTCAATCAAAGTTCAAGAAGGTGAGCAATATGAGCTTAAGGGAGTGGGGTTTGATGATAAAACCCGCATCATAATGGGAAATAAAACACTTGTTCCTTCAACTCATACACCATCTAGTCTTACATTTACGATACCAACTGGTATAACAAAAGGCATATTACAATTAACGAATAATGTTGGAACGAGCAATAAGGTTCGGTATCGGGTGCAAGCACGCTAAAAAATAAAGAACGATAGTAGACCAAAGAAGATTAAGACACCCACCTCAAAGAAAGAGAAAAAACGGTTAAAGTTTGTCGTGGGTGTCCGCCATTATTCTACTTGGGACTGCATAGTCACATATTTATTATATGATAATTGAAGTGTTACCAAAACACCTCCAACAATCAAACATACCCAACCAAACGGTGCAAAAGTAGAGTATGAATCACTATATTGACCTGCAAAGTAACTAGCTAGCGAAGTAGCAAAGAAAAATATGGCATAGCTTGTACTTAGTAATGGCTTGAATCCATGTTTAGCAATAATTGACATAAATATTGCCGAGCAAAATACCTCCGCAATAGCTTGAAGTATCATCACAAAAATGATGAAGTCTTTTACACTTGAATTTTTTGTAATGCTGTAATTAAGTATATGCCAACTTAATGAAAATATAATAAAACCAAGTGCGACCTTATACCAAGAGCTGACTTTAAAAAACCACCACAAAGTAAAACATACAACACAAGTAGCGATAACTGTCTTAGCATTTATCGAAAAACCCAACCCACTCATTATCTGAGGAAATGCTTGATATAGATTTCCGCCACCAATTTCAAAATAAGACCAAAATAAAGTCGACAATAAGAAAATGACAATTACTAAGCCAACTCCACTAAAAAAGTTACTGCCTTGATTTTGGGTGGCTACATTTGCTTTATGGCTTTGCCGTGGCACTGCTGAACGCTGACTATACATGATGATAAATACAAGCGCGCTAACTGCCGCAGCCATTATGAAGGCTACTGACCAACTCACGTTTTCAACCAAAATACCTATTGTCATGGGCCCTATAAATGCGCCCAGATTTATCACCAGATATTGTCCTGTAAAAACGCTATCGAGTTTGCTCGGCATTTTTTTCAATTGGTGGGCTATTATTGTTGGAATGTTAGGATTGAAGAATCCAGAGCCTAACGCAATCAATCCAGCCGAATATAAAAGGTGTTGGCTCTCTACGAATCCTAAACTTAAATATCCAAAAAACATTAATAAAATGCCCAATAAGGTAGACTTAAACGCTCCTAACAAAAAATCTGATAAAAGACCTCCAATAAATGTTGCCAGATAAACGTACATAGTGAACTGACCGTAAAAATCAAGCGTCTTAGATTGGTCCCAACCAGCCCCACCATTTTGGTCCATTAAAAACAGAACAATGAAGGCTCTCACCCCATAATAAGCTAACCGTTCAAGACAACTAGCTAATAGTATCCACCCAACAGATTTACTAATTGGAGCGTTTTTTATGAATTCCACTCTTAATCCTTTTTTATTTATTTTTTATATTTTTATATTTTTATATAAATTAAATTTCTGCTAGTTGCGAGGTTTTGGGATAATATTATTATACATTGTAATATAATTTACTAGCTTTCTAATTCAAATGGTTTTAAAGCTCGAACACCACCCCACCCCCAATTATCAAGCAATCTTCTACTGAATACTATTCATGAGCATGTTTGGTGTAGGTAAAACCACTCATGGTTGCGCACAGCATGGACACATCATCCTGCTGAGCGCTATGGGTATATAAAGTGATAGAAAAATAACAAAAGAAAATAACAAAGACACGCACCACATTAATTTTATGCGGAGCAAGCATACAAGATGAGACTAAGTGCTTTTATGTCTCTCTAAAATAGTGTCATTTTTCAGAGGGAGGGGTCTACAGGACACATGAGTAATGTGGCCTGTAGACCTCAAGCCAGGTTATCGAAATAAGCAAATGACGTTTACTTCTTATATTTTTCAAACCAAGCTAGGGTATGTTCAATCTTACTGATCATCCGAGAAGGACGGCCTGCAATTCCATGTGGCGCACCTGGAATTTTGACCAGTACAGAATCAATTTTACGCAGCTTAAGTGCTTGGTAGAACTGTTCGGTTTCGGCCATTGGCGTGCGCAAGTCTTCTTCACCCGTCATTAGCATGGTTGGGGTGGTTACGTTGCCAACGAGCGAAAGCGGTGAGCGTTGCCAATAGTGTTCCATATGCTCCCATGGCATACCTGGGAATTGCGTTGGAATTTGACCAAGGCCACTGTCAGCGGTAAGTACTTTACTCAGCCAGTTGATCACAGGCTTTACGACAACAGCAGCGTTGAAACGGTTAGTTAAGCCAATTGCGTAGGCTGTTGCGATACCACCTGCAGAGCCGCCAGCAATAAACAGATTATCTTTGTCGATAAAGCCTTTCTCAAGCATAGCGTCTACCCCTGAGTTATGATCGGCAAAGTCTTCTTTCGAGCTGTATTTGTACTTGAGCAACATCGCAAAGCGCTCGCCGTAAGAGCTGCTGCCTCTGTGATTGTCGTAAAATACCACATAACCTTCGGCGGCATAACGCTGTAATTCTGCTGAGAAATGGGGGCCGTAGGCTAAGTGTGGACCACCGTGAATTTCTAGTAGTAATGGATATTTTTTGTTTGGGTCAAAATTTGGTGGCGTAATATACCAGCCCTGAATTTTCTCCCCGTCGAACGACGAGCTATACGTGATCTCATGCACTTTACCAAGGGTTTTATGTGCAAGTAGGTCTTCGTTAAGGCGGGTTAATTGCGCTACTTTGCCTTTTCTTGTCGTGATTGCGATGTCAGCAGGGCGCTCACTCGAACCCTGAGTAAAGGCAATTTCTCCATCAAAGTTAGCACTAAATTCACCGCTTAGATAAGGGCGACCAAGGGTTGTGCCTGAGAGCGTATCTGTGATGTCGGTAATTTTGCCTTTTGTGGTGATGCTCGCGAGCTTTCGCTTGCCGTGGTCATCGTACGTCATCGCCAGTCTATCACTGCTAATCCAAGTTGGGTTTTGGATTGAGCGGTCGAAGTCTTTGGCAATCATGTGGGAGGTTTTGTCCTGCCAATCCATGATATTCAGCTTGCTATTACGGTAAGGGTTTAGCGCATTCGATGCACTAAGATAAGCCAGCTGTTTACCATTTTCGGAAAAACTAGGTGCGTACTCACGACCAGGAGCCGACGTAAGCTGGGTGATATTACGGTTAAAATCAACTTCGAATAAGTCGCCTTCTAGGCGCTTGTATTCCCAGTCTGCAATACGGTTTGCTGAAAATACAATGGCCTTAGCATCTGCTCGCCACGCGAGTTTCCCACTATGGTGATAATTACCAGAGGTTAATTGGCGTGGCGTGCCGCCTTCACTCGGTAACACGAAGATCTGGCGATAGCCCGGTTTGATAAGGCCTCGGCCATCTGCTTGGTAGTAGGCTTTGTCGATAACAATGGCAGAGTCGGACCACTTCGCGCCTTTTGGTTTTTCTGGCATCTTGGCAATGACTGCTGGCTTTTCAGCAACCTTTTGGCTAAAAGCCAGCCATTTGCCATCTGGTGACCAAGTTAAGCCACTGATCCCAGATTGCAACTGTGTAAGTAGTGCCGTACGGTTTTGAGCAAGATAATGCACATGAATTTGTGTGCTGCCAGATACATTGCTCACAAAGGCGATTTTGCTACCATCCGGCGACCAGCGAGGTTGACTGTAATTGTTTTCATCAGAGAAGAGTGGTGATTGTGCGCCTGATTTCGTATCGACCAGCCACAGGTTTTGTCGCTTAGCATCTTTCATCACGTCATTATTGTTACGCACATAGACAACTTGAGTACCATCTGGGGATATTTGTGGGTCGTTTGCATATTCCAGTTCAAAAATGTCTTTAGCCTGTAATCCCACCTCAGTTTGTGCTAGTGCTGGCAATGCAGCGCAAGCCAGTAAAGTGCAAATAAGCGTCCGTTTCAATTCAAAAGGCATATCGCCACCTTCAATATAATTTTTATGTGGGCTTCATAGTTATTCAGGTGTAATTCAATGTCACCTAATACGCGATAGAATGAAATAAAAACTCGGTGTATCAAATGAAGGGGAGTGTAAGAAGGTTGTTTACGATAGACAAAGAATAGTTCTGCTGGATACAATGCGTACCTGTGAATTATCCGTCGTTCATTAACTTGATTTTGGTATGATCTACGTGGCGCTCTGATCATGACGCAACAATAACGTAAAACTGTCATATGAGTGACGTACCTAACATAAGGATTTTTCACGATAATATCCAAACCTCAGGTTAAATAGTGTCAATAACCGTATTAAGTATGCATTTGCGCTATTCAGGCTCTACTCGTATGCAGTTTCTACCTGCTTTTTTCGCTTGGTATAGGGCTGAGTCAACTCGCTTTAGCATCTCAGATAGGTCTTGACCATCTTGTAAACTGCCTACGCCAAAACTGGCTGTGATCTTGTGTGGGCAGGATAATTGAATGGCTTCAATCGCTTTACGGATCCGCTCTGCTACTTTCTGTGCATCGTTGAGATAGGTGTTGGGGCACAAGATAAGAAACTCTTCACCTCCCCAACGAGATGCGATGTCCGTTGACCTTAGACTATTTTGAATTTCCTGCGACACGAGCACCAACACTTCATCGCCGATATGGTGGCCAAACCTATCGTTCACTTGTTTAAATAGATCTAAGTCTAGAATAATCGTGCTAAGGGGAAGGCCTTTAGTTAAGCACTCTGTCGTTTCCTCGTGTAGTGCCTGATTCATTTTTCTACGATTGTATAAATTGGTTAGTTCATCCTTATTCGATAGCACTTCCAATTGCGCGGCCTTGACTTTATCTTGTGTGACATCCAGCATCAGGCCAATTGAATTAAGTGGTTGGCCAATGCCGTTTAGTAGCGTTTCACAGTGGTGTCTTACATAAAGTGTGGAGCCGTCAGCTCTAGTTACAACATGCTCAAATGTGGTGCTTCCACCGTGAACAAAAACATTGTGGAGCTGCTGTTTTATTGCTAGCTCGGCGCTTGGATCTAGTGCATTGATAAAGTCGTCCCACTGTGTAATGGCTTCGCCATCAATACCGAGCATGGCAGCAAGTTTATCGCTCATTTTAACGCTGTAGGTTAGGTGGTTAAGCCGCCACGTACCGACATTAGCAAGCTTTTGAATATCCAGCAGAGCTTTTCTATCGTATTCGTTCTCACGTAACCTTTGTTGCAGCTTGTGGTTTTCTATTTCTAATGCCAGAACTTCATCTTCAAGTTTAGCAATTAGATCTGCGTCATCTGATTTAGGTGGAAATACTTCGCTCATGCATAACCCATTGGCTAATTCAATTTTTCTGCGCACGTGTATTGAGTGCTTCTTCGGCCATTTGTGTGCCGACTAGTCGCGATTTTATTTTTTCATATACTATTTCTCTGGTTGTTGAACTATCATCGGCGAATGGCGAAAAACCACAATCATCACAAGTGCCTAGCTGTGGAATAGGAATAAATTCACTCGCCAGTAACACGAGATCTCGTACGGATCTTGGGCTCTCAATTTCACTACTGTTCGGGTTAATCACGCCAATAAATACACGTTGGAAGGGCTTGAGGATGCTGCCTATCAGCTTCAGGGTTTTCTTGGGGTTCTCTTCACCTCTAAGTGCAACGTAGAAGCTTCCTGCATTAATGTCGAAAAGCGTAGGCAGCAGATATTTATAGTCAATGTCGGCGCTATGGGTTGCATCAATATCAGCACCCGGACAGGTATGAATACCAATTCGTTGCCTTTCGCTATCACTAAATTGGGCGAGACATTTATTGATTAACTCAACAAAGGACTTGAGGGTCTGACCTGACGGGTCTAGTTTTAAAGACAGCCTCGCTTCTGTAAAGTCAATTTGTACTTTGTGTGCACCCAGTGCTAAGCAGCGTTTTACTTCGCCAACATGCTCAGTTATCAAATCACTGATAAAACTTTCGTGATCGTAATTTTCAATCCCGTGAGATGGATAAACTAAGCTCAACATTGAAGGAGAAATAACGGCTTGTTTGACGGGCACAGTTGCGTGTTTGAGTGCGAAAGCGAGAAATTCATCCGCCGTATGTTGATAGCGAAATGGCGGTACTTTAAGGTGTGGCGCAAAGACCCGAGAGTGACCATCGTTAAAATCAACGAGCAAGCCCTGATCTGAGTAGCAAGGTGAATCGTGTAAGCAATAGTGAGCAAAACCATCAAACTTTCTTTGCTCGCCATCACTGACGATCTGACAACCAATCGCTTCGAGCTCTTTTATCACTTGTTGTGTTTCACGCTCTGCAATTTCGTTTAAAACTGCGTAACTTATCTTTCCTTGCTTATAGTCCCTGTAAGCGCTTATTAAACAGGGGTTTCGAGGAATTGATCCGATTTGTTCGCTGGGGATCTGGAACCGCGCCATCGTAGTCTACCTTCTCGAGTTGCTTATTCTAAGTAAAACGATAAAAAGCCATAAATAATCAAACAAATGTGCGCTTATAGCAATCCAGTTACTTTGTCTGCTTTACAAACGCACAAGCGCCAATGTGAGTATAGGATCAAATAGATATAATCGCCTTGATTACATGGGATTTTACCTGATGAGATAATCTTTGGTGGGTGCTTTTGAGTGAGGCAAGGAGGTGATTTGAGGCTAACTTTAAAAATAATGAGTTAGCTTCTCTTTTATCTAAATTTCAGATTGAAAACAAACTGACTTATGAGAAGGCCATTTTATCCGTACTTTTCAAGTCAAAAAAGCGTGTTAGGTGAAGGGGGAAATAGCGGATTTATTAAGTGTATGAAAGCAAATGAAAATTGATAATATTTTTAGTAGATGTTCGTAAGCAATGAGAGTATTTCTTGCCCTTTAGAGTTTCAAATGCTCTTTCTGGGTTTATATAGCACCTTTACTTCCCAGCCGTTAATTAACGGTAAGCTACTTAAGATTATCGTATTATCTCCTGAGCTTGGTCGGGTAAGAAGTCACCTACTTCCATTACGTCATTGCCCAAAAACGGACGTCTTTTTTGTAGTGTTTCAATTGCTTTAATGATTTGCCAATCTTTTGAGAGCTCCATGTATATTGCTTTTCCTTCCGTTTTAATAACAAGCTCATAATAGAGTTGAGTGGGTGCAGATTTCCCGCCATCTTCCAAAAATAAGATTAGTCTGGCTTTGGTTCTGGCTCTTTTCTCTTGTGATTCAAAACTGATTGACCTTAAAATTAAATCACTACCATAGGCTAAATAAGTTGGTTTTAAGGTGAAGCTCTCAGAATTCATTTCATTATTTATTGTTATGTGAAGTATTTCATTGCCCGTGTAGGGGATTGACCGGCTTGTATCTCCGATAGCGTATTTAGCACCATCCTCGTATTCAGCATCTATTCTTTTGTCTAGTTCTGCGTTCTGGATTATGGCACGTAATGTACTTTTTTGTACGTCATCCAGACTAAGTGCTTTTAGAGTTGTAGTTTGAACATACAAATTTCTTTCGGTATCTAAATCCTGCGTGTTACTCTGGGCGTTATGTACGCAGAGTAAAAGCAATAGGAGTGCAATAGTTTTCATACAAATGATATCCTTATTGTGTTATTAGCTTGTAGATACTAACACCTGTTTAGCAAGTATAAACCTTATTTCTTGGTTGCATTAGGCTTGATGGTTTAAATTATAAATTAGAGAATAAATTATATGGATGCTCCAATGATAACAAGAGCGAGTAGAAGTTACCTGGTGAGTTTAAGTAATAAACCGTCGTACTGAACACTGATTAAGGTTGTAAAGCCGCACCACCTATCATTCCTTGAAGGCGGCACATAATTTAGGTTTTATTTAGCAGCTAAAACTATTGTTAATTCAGTATTTATCAAGCTGATTTTTTGGCTAATAGCTCTTGGCGCACAAGTTCAGCCCCTGCGCTCAATGCAGCTAGCTTACCTCTTGCCACTTCACGAGAAAGTGGTGCCATACCGCAGTTAGTGCATGGGTAGAGTTTGTCGGCGTCAACAAACTCAAGCGCTTTGCGTAGTGTGTTGGCAACTTCTTCTGGCGTTTCGATGGTGTTGGTTGCAACATCAATCGCACCAACCATCACTTTTTTACCACGGATCAACGCTAACAAGTCGATTGGCACGTGAGAGTTATGGCACTCTAAAGAGATGATATCGATATTGGATTTTTGTAGCTTAGGAAACGCCTCTTCATATTGACGCCATTCTGATCCTAAGGTCTTTTTCCAATCGGTGTTGGCTTTAATGCCGTAGCCGTAGCAGATATGCACTGCGGTTTCGCATTTGAGTCCTTCAATGGCACGTTCAAGCGCCGCAATGCCCCAGTCGTTGACCTCATCAAAAAAAACATTAAACGCCGGTTCGTCGAATTGAATGATATCGACTCCAGCGGCTTCCAGCTCTTTGGCTTCTTGGTTAAGGATCTTAGCAAATTCCCACGCTAGCTTTTCACGGCTTTTGTAGTGGTCATCATACAGCGTATCTATCATCGTCATCGGACCTGGCAATGCCCATTTGATAGGTTTGTCTGTTTGGCTGCGTAAAAACTTGGCATCTTCAACAAAAACCGGCTTTTGGCGAGATACAGGGCCCACCACGGTTGGAACACTGGCATCATAGCGGTCGCGAATTTTTACGGTTTGACGCTTCTCAAAGTCCACACCGCTTAGGTGTTCAATAAAAGTGGTTACAAAGTGTTGACGGGTTTGTTCGCCGTCACTCACGATATCAATCCCTGCAAGTTGTTGCTCTTGCAAAGCAATACGTAGCGCATCGTTTTTGCCATCAATAAGCTCGTCGCCCTCTAGTTTCCAAGGTGACCATAGGGTTTCTGGCTGAGCAAGCCAAGCGGGCTTAGGTAGACTGCCAGCAGTAGACGTTGGTAATAGTGTTTTCATAATAAATGCTGTTCCATATTCCCGTTGATTATAAAGCGTAATTTGCAGACCACTGTTCAAGCACGGTTTGGTAAGGCTTGATAAAATGCTCTTCGGCAAATCGACCTTGTGCAATCGCCAACTGGCTGCGCTCTTCGCGGTCATAAACAATCTGTGTTAATGAGTGATCTAGGTTTTTTAAGTTTGGCTGATAGCACTTGCCTGCAACCGCATTGGCGTTGTAAATCTCAGGGCGGTAGATCTTTTGGAATGTTTCCATAGTGCTGATGGTGCTGATCAACTCCAGATTGGTGTAATCATTCAGTAAGTCACCAAAGAAGTAAAAAGCCAAAGGTGCAACGCTATTTGGTGGCATAAAGTAGCGCACCTGTAAGCCCATCTTTTTGAAATATTGCTCAGTTAATGATGACTCATTTGGCTGATATTCAAAGCCAAGCACAGGGTGCTGATTTTCAGTGCGGTGATAGGTTTTATTATCCGATACACTTAAGCAAATCACCGGTGGCTTACTAAAGTGACTCTTGTAAGCTTCTGAATCGACAAAGTATTTAAATAGCTTACCGTGTAAGTCGCCAAAGTTAGCAGGGATGCTGAATTTAGGTTGATCTTTATTATGATCAAGTAATAGCACGCTAAAGTCGTAGTCACGTACGTAAGAAGAGAAGTTGTTACCAACAATTCCCTCAATGCGTTCATTGGTTTTGTGGTCAACAATATTGGTTTTTAACACTTCAATTGACGGGAAAGTTTGTCCACTGCCTGCAATATCCATATCAACCGAGACTATCTCAAGTTCAACAGAATAACGGTCGCCTGTTGGGTTATCCCAGTTAGCTAATGCGTTAAAGCGATTATCAATCATCTTTAGGGCATTGCGTAAGTTTTGTTGGCGGCTTTCGCCTCTTGCTAAGTTAGCAAAGTTGGTGGTGATCCGCGTGCTGTTTGACGGATGGTAATTCTCGTCAAGACGAATGCTCTTAATAGTGAAAGTAAACTCGTTATTCATGTTCTTCAGGTATCCAATTCTAATGCTAACGCGCTCGGTAATTACGTTTCACTGCGATAAACAGATATCCACGGGGACGCAGTGAGAGTGCCGAACATTAAGTGATGTAAGATTTATACGTGGATCACAAGATGAAGAAAAACGGTTTTATTTCACATAAAACATGAGTCTGATTCATGAGTTACAAAAATAGATGCCGCTTATTGAGTCGCATATGCAGAAAATATGAGCAATTGTAGAGTAAAACTCTTTGGAGATCCGAAAGTCTAGACTGCTAAATGTCTAAGTTGCATTTGTTTCAAGTAAAACGTGAGGAATATTCAAGGCTTATCTAAGTCAAAAGCACCAATGGCAAAGCGTTATGTTGTTATACTCGCAGCGCTTAGGTGGCACAAAGGCTAAAAGCAACGGCCATATTGCTCACTTAGGTGATTGCGCCTCAATTAAAAGAAGAGATAAGTGGAATGAGTGAGTTGATATTGTTGTTTGTGTATTGTGCACTACTCGGTAGTGTTGTCGGCTTTTTAGCCGGATTGTTAGGTATTGGCGGTGGGCTGGTTATTGTTCCGGTGCTGAGCAGTATTTTACTGTATTTTGACGTGTTACCACCGGAGCAAGTGGTGATTGCCGCTGTAGCGACATCGCTGGCATCCATTTTATTTACTTCTACCTCATCGGCAATCGCGCATCATAAAAATGGCAATGTACCGTGGGATTTAGCGCCGTGGATAATGACGGGCGTTGCACTAGGCGCGCTTATCAGTGGTTTTTTGGCAGCGCTATTACCCGAAAACGCAGTGCGCATTGTATTTGCAGTAAGTGTGGTATTGATAGCAATAAAAATGTTTTATAGCAGCAAAAATGAGAGCTCAACCCAAAGGCAGCTGCCAAATAAAGGCATACTTACGGTATTAACGACGATCACCGGTGGTTTATCTGCCATGATAGGCATTGGCGGTGGGGCGCTTTTGGTACCGCTGTTGACGTTTTTCTCTGTTGATATGAAAAAGGCCATAGGATGCGCTTCTGCATGTGGTATTGTTATCGCGCTCTTTGGTTCCGTTGGCTACATTAGCTCGGGCAGTGCGCACTTTGCACTTTCGGATGGTTTCGCCGGATTTGTTTATTTGCCGGCGCTGTTAGGAATTGTGTGCACGTCTTGGTTCACTGCTCCAATGGGGGCTAAAGCCACGCATCACTTGCCTGTTGCCACGATTAAAAAGGTATTTGCTGTGCTACTGTTAGTGATGGCTGTGAATATGGCGGTAAATTAAGTGCTTTTGAGCCAAAACGAGCTATGGCGTGTTTGGCTCAGAAGCTCTGCTAATCTTACTTTTTGAACGGATCTTCGGTTGGTTCAAAATGCTTGTTTAACTTGCCATTTCTGGTGCTATTGATGTATTCCCCAGATGGATCTTCGCTTATCAGTGTGAAGGCACTGACTGGCGATTCAAAGTTAAAGTTTGCCAATTCCACCCAAGCAACATGAGGCGTGCGAGCATTGCAAAAGTAATAGGTTTGGCTCCTATGTGCTGCAACGGTTGTCCACAAGGTATTAGATATATTTGGGCTGGCACTGCTTGTAAAATTATAGCCAAGGGGTACTGATGCACTTGCAGCAACCGAGCGAGCCTGTGCAAGGGCATCATGCTCATCGTTTGGTAAATCTAAGTGATTAAGATAAAACGCAGCGCGCTCGAATCTATCGGTTGAGTATGGACCGCCAGGGATCGTATGGCTCGGCTGACTGTTTTTATCACTCCATTGCCACAGCCAATAATCATTAATCCTTAGCTGATCTTCATAACTTGGTTCATTGGTAACAACGCGATAGTCAGCGCTGTGATGGATCTTAAAAACCCCATTCTCAACTTCGATAATGGCTGAATCGCCACTGATATCCGACACTATCAAATGCAATGCTGCGGTTTTACCTTCGCTGTTAGGTACTTCTGCACCAACGATCTGAATTTCTTGTTTGCTGAATACGTCAACGACTTCCTTGACGAGTACAAATTTGTCTAATACATATTGCAACCATCTCAGTACGCTCAGCTGCTTTTTACTTTTGCATGCTGATTTACCGTACGTCGCGCCTGAGTCGTACAATACATTTGCGACAAGCCCCATAGAGTTCATGCCATCGGAGGCTGCCCAGCCGCTGCAATCATCTCCTACCATAGCGACCACACTACTATAGGAAGATGTCCACGTAAGTGGGTTGCGAGTTTTCTCGCTTGCTATTGCCTCTAGCTCAGAAACTGGCTCAAGCCCCGATTTTTTTAGTCCTTTTTCAAGTACAAACAAGCTGGTAGGTAATATAAACATCCAGTCCATATTTCTGGCAGTAGCCAAATATGCTCTATTCCAGTTATTAAAAGCTCTAGTACACATAACAACCTCACAAGAAAATTAAATATCCTTTTGATGAGTGGTTTCTCATCAATCTACTGTTTCATACTAGGCTTTGAAAAAGGCTAAATACATTACAGAAAGTTACAGTGCATTACAGGAGTGGTAAGTCAGTAACTATTAGCGTGAAAAACTAATGATTCGACAAGTATTCGTCTCGGGTTCCCTAAAACAAAAGTGGTGTGAGGTTAGTAGAATGAGTATATTTGCAAGAGTGGGTTAATTGCTATCAGGTATGACGTTTGGAGGAAATGGGATGATAAGAGAGATAACTCGGGAAGATTTTGAGTCATTTTGGCCAACATTTTCAGAAGTGATCCAAGCGCAAGAAACGTATGCATTTGACTCAAATATGAGTATAGATCAGGCATTTTTACTTTGGTGTGAAACGCCACTCAAAGCTTTTGCATATGTTGAAAATGGGCAAGTACTTGGCAGCTATTATTTGCGACAAAATGCGATGGGTCCGAGTAGCCACATATGTAACTGTGGTTACATGGTGTCGAGTTTGGCTCGTGGTAAGGGAATTGCACGGCTGATGTGCGAACATTCCCAGCAACAAGCATTAGCGCTGGGATTCGAAGCCATGCAATTTAATAGTGTGGTATCGACCAATGAACTGGCGATTAAACTATGGCAAAAGCTTGGTTTTACCATTGTGGGCACCATTCCCAAGGCATATAAACACGGGAAATTGGGTTTGGTAGATAGCTATGTTATGTATAAATGGTTGGCTGATTAAAGTGGACAGGATCTGAAAGCTTTATTACATAGCCATCAAATCACAGGTGAAACTGGCTTGTTATCGCCAAAATAGCGATAGTCGAAAATCAGCAACAATGTAGTGCGGGATTTCGGATTGAAATAGAAGTAGCAACCCTTACTCTATGGTCTAACTCAAACCGTTAAGGATTGTTATGACTTCACTTGCTAATCATGCCATTTTCTTTGCTCGAATTAAGCCCGATGAAAGAGCAAGATACCGTTTCACAAACCCTCGCTAACAGCGTGGCTTATGCGCAAAAAGCGGATGAACTTGGCTTTAAACGCTTTTGGATGGCTGAACATCATAATATGCGTGGCATCGTCTGCGCAGCAACCTCCGTATTGATAGGGCATATTGCCGGACACACTCACAATATTCGGGTAGGGGCGGGTGGCGTGATGTTGCCAAACCATCCACCGTTAGTCGTCGCTGAGCAGTTTGGCACCTTAGAAAGCCTCTATCCTGGACGCATTGATTTGGGATTAGGGCGCGCGCCTGGTAGCGATCCTATTACCAGCCGAGCACTGCGTCGCGATGACAGACGTGCGGAGCAATTTGACGATGAAGTTGCTGAATTACAAGCCTTGCTCGGTCCTTATGACGGTAGATCCTCGGTGCGTGCCATTCCGGGCGAAAACACCAAGGTACCAATCTGGTTGCTTGGTTCGAGTCTTTATAGTGCCCAGCTCGCCGCAAAGCGAGGTTTACCTTATGCATTTGCGGGTCATTTTGCGCCACGATTCGTGCATGATGCTATTGCGCTTTATCGCCGCGATTTCCAACCATCAGAGGGGTTAGATAAACCTTATGTAACGCTTGGCTTACCGGTAGTTGCAGCCGATACCGACGAACAAGCGCAGTATTTAGCTACCACGTCAAAGCAACGTATCCTAGCGTTGATGCGAGGCCAGGCGTTATGGTTGAAACCCCCCGTTGATTCGATGGAGGGTCTATGGAATGCCCAAGAGCAAATGCAAGTTGAAAGCTTTTTAGGCCTATCTGTGGTTGGAAGCCCCGCGATTGTCCACCATAAACTCAGCATGATTAAACGTGAGTTAGCGGTCGATGAGTTTATTTTTACCAACGATTTATACGAGCTAAGTGATAGAAAACATGCGCTTGAAATCTTGGCGAGCTTAACGTAAAAGTCTGAGTGCGAAGGCAGTACTAAAGAGAAGGTTTGCGGTACACTGCGAGTTAAAAATTTACAAGGAACGAAAGTTGAAAACGATTTGGTTGTGTATCCTTTCTCTACTTATTCTGCCTTTTATGTCGGGGCGAAAGAAATAGCGCTGACCTTTGATGACGCCCCATTACCGGGGAGTAAGTTGATGTCAGGTACGGAAAAAACGACGCTCCGTGATGAAAATGAAGCACTAAGGTACTAGAAGCTAAACTTGCTGAGCTCGGGGTGTTTAAATCACCCTGAATAATAAGTTCAGCGAGTCAATATTTGCAGTAACAGTTAAAGGAAAAATAATGGATCAAGTCGTACGCGTCGGGGTTGGCGTGGTAATAATGCACGATAATAAAATTTTGCTTGGTGAGCGCATCGGCGCTCATGGCGCACATACTTGGGCAACCCCTGGTGGCCATTTAGAGTATGGAGAGGACATTGAGGCATGCGCGATAAGAGAGGTGCATGAAGAAACGGGGCTAGATGTTGTAAACGTTGAAAAGCTTGGTTTTACTAATGATTATTTTGCCAATGAGCAGAAACATTATGTCACTCTGTTTGTCATGGCAAGGTGCGATACTCATGATGCAGAAGTTAAAGAGCCAAATAAATGCAAACAATGGCAGTGGTTCTCGCTTGATGAATTGCCGCAGCCCCTGTTTTTGCCTTTGGTGAACTTTTTAGAAGAAAACAACACACTTTATCAAGGCTAAAATGGTAATTGGGGCACTGCATGGAAGAAATAGTCGTTAGATATATTCACTTTCTCGGTATTTTATTTTTGGCATCGACGCTCGCGATTGAAAACGTGTTACTCTCTAAATCAATGAGTAGTCAGAGTATTAAGCGGTTAGCGGTAGTTGATGGCTTGTATGGTGTCAGTGCGCTGGTAACACTTGGCGCGGGGTTAACGTTGTGGTTTGTAGTTGGCAAGCCCAGTGAGTTCTACACTAAAAATCCGATTTTCCACGCCAAAGTCGGACTATTTTTGTTAATCGCTTTGCTGTCTATCATTCCGACTGTGTTTTTATTGAAGCACCGTAATACAACAAAAGATAATTTATTTGTGCCCCAGCGTATTATCGTCATTAAAAGGCTAGAAATGCTGTTACTTTTAGTTTTACCGCTACTTGCTGCACTTATGGCAAGAGGCTATGGGTTGCCCTCATCATGAAACAAAATATTGTCAATATTGCGCTCGTCGTCAAAGACTACGATGAAGCCATCGACTTCTACGTCAATAAACTAGGTTTTGAATTAATAGAAGACACCTATCAACCCGAGCAAGATAAACGTTGGGTGGTGGTGGCACCACCTAATTCTCATGGTACTGCGTTACTACTTGCCAGAGCTTCTACGCCAGAGCAGCAGGAATTTATTGGTGATCAAGCTGGTGGGCGGGTATTTTTATTTTTAAATACCGATGATTTCTGGCGTGATTATGAGCGCATGACATCTATTGGCATTCGGTTTATTCGCGAGCCGCAAGAGCAAGATTATGGCACGGTTGCTGTATTTGAAGATCTCTATGGCAACCGCTGGGACTTACTGCAACTAAACCCTGATCACCCAATGGCAAAGAGATGATCTCTAAGTTACCAAAATGGGTTGAGATCGGCGCTTTTATATTGGCGCTCGTTGCTGGATTTGTGAATGCAATCGGCCTACTTAGCTTTGAGCACCAATCCGTTTCTCATTTATCCGGCACTGCGACTATGCTCGGAACTAGTTTTTTAGGTGGCAGCCTTAAAGAAACCCTGCACTTATTTGGAGTGTTACTCGCGTTCTTGCTTGGCTCTGCACTTGCGGGGTTTTTGCTGCATGGCACCACGTTAAGGCTTGGCAAACATTACGATACCGCGTTGGTGATCGAAGCCATGTTGCTTACCGTGTCTCTCGTCTTACTGATGCAAGGCTCATTTTATGGTCATTTTTTTGCTTCCGCGGCTTGTGGACTGCAAAACGCATTAGCCACCACGTACAGTGGAGCTGTGGTGAGGACAACCCATGTAACAGGAATATTCACCGACTTAGGACTGATGATTGGGGCATTGTTTAGAGGCGAGCCTTTGGATACCAGAAAAACAAAACTGTTTGTGTTGATCATTTCAGGGTTTGTGGCAGGTGGCGTGTTGGGCGCTTGGCTTTACAACAAGTTTCACTTTCAGGCGCTGTGGTTACCTATAACCATCTGTTTGCTAATTGCTGGTGTTTACCGCTTTGCGCTTAGGGATAAGGGGTAGCACACCGCTGTGTTGACGTATCTTGGTTTGGATTATTGACTACTTAATCGACATCGTATACATTGGCGCGCGATTTTAATTTGGATCTTTCCACGATGTTTTACATCCTATTTAAGAATTTTGTTAGAAGGCTTTGCTCCGCGCATTAACACGATGAAGTGTTGCTCGGAGCTTACTTTCTAAATCTTCATCAGAGACATTGGCGACTACTTGAATAAAGGTGGGCGGCGCCAGTGTATCTGATGATTGGAAAGACGAAGCCGGCGATGATACTTCATCGCCGGCTTTTTTGTGCCCGAAATTCAGTGGCACACATTTTCAAAGTTTTTTGAAACGGGAGGTCGGCATAACTGTCGACCTCCCGTTGTTTTATGGATGTAATTTAATGAATTTGCTTTTAAATGACCTGATGACGTCAGGTAGTGGCTCATACAAACACAAGCTTAATTTTAGCTTTATTTCTTTTGCTTTGCTGAACACCTGCAAGGTAAACGTTTGCTGCGCAAAAATGGGGTAAAGAGATGTTATTGACTTTATTACTCGCCTTTATTGCGTTTTTAGTCGGGGCCGATGAGCTGATGCTTGGGCCTATTCTTGAACCTATTGGACTCGAATTAGGTGTAAAGCCTGAGCGAGTTACACTGTTTATTACCACTTACAGCGTTGCCCTAGCGATTGTGGCTCCACTATTTGGGGCGCTCTCGGATAAAGCAGGGCACCGCGCTATCATCTTACCTGCAATCGTGGTTTTTGGTGGTGCCTCCATCGCGACAGGGCTTGTCACTTCATTTGAGTGGGGCTTAGTTGCTCGTGTGATCACGGGGATTGCCAGTGCTGGCATGCTCCCGATTGCGTTTGCCATCGCGGCAAGCTCTGGTGGAGATGCGCTCAAACGGATCGGTTGGGTGCAAGCAGGCTTAACTCTTGGCATGATCTCAAGTCCTGCGTTTGGCGCGTTTTTAACGCATTTAATGTCGTGGCGAGCGGCTTTTGTTGCACTCGGGATCGCCACTTGGGTTGTGGCGTTATTACTTACTGTAAACCGCCGTGCGCTCCCAAGTGACAAAGCTGTAGAAGGCACCAAGATATCAGTCAAGCTATGGCAAATCCCCGGTGTTGTTGGCGCATTACTTACCATGTGTATCGGTTTGGGTGGTGGTATTGGTTTGTTCAATTTGGTTGGGCAGCATTTACGAGATACACAAGCACTGTCAGTGTGGTTTATTGGTGTACTGTATGCCTTATTAGGCTTAGTGAGTGTTGCTGGAAACCTGATGATGCCAAAACTCGCAACCCACTTTGAAAGTGGGCGGCAGGTCATGCGTGCGTCATTGGTCGTTTGCCTCATTGTCAGTAGCGGTCTTTATTGGTATCAAGGTATCTCTCTCATACCGTTATACTTTTTGATGACACTTTGGGCATTGGCTGGTGGCATTGGGGCTCCGGCATTACAGGCATATATTTCAGAACTTTCGCCTGCACATCGTGGTGTACTTATCTCACTGGCCATGAGCATGATGCACATTGGTGTGGCGATTTGGTCTGCCGTCGCAGGTTTTGCTTACAGCCTTGGTGCGGCTGCGATGGCGCTGCTTGCTATTATTTTGTTTAGTCTTGCCATTTTGTGTTTACGCCCCGTAAAAAGCGCATCAATTTAGGAGGTAACTAGTACCAATTAGCTTTAATACTTGCTCAATTTTAAGGAGCAAATCTGACGCTAACGGCGTTAAAAATTTCTCATTTAGAACAACTGAATGGCAAAATTTTCGCCCTGCCTACATGGATGTAGGTACCTTGGCGGTAGCGGTGTTATCGACAAGATTCTCTCGCCTCAAAATTGGAAGCTGAATTAAGCGAGTTGGTATGCCAGCCTGCATATTCAATTGAACACGAGTGCTTTTGATTGAGTAGAAATGTTTTAATCTGTGTGGACTTTCATTAGACGAAATAAATTGCTAGTATCATTTTTGATATTAATTCTCATTTTCATTTGCTTTGGGTTTCATGGTATTTGCAAAGTTGGTACATGGTTTGATCGGATGATGTTGCGTCTATATATGTGAGCACTGTAAATCAACAACTTGTTTTCTTTCTTTGCCAAATGGGTGGTTAAGCTAGGTTCCTTGTGGAGGAAATATGGAACAACTTATTCAAGATTATAAAATGCTACTAATCGGAGAGCCTAACATTAGGCCCATTGTTGCGGCTATGCAGCTAGGTGTGAGTGAAGCTGAGTTGCTAAACGCACAGCTGGATGAGCCTGTTACGTCTCGAGTTACCAGATTAGATGAGCATAAAATCGCGGATTTATTAAAAGGATTTAAAAAGCTTGGAAAAGTGATGGCTTTGACTAGAAATGGCTCTGTGGTGAGCGAGATAACTGGTTTGTATGAAAAGCTCTATGTTACAGGGCACAGTAACAAACTTAGTGCCGTGGCCATCAATCCAGGAGGGATTGATCTGCGGCTTTTCTTGCACAAATGGAAAAGTGTATTTCTTGTTGAAACGGATAAGCATACTAGTTTTCAATTTTTCGATGAAAATGGTCGCGCTGTACATAAGGTATATATGACTGCAGACGCCGACTTTAACGAGTTTGTGAACCTTAAAGCACGCTACCAGCTAACACATAGTCACAAGTTGGATGTAACGCCTTTTGAAGTCCTAGATACTAATATTAGGGACTTGAGTACTGCGCAACTAGATGATTTTAGGTCGCAGTGGGGCGAGTTAAATGATGTCCATCATTTTCCAAAGCTTTTAGAGACATACAACCTTGAACGCTTGCAGGCCCTTGAAATCGTTGGCTCACCATGGAGCTTTGAGCTACAAAGCTTTGACCTTGCAGATATATTTCAGCAAGCAAACATGTTTAAGCAAGAGATTATGGTATTCGTTGGCAATCCAGGTGCGGTACAGATCTTCTCTGGAAAGGTTGAAAACCTCAAACAAGTTGGCCCTTGGTTTAACGTATTAGATCCTGAGTTTAGCCTGCATATAAAAGCAGACGACCTAACCCGCGCGTTCGTGGTCAGAAAACCCACGGATAACGGCAATACTGTGGTTACCTCTATTGAGTTTTTTGATGCCAATCGCGAGACTGTATTAACGCTGTTTGGTCGCCGAATTGAAGGCAAAAAACAAACCGATGAGTGGCAGGCGCTATGTGAGCGATTGATCCATAAAGGACGGGTTGCGGCGTAATACTTGAGCTATAGAAAAGCTATCCTCTACAATCAGCTAAATTGAAAAGGGCTCTATAAAAGAGCCCTTTGGTTTTCTAGTGCCAAATAGGCGTGACTTCTGAGACCAAAATTATTCGTTTAGAGACGGTATTTTGCTGCACATTCTCCATTCTTGTCGCCATTGCACTATGGCAAAGTGGGCGGGAAGTACCACGTTGACACTCGTCCATAATCACGCCTGACCCCACTGGTAATTCAGCAAAGAGCCGAAGATCTTGGGTACTGACATTATCTATAGGGGTGTTTACCGCGACACCGTCAGCTATCACAAACTCCCCGCCTGATACATTCTCTCTGGCCAGCGTAAGGATTGAGGTAATCGTTTGATGACTTAACCCGTCGAAATGAAGCGTATTTGGGGTTACTAAGCAATCCGCATGAGGTGTCGGATAATAGCCAATAAACTGATGCTCAACATGGTACGACGGTGCTGGAATTGAATGTTGGATCAAAAATTCAGTCAGCGCTGCTATTACTGGGTGGTTGCAAATCAATGTACCGTCAGTGCAATGTGTTATTGCTTTGAACCATCTTTGTTTACCCCCTGCGTCCGGGTTTAGTTGTTGAGACAAGCCGTAAACATAGTATTGGCCTCCTTGTCTATTTTCGGGGCTGATAAGGTGAGTGTTAGCGTCCTTGACGGTATAGCGCACGATACCTCTTGCATTTTGGCCGGATGGAATATAGGTGTCTAAGCCTAATTCAGGTTCTACCTGCTTCAGTAACGACTCAATATCTTGTCGTGAACCAACGTTTAAATTTGGCAAAGAATATTGGCAGAAACCATTTCTTAACAATGTAGTTTTAGTCATCTTTGATTCTCCTATCTGTCTTTGTTGATTTGTTTTCTTAAAAATTTCAATAAGCTTTTTCATATTCACCTCATCTGATGTGTTTTGGTATTTATAGGTTTTCATTTAACTGTATGATTGTGAAGGAAAAATAAGGAATAAAAACGGAATGGGAACGGAAATTTATAGTGGTTTTATAAGTGAGTTATTTATTACGTTGCTAAGCTTTGATGTCTAGATAGGGGCAGTGAGCTTTGTGAACAGCCTTCAGTAAATTGCAAATTATAGAAGGTTGCCAATTCAAACCCGCATTGCATCCAGGAATGATATTTCTGCAATTTTGTGCCAAGCGATAGGGGTGGTTATTTCTACCTTGACAGACTTGTCCGGCAATGAATTTGCGTCTGGTTTCGCTGACAAAGTCCGATTGATAAATGTGCAGAACAGTTAGTTAGCTAGTATCGGTATGATTTTAAATAATTTTATTTCAGTGCCAAGTAATGGTCGTTGATATTCACAATGATGCAAGTTACCGAATGGTAGTTACCTTCATAATTTATATTTAAGTAACAAAGTGAAAATAGATTTGAAAATTGTGTTCTAATTGTATAGAAATGTAATCTAAATGTGGTTTTTAGATCTGTAAGTGAGATTTTTGATATGCCTAAGGGTAAGGAGCGCGAAATGGAACAAGTTTATAACTTTGCGGATGAGGTGCAATTAGAGTCCTTAAGGCAGCTGATTGTTGAGAAGATTAATCAAAACGGACTGTCCGAGCAGCAAGTTACAGACAGTGCTTACATGAGTGATAGAAGTCTTCGCAATTATAAGACGGAAGGCTACTTAGCCAGTTTAGCGCCACTCTCGTCATCGACGGTAAGTAAGCTAAAGAATCTATTGACTGCGCTTAATATTGAGCCTGAAGAAGCGCTGGAATACCACCAAAAGCGAATAGAAAATCAACAAAACAACCACCACTCAGACCCTACAAATCAAAATGGCCAGCAAAGCAATGCTCAGTTTCAAGGGTGTACCTTTAACGGCGGGGCGAATGCACCAAATGTTATCACTGGTAATAGGGATATTACGCTTAATTTTGGTGCTAAAGATTAAAGGTAATCTTAAATTCTGATAAGGGGTGGCTTAACCCTGAAAATGTAAGCTAGTTAGAAGCTTGTATCTCTATAACGAAGTGCTCGTTTTTAGAAGCTATTAAGGTTTAATTACTTCTTTTTTATATTTAAAAGTGATTTTATATGAGTGCGGATCCAAAGGAAGCGGAAGCTGGTTCAAGCATTGGCATCGAAACCAATGCATATGAGAATGATGTTCCTCAGCAACTGAGCCAGTTTGATAGTAGTACGTTTGAAGAGGCCGTGATCCAAGGGAACAGAGATGTTCAGGTCAATAACTATTTTTCAAACGCTGATAAGAAACCACTGAAGTATGAAGCACTTCAGTTAAGAACGTTTCCAAAAATTGCGAGTAATGAGGTCATTTTAGATGACATCAAGTTAGCCGAACTTAACAACTTCCTCGTTTGTCACAATTGGCTGATTATTGGAAAAAATAACGAGAATGCCTTTTATCTCTCAGAGGCTATCGCTGCTGCTTTACAGCACACCGACATATCATCTTACTACATACGTCACAATTCATGTCGAATGACTGAGTATTTAGAAGCAAGATTTCCTTACGTAGAAAGTCAACACGCTTATGTTATTAGGCAACCAATAGAAGACCTAGAAAGTTTCGAGCGCTTTATCGAAACCCGTGAAAATCTAAATGCACTGACGTCTAAACTAAAAGCACGTAAGGCAACGCTGCTTATGGTATTGGATAGTAAAGGCGATAGTGACTGTCCTAGAAGGATCCAGGAATACCTGCGTTTCAACTCTGTAAGTTCTATGCTTGGTTATTGGCAGCCTGCAGTTCACTTTACACATGACCCATTACCTGTGGCAGCACTAGATAACGACGACTGGTTGGACTGTTTAGTTATTACACTAACTTGTTGGTTTAACAATATGTCACTGGTGTTGTTTCAAAATGCAATTGCTAAGGCATTTGACCATAAATTAAAACAAGCTAAAGAAATAGGAGAAGGAGTCGAAGCGTTAACTCATGCTTATGCTCGTTGGCAGCAAGATCCTGATGCGTTTTTAAAATTAGCTGGGCTTGAGCTCACATCACCGTCGGGCTTAGGTATTTGTTGTATCAGGCTAAGTTCGATTAAGCAGGCAAGCGTATATCGAGAAAAGTTGCTTACAAACAATCCATTCCAACTAGCTGTACTCTCGCCAATTATTGAGGAAGTCATTTTTGATCAGGATATAACAAATGAACTCATTGACATAGATGCACTTTTTTCAGACCTCGCCTACTTCTACTTAAAGCTTTCTGAAGTCGGGGTAATTACTATTGACAGTGACTACCTATTAAAATTATTTGAACGTTATCGTCAGTGTCCAAATTCAAAAATAATTCATTTTATCTCATTTGTTAGGGCGCTCTCTTATCAAGATAGATTCAAAATAGCCATCGATGAATTTATTTATCAACTACTAGGGCAAGTGGAAAAGAAAGAGAAAGATTTAATATCTATTTCAGACTTAGAAATTCATATTGACAACTGGGTGCCAGTATTTAAATCAACCTATGAAAATAAGCTTAAAGAGATGGTGTGTGATTTCAAAAGTCACCTCTATTTTTTGTTTAATACTCTAGCCTATTCAATTGAATTTGAAAGTGAGTCTGAAGTTTTGTCATTAGAGTATATATTTTCTAAAAGCTATGAGCTTGGGTTGGATAAGAGTAAGAAATGTCCTAGCTTTGCGCTGCTTCGCTACTATTTTTCAGGGTATTTATATAGCGACTCCTTTCACTTATTAAAAATACTAAAAAGTATACCTTCCGATAGTGAGAAGTGTGTTTTAACTTTAATGATTGTGAGACTTTTTGTTTTTAGTCTTATGCATCGTGTGTTAGAGGGAAATAACCAAGTTGATGATAAGGCTACCTCCTACTTGATTACGTTAATGTTTGAAGAGGGGGCGGAAGAGTTAATTTACCAATTGCTCGCGATGCCAAGTTTGAGCGAAAGTCTAAAGAAGAGAAACATCACAGCATTTTTAACCACATCAATTTATATAAAGCAAACGCTGCTCCAAGCGCAATATATCACCGATGAAAGCGAATATGAGCATTACGACATGATGCTTACGGAGTTAAATGAAAAATTCAAACGATTGAATCAATTGTTTGCCATTGCTTGCACCAGAAAACAGTACGAGCAAATTAAAGCAGATTTAAGAATTCAGCGAGATAAGGCGGTAGAGCAGTACAGAAATTGTAGATCAGATAAAGAGTTGAGGATGCTACTAAAGCTAAAAAAAGGCGTGTTAAGCGAAGCTATTAAACAATTTAAAAAACCTAGAAGAGAATCCTACCATGCATGAAAGCATCTCTAATTTGAGCAACTTAATCAGAAAAGTCGATACTAACTTTCACAATCCGAGAGTTCATGGAGAAGGATTTGTTGTCACTTGGAATAAGAAAACCAACCAAATCGTAACCAAGCAAGGTTTGCTATCTGATTTATTTAATAAGAAACATTATGAATATTTCTTTGTTAAATCTCATACAAAACCAATCGTCATTAGCAAAATTCCATTTGAATGGCATGAAGGTGCAAGTGAGATTGCACTAGAGTTTTACGCTACCTTTCAGCTTAAAATTACAGATCAAACTGAAGCACATAAGTTAGTCGAAATCTTGAGTATGTCGGGCACGCCGGAAAAAGGATTATTTAATTTAATAGATAAGCACCTGCATCACTGCATGTCGAAAATGTATAAGAAATGCTTGGACTCACAAAATAGCAACTTATTGGATGAGTTTTATCAGCAAGAGCTACAGCGTGGAGAAAGCAGTGAATTAAACACTTCGGTGTGCGAGCAAATGCAGCAAGAATTAAAAGGAATGGATTTTAATATTGGCTTTACGTTGCGTAATGCACCAGAGCGATATGCCGAATTTAAATATAGTACCAAGATAAAAGAAACGGGCTTAGAAGTAACGTCCGAATGTCAAATGACATTGAATAACTATCAAGCCTATCGCAAGTCTGAAATTAGCGATATCGAGGGGGTGGTAGCACACATGAAGGCGGGTATTGAGAGAGCAATCCGTCAGCATATTTTGGGCAAATCTGAAATGGATCTGCTGAGCAACTTCAAAACGGCAACGAGTCAAGACGTCTCTATCTCCGATCAGGTTAAAAATAGTGTTAAGCAACAAGCTACTGCGATTGGTTATGAACTTAATTCATTTCATACATTACCAAACATTGCTCCGCTGAGGTTATTAAATGGGTTGATGCTCACGTTTGATAAAGAAGATGGCGCATTTAAAACGGGGATGTTTGGTAGCCGTGTACGGTTAAATATTCGCATGGAAGTTAAGGCGAAAGAAGGAGAGTTTGAGAAATACCGTCACTTATTTGCAAGTAGTGAAAACGACAATCAGATTGATTTGTTAGCAATAACGCAAGCGCAAATTCTCGACAGAATAAAAGTACTAGTACACGACATTTGCAAAGAAGTGATGTTGAATGACAAGTTTAATCATTACAAAGCATTAAGTCAGTTTGAAGAATTAATCCGGCCTCAACTTGAAGATGAAATTGGCAAACGATTAAGTGAACAACATGGCTTGGTGGTAAGTATTAAGTCACTTATGGCAGTTGAATCTGAAGATGCCATGAGGCTTGAAGAGCTAAGAGGTAAAAAAATACCAATCCAATTTAAGCATTTTTTTGGTGGACAAGACGGGATTGGTGCCGAGTATTCATTCAGTGGTGCATTTGAAGTGCTCGGTCTAGTCGTCAGTGACGCCGGTGGTGAACATAGTTGGGAAACGTTTGAAAAATGGGATTTTGGTTACCGAATTGATTCTCCTGAGCGTCATACCAACACCGCCCTTAAAGGGAATGACGATAGAGTCTGTAAAAAATTGGCGATTGAGAATGAACTAGAAGATATAAAACAGGAAGTTATTAGGCTTTTCAAGGCATCAACATTACTTATCCCTTCCATTACGCTTTGGGTGAATAAACGCGAGTATAACGCAAAGTTACAAGATGAATTGCTCTGTGAGGTATCGGCTCTGTTGAGGCGCAGCCGAGGAATGGATCTACTGATTGAAAGACTAGAAATTAAAGACGAAAGCCTGATCCAAGCGCAGCTTGATAGTCGAGATCGTAAGCTCAAATCAATTGCCGATGTCGATAGTATGCGTTTAGAGCAGCGTTTAGTTGATTTAAAACAAAGCAAAGACGAAAAGCAAAAGCTTGCGGACGAAGTTACAGAAAGAAGATTGAGTTTCCTGCGCGACAGCGATGATTTTGAGGACTTACTAGACGAAAAAGAGCGTATCGAAAATGATTACCGTCATTTAAATACTAAAGAGTCGACCATAGAAGAGCTACTGCCAGCCCCTAACAGCCATGCCTCGAGCGATATCGAAGAATTAGCTGATGTACTTACTAAATCCAATAACCAGTGGGAAACGAACGATGAAAAGTAGAAAAAACCTTGTTGCTGCTTCAATCATGACAGCTTTGCTATCCGGGTGTGCAATGACTGACGACACTCAAACTCGAGCTGAGGGAGCATCGACAGGTGCACTCATTGGTGGTGCGCTTGGTTTGGTGTTAGGTGACAATAAGCAAGCCGCTATGATTGGTGCATTGATTGGTGCTGTTGCCGGTGATCTTTATGCCAAGAGTGTGGTTAAGAAGAAGCAGGATTACGCTAATACTGAGTTATATATGCAAGATGTGATTAAAGGGGCACAAGAGAAACTTATCGCAGCAAAAAATGAAAGAGAAAAAATTCATTTGGAAATAGAAGGTTATACCGCGCAGTTAGAAAGCATTGAGGCAGAGTCTCAAAAACGCAGTGCTGAGTATAGTAGCTTAGAAACGCAAAAAGATAGCCTGTCTAAAGCAGTTTCCAAGTCAGCTAAGTTAGTCGAGATATTGACTGAAGAAATTCAGTACCAAAAGGACGTGCTGGCACAAGAAAGAGAAACCGTTTCTGTGCAATTAGCCTCACATAGTGAAACGGTTATTCAACAACTTCTTGCTGAAAAGAACGAGCTAGAAGTCATGCAAGCCCAGCTAGCTTCATTAGATAGACGGAAATTATATTAATGCTGAAGCGGGTTATATATTGCTTGTTTTTGTCTTTGCTAGCAGGTTGTAAGACGACAGGTGATCCGACAACTGGTGGGTTGTATGGATGGAGCGAAGAAAAAGCAAAGCAACGACAGGCACAGCTAAACCGAAGAGTAGTGGATATCGAAGCTCAAATGAATGCGATTGAGGAAGAAAATCAAGAGCTTGAAAGTGACAAGGTACAACTAACACAGTTGATAGTAATACAAAGTGAGAAGTTAAACGCTTTAATTGCAAGCCATGATGCGTTGCTGGATAAGATAGAAACATACAAAGGTCTTGAACATATTAATCAGACAAAAATTAGCCAGCTGAAAACACGTTACCCATGGCTCGGCCTGAGTCGAGAGGAGGTATTGAGACAATTTCAGGAAGCGGCAAGCGAATCACGACAACAGCAAATGCTAAACCAGCTAGAGAGTGAGCTTGAATCACTAGCACAAGAAATAGATATGATACTTTGAGTAATGTAGATGTCGATTAAACCAATAAAAGCACAATATTATTGCAACAATATAGAACACTGCAGCAATGCTCGGGCGCATAAGTTATTTACTAAATCATATGCCAACAAGTGTGGTGTTTGTGCTCAGCCATTACTGTTTGCGCGTTGGCATTTTTCGTTTGTCACTTCCTTTAGTTGGGTACTTTGTTTATCAACATTGGCAGCGCTATCTTATCCATATTTTTTTCCTAAAGAATATGAAAATATTACTTTTTCTGGTGTGAAGACTGAAGTTCAAGAGTCTAATGCCGTTGTGGAAGTTACTCTTCATCGAACAACAGGCATTGATTTAGTACAACAGATAGAGTTGATAACAGAAGATGGTACTGCAAAAGCAGCTGAGGACTATCGAGCCCTTGATATTGCTTTACAGTTCCAGCCTGGTGAAGTGCAAAAATCAATAAATATTCCTATTATTCCTGACTCCGATGTCTATGAAAACAATGAAATGTTTTACATTAAGCTGAAAAATGTGAAAGGGCAGCCATCACATATCGTGATGATTGTCGAAGCTGGAGTAAACAAAGACTTAGTGGAAAAAAGCAGCCTTTTGGTAAGTAACCTTTCAGCTCTTGCAGCGGACCTTTCGAATGATTTGAAACAGCTTGAGATCCTTGGTAACTATCTGTCAACCAAAGAAAATCCAAAGGCGAACTTGGTCAAGAATTACCGTAATACTCAAGATAATATTCAAAGAGCGAGAGAAAAATACATCGTTCTTTTTAATGACGCTTTAGATTTGGACCCTAATGTTTTGAGAAATGCATTGGATTCCCACCTTGAAGCGCTGAAAAAACAACAGTTTCATACTCAATATGAAGCAACAACTGTGATGAAAGCTCAGTTACTTGACTACTTGAGTTCCAGAGTTTCTAACTCGCCTAAGTGGCTCGAGGAGTTAGGTGAGGTAGTAAAGCTTGAAGTGAAAGCAAATAACAATGGTAGTGTTATCTAATCTGAGTTGCTTATTTATTGGGCTAACTTTCAACTAAGCCAATGGGCAGCGCACTCAGCGCTGCTGCATACTCCCCATCAACAGAAGTGAAAATCGAGAGAACTTTTGTTCATTATTCGATGAGTTAGCAATAGCTCATTGAAGCACCCTCAAATACTGCGAGCCTTTGGTTTACGGTGTTTAAGTTCAACCATTACATCGAACTACAATATTTACCTGTAAAACTTTCAAACAAAACGATTGCTGACTAAAGAGCTGGCAGAAGGTTGTCTGTAGCTGACGTTTGTAAAAATACAGAGCTAATTTGAGATCCTTTTATATCAAGTGCTACAAGTAGCACCTTGCTTTACTTCCAATCTATTTCCTATTTCTTTCCTAATCCATTAACTAATTGATATTAAATAGCTTATTGGTTTGTGAATTTTCCAAATATCGGCCTCTGGCATCTGCCATTATCGCCTTAACCTTATGTCTATCGGGCAAACAAGCAAACGCCTGATGTAAGGTGAACTCTGGCTGCAGACAGATTTTACCTCTCCTTTAAAAACAGAATGAGAGGAATTTACTATGTCTTTTAAAATAGAAGCATGTAATTTAAATAATATTGATGTCGCAGTTAAAACGTTGAAAGAAAACTATGTGGAAAACTTTCCAGCTATCAGAGTTACTAAAGATAAAATCTTAGATAAAGGTATTTCTCTATACCTACTTAGTGATATAAGCCAAGTTCCACATAATCCAATAGCGACTTTTGGACTGAGCAGTGCGTATGAAGATGAAGATGTTTGGAAAGAAGTAAGGGCATCATTAAGCGATGACTTTGACCCTAAAAAGGATGCAGTTGTCGGCCAGCTTAGTATATCGAGTAAAGATGTCGCAATTACCAGAGTCGTTTATGGCCTGTTATTAGATAAAGCACAGCAGATGGGTTATGAGCGGTTGTTTTTTATCCTGAGAGGAAATGTTGATTTTTATAAAAAGTTATTTAACGCTATACTGATTAAAAGTGATTGCAACTATGATATTGGGGTTGATAGAAAAATATCTGCTCTAGTTGTTGAAACGAAAGAAATAAAGCAAAGGGGCCTTCGCTTCTTAAATCGAAACTTATCATCTTGCTTTAATAAGAGTGATAGTCTAATTAAAAGGGAAATTATGAATAAATCTCATTGGGATGAATATAGTAGTGCATTTGACTCTATTATTACTCCACCACAGGTTGAACTTTATAATACAATTGCTCCGCTGTTGTCAGGAGTTGTACTGGATGCTGGATGTGGAAATGGAAACTTAGCCGCTTTTGTTAATGGTGAGGTTTCTACTTATCACGGCGTCGATACATCTCTTGATATGGTGCAAAAAGCCAACGCCAATCTGCAGAGACTTAAAGAACCACAGCGGTTTCAAGCATTTCATGTCCAACTAGAAGAGTTTGTTAATACGCATCAATACGACGTGATTACATTAATAAACAGTGTTTATGCGATGGATAATCCTTCTTTAGTTTTTAAACACTGCTATAACTTACTTGCTCCGGGTGGCCTGTTAATTATCGCAAACCCCAATGAAAACATGACAAAATCTCACATGGAAATGATGATTGAGCTGTATGAATCGCAATTTAGTGGCAATCCTGCTGTTGCAGACTTTAAGAGATTGAATTTACAATTTGTCACACAATACCAACATTCGTTTTATACTTTAGATAAAATTGAAGGTTGGCTAGAACAAGCTGGACTGTCTGTAACAAACCGAGACTGCACTCACTTTCATGGTGCAATGAATTTAATCATAGCTAAAAAGTAGGAAAATAAAAATGCGCTATCAAGATCTAGTCGATTTGTTGAATGCTTCGAATCAAGCAGAATACACTGCAAGTTTTTATCGTGCCATATCACATATCGGATTTGATAGCGCAATTTATGGTTTTTTGCCAAGCCATGAATTTGTTAAACACTTGAACCAAATGCCTATCATACTAGCCACCGAAAACGCCCCTCTCGATTATTTAAAGTACTATCAGGAAAATGAAATTTTTAAGCCTGAGAAGGATATCTTCGTGGCTCAAATACTGTCAGGGCATCGAAAGCCAATCAATTGGTGGCGGGACTTGCAGAGTTTTAACCCCACTGAGTTACAAGTTGCTACCTTAGCCCATGCAAAAAACGAATTTGGTCTCAATAACGGTTTTGTCGTCCCGCTCATGTGCGACCACAGAGGCTACGCTTGTGTTACTTTGTATAGCAATTTAAGTGATAAAGACTTTAATCATCTGGTACAGGAAAATGAAGAACAAATCGGGTTATTTTGCTCGGCGTTGAACAGCAAAATCTTCTCAGATCCAAACTTAGTTGCCGAGTTATACGACAATTATATAAAAATGAGCGATACAGAGCGTCAAGTGATGCGATACTTGGTTTCGGGGAAACCGATGAAGCAAATTGAAGATCATATTGGAATAACCTATCGCTACGCTGCAAAAGTAATTGATAAATTTAGAAAAAAGCACGGAAATGTTCCAAAAGACAAATTGCTCTATTCGCTAGGGCACTACTTTAGTTGATTTAACGCTAGTATTTCATATCTGATTTATCGTACTAACGGACGAGTTTATCTTCAATATGGCAGGCTCCTCTGAGCGAGGAGTGGATATTAATGCTAACTTATTTTTGGACAGAAACGCTCTAGAGGCTAAGGACAACTTCGAGCCAGAAGCAGCCGTTAAATAGTATTATTAAAATCAACAACTCTGACCCCATTGATTATTTATTAAAAGTGTTTTTTCAGCAGCCTTGAGTGTTGCAACCACCTTTTTTGCCACCGCTTCGATGACTTTCACGCAGACCGTGTTCCCGAGTTGCTTATAGTGTTTAAGGGGAGGCAGAGTCGTTGGTTTTATGGCTTTGCCCCTTTGATTTCATTTGTTTATTTTCTTATAGAAAAACAAGCAAATAAAAGTGTTTTTTTGTTTGTTCTCTGACCTTGTAATGCTCTGTAATTGAAAAAACTCATCTAACTGGCACAAAATGGTAACGTTAATTTGGTATAAGGAAGACTTTAATGAGTCACGATGAAGAGCTCAGTTTAGCCGAGCAAATAGAAAAAGAGCATATCATGAAAGAGTCTGTTGTTAACTTAACCCACGCGGGAATAAGTTGTTTCAGTGGCCTGCGTGATAAAAGTTTGGTATCGGCAATTTGCAAAGGTTCACTCGAATATCAAAATTACTTAGAAAAATCGCTGGGCAAGCACCTGGCGCTAAACGGCGGTGCAGTTATCGCAAGCACTATACTGCAGCTCATTTTCAATAGCGGCGATCCTACCTATAAGAAGCTGCTTGAAATAGAAGGGCAAATCGCTCGCTTGCAAGATCGCATGGAATCATTGTTCAGGCGTCTGGAAAATAAGATTGACCTGGTTCCAGTAAAAACGACATATCAAGACTATTACACCAAGCTTGGTACAGCATGGAATAAAATTGCCGATATTCTGAAACATGACAAAACCAATCCCACAGACATGAGCTACATAGTGTCAGACACCAAGTCGCTCGTAGCTAGCTTAAATATCATGACATTAGAACCTTTGGGTGGAGAGCGACAAATTGTAAAAACATTTGAAAAGCTTGCTGCTGAGTATTACTTTGATGATCTGGTTATGCATTCTCATATTATCAACTGGTTAAGCCATAGATGCGCCGCCCAATGGATGCAGGATTTAAGACGTAAGATAAGTCCATTACTTGACAAAAAAGACCTTTCAGATGAGGCACAAGCGGACAGTATCCAAAAACTTATTGAACAACAGGTGCAAACCTACAAAGATAACTTTAACAAGCTTCAGAAGCGTTCTCTTGATGTTTTTACTGACAAAACTGGAAGAGATCAGGCATCAATATTGTGCAATGGCTTACCGAGCTATTTTGAAGAGAATTTAAAATCTGCTCAAAACTTATCAGATGAAATAACGGCACATTGTCAAACCCGTTTCAAAGAAAGTGTCGGTTTAAAAAGCTATATCGAAGATAAAAAACTTGTGGAAGAGATGAGCTCTAGCGCTGAAGGGTGTGCAAATGTTATCGCGAATTTAAAAGAGCAGTATGGTAACTATGAGTTCTTTATTGTTGTAAATGTTGAAAATAGACATTTTACATTTCAAGCTGGTAATCAATATACCGTTTGTAATTTTAGAAATGTGGCGATTGGGAGCAAAAGCAAAAAGAACATTTATATCGCAGCTGTGCATCGTTCAAAACTGTCAGAGGTTTGCATACCTGATATTGAATGGCCTAGAAACAAACGCGAATTATATGAACTGTGGCAGCGCAAAAAGCCTGAAATGGCTAAATCGGCAATGAAACTGATCAAACAAGATCCCAGGTATAAACACTCGCAAGAGTTTTCCATTGCCTATGGTCTCTTATCCGGTTACAGAGTGAACACCCAAGGCATTATCAAATACCTCGAAGATGGCAGTGTTGCGATTTCAAGAGAGGAGGTCTATGCCCCTTCAATCACGCAACTAAAAACGAGGCTATACATGAATGATAGTTTCTTTGACTTTAGTATGAGTGCAGGCCTTTCTGCAACGACAGGTGCAATCGCTTTCCCTGGTAGGTTTCCATATAATCTTAGTTTCGCATATTTACCTATATTACATGTATTCCCTACGCCAAGATAGGTAAGCATAGAGCGGCGTTTGGGCAAATACTCAAACGTTTTTCAAAAACAATTTGGACTACAAGTGCATTCGGACCCGGAGTGGAGAAGGGAATAAGCATCGTTTGGCTACACTCGCTACAGAACTTACACCTTTGCTAAGAAGTCAAATTGCTCAGGCTGATAAATGCTTAAAATTAGATTCCCAGAATGAGCAATATGCTGGTGTTTGGATGCCAAACGCACTAGCAAGAACATACCCTAGCGCCAATAAATCAATCGCTTGGCAGTATCTATTTCCCTCATATAAGTTAAGTGTTGGTCCAGAAACTGGCGAGATCCGCCGACATCATTTTCATCAAACAGGAGTACGTAAAGTGGATAAAGAGGCAGCCAAAAAAGCACAAATAAAAAACGATACTCCCCCACACCGTTAGGTATTCATTTGCTACTCATTTACTACAAAGTGGTGCAGATATAAGAACTGTGCAAGCTCAACTTGGTCATTCTGATGTGAAGACAACGCAAATATATACTCATGTTGTACAGCAAGGCGCAAACGGTGCTGTTAGCCCTTTGAGCAAAATTTTCTAGCTTGTTTTGGGGCAAAGGCAGCTTAAATTGCCGCCTTTTCTTAATTAACAATCTGTTTCTCTGGATATCTTGATAGCATCTTCAATCTCAATTCCGAGATATCTAATTGTGTTATCGATTTTTGTGTGACCAAGTAGTAATTGAACAGCGCGAATATTTTTGGTTCGTGCGTAAACCAAAGTCGCTTTGGTTCTGCGCATTGAGTGAGTACCATATAGATCAGAATCAAGCCCTAACTGCTCAGCCCAACTCCTGATTATAGACCTGTAATATGAATAGCTTATTGGTTGATTAGTGCGACGTAAACTCCGAAACAAATATTCACTAGGTTTCAATTTACCTTCTTGAACCCAACGGCTAATACTTTGTTGTGTTCTCGGAGTTATCTCAAATTGAACTTCGATCCCTGTTTTCTTTTGTGTCCATTGAACCCTCTCGAAAACTTGATCTTGGGTTGCGACATCTCTAACCCTTAAAGACAGTTGATCACATGATCTTAGTTTGCTGTCTATCGCCAAGTTAAGTAACGCCAGTTGCATCAAGTTATTTTGAATTTCAATGCGAGTACGTATACGCCAAATCTCTTCAAGTTTGAAAGGACGTTTCATCCCAGTAGCATTGTGGTTTAGTTTTTGTTTCATAGTGACCTCCTAATTAAAAGTCACTATTGATAATAGATAGATTGCCAATGACTAAGGTTTGGACAGAAACGGGTTAGAGATGAAGTACAGTTGTGTGCCAGAAGCGGCCTGTCGGCATCAGTTGAATTAAGGTCTGTGTTTGCGCGAAAGCAGACCTTTAATACTAGCTTTTAAAGTATAAACAGACCTTTTTCCCATCAATATCTTTGATGCTGAATGGTATCTCATAGATAGATTCCATAATTTCTGCTTTTACGACGTCATCTACTTTGCCAGAACATACCACTTCACCTTTTTTCATCGCGACAATATTGTCAGAATAGCTTGCGGCGAAATTAATATCATGGATAACGATAACAACAGCTTTATTAAGCTCTGTGGCTAATCGATGCAATGTCTGCATAATTTCAACAGAGTGCTTGATATCTAAGTTGTTTAGCGGTTCATCTAAAAATATATAGTCAGTATCTTGCGCCACCACCATTGCAATAAATGCCATTTGGCGCTGACCGCCACTTAGCTCATCTAGATACCTATCTTTAATATAGGTGATGTCTAATTTGTTTAACGCATTATCAATGATGTCATTGTCATTTTCTGTTAAACGTCCTTGTGAATGTGGAAAGCGGCCAAAGGAGACAAGCTCTCTCACCGTAAAGCGCATATTAATATTATTAGATTGCCTTAATACAGCCAAATTTTTTGCAAGGGCTTTGCTGTCCCATTGGGAAAGTAACTTATCACCAACCAGCACTTCACCAGCGTCACTTTCAGTTAAACGACTAGCCATTGATAATAAGGTACTTTTACCAGCGCCGTTAGGCCCTATAATGGCGGTTACTTCACCTTTAGGGAATAACGCATCTGCGTTTTTTACAACAAAGTTATCGCCGTATTTTTTTGATAATCCTGTTAACTTAATCACACCTGTCTCGGAATTTATTTAATTAATCTTATTGCGAAGGAGTAACCACATAAAGTAGCTTCCGCCTACCAAATTGATAATAACGCTAATTGTCGTTTGGAAGGTCAGCACTTTCTCAACAAACCATTGCCCTGATACTAAAAGTAATACCGCCAACAAACTGCTCGCGACAATAAGGAAACCATGCTCAAAGCGCTTAAATAGCTCGCGCGTTAAACTTACCGTGATTAAGCCAAAAAACAGCACAGGGCCAACAAGCGCAGTCGCTATGGCTACCATAAGGGTAATGACTACCATCATCTGCTTGGTGAGTCGTTTCGTATTTATACCAAGGCTTGTTGCATTGTCTTGCCCCAACCATAATACATCGAGTTTTCTCGCTGAAATAAACAGGTAGGCAAAACAAAGTACCAGTGGAATCGTACTCCAGTAAACCAATTCTGCATTGATATTATTAAAACTGGCGAACATTGCACGTTGAATAACAGCAAACTCATTTGGATCAATTAACATAGTTAAAAACCCTGTCAGGCTGTTAAATAAGCTGCCACAGACTACGCCTATTAGTAACAAAGTGAATATATTGCTATTACTGTGCTTAAAATAAAAATGAAATAAGGTAAGTGAGAAGCCGATCATTACGAGTGTTGAAAGCAAGAAATTTGGGATGGCTTCTATTACCAAAACACTTGTCATGCCAAATATAACAATTATTATGACTTGCACCAATAAATACAAGCTATCAAAACCTAAAATTGAAGGGGTAAGTATTCTGTTATTGGTGATGGTTTGGAACACCAAAGAGGACGCTGCAATTGCCATAGCAGCTAAGACAATTGCCAACACTTTGGGTAAACGAAGCTTTAAGAAAAATTGATAATTATCAGCGTTTAGCCCTTGCCCAATAAACCATGCAACACTTGTCAAACATGCCAATAGTAATATGGCGACTTTTACCCAATCACGCATTGGCTTTATCCTTAACAACCAGATAAATAAATATCACGCCACCAAAAATACTGATGATCATCGAGATTGGCATTTCATACGGAAAAATGATCAGTCTGCCTAGAATGTCGCAACTTAATACTAGAATGACGCCCCAATAAGCAGTCCAAGGTAGTATTTTTTTCATGTTATCGCCCATAAACAGCGAAACAACATTCGGTACGATCAAACCTAAAAAGGGAATAACACCTACAATCATCACAACACTTGCTGTGCTAATCGCGATTAGCACAACGCCAATAAGTACCACCTTTTGATAATCAAGACCTATATTTTTAGCAAAGCTATGGCCGATACTCGCGGCACTAAACTGACTAGCATAGTAATAAGCCAAAATACAGGCAGGCACAGCCAAAAACAAAATTTCATAGTTACCCTGTAAAACACTGGCAAAATTAGCAACACTCCATGATGACATGGTTTGTACAAGGTCGTGTTTATAAGCAAGAAAAGTGGTCAAGGCTGAGACAACATTGCCGTACATAATGCCAATAAGCGGCACGAGGACAACATTTTTAAATTGAATTTTTTGTAAAAAACGCACCAACAGTAAAGTACCAACAATGGCAAAGCTAAAAATAACGGCTAGATATGACCATTGAGATGCTTGCTGTAAAAAGATCAAACCAACAACATAACCTAGCAGTGCACAATCTACGGTACCCGTTGTTGAAGGTGATGCAAAACGATTCTGCATGATTTGCTGCATGACTAAGCCAGCTATACTCAAACCTGCACCAGCTAACACAATGGCAATAAGCCTTGGAATACGTGAAATCACATAAATATCATAGGCATGGTCGTCGCCAGAAAACAAACCTTTAAATGACACATCAGCAGCGCCTAATAGGAGTGATGCCGCCGCTAAGGTAAAAAATAAACTGGCAGCCAATAGCTGCTGCTTAGTGACCATAAAATGAAATACTCTATAAACAGAAACCTCCACTGCTTTTAAGCAGCGAAGGGCTTTGTTGAACGATTAATTAGTGATGTAAAAAACAAATTTAGTGAATTATGGCTAAACTACAACTAATTTAGTGCCTTTTCAGCATCTTCCACCATCAACTCAGTAGCCGTAATACCACCCGTTGAAATATACCAAGCGTTAGAGTCGATAAAAATTAGTCGGTTGTTTTTCGCCGCAGGTGTGTCATTAACTAGCGGGTTGTTAAACAATGTTTGTGCCTTTCCTGAACTTCTGCCAATTGCTTGCTCTCTATCCATAACAAACATAACATCAGGTTTCGCATCGGCAATGTACTCAAATGAAATCAAGCTGCCGTGGTTACCTTTAATTGGTGCGATATTTTCACTGGTTGATTGCGAGAAACTAAACTCATCAAATATCAGAGAAAAGCGACTGCCTTTATTGAACATCGCAAGGTTATTACCATTATTCATAATCATCAGTGCTTTAAGTTGTTGCTCTGTAACTTGTTTGCCTAGGTTATTAATCTTATCTTGTACTTGCTTTATCAAATGTTCAATTTCAGCTTCTTTATCAAACAACTTGCCTAACATTCGCCAGTTTTTTTGTGCGTCTTGCCAATAATTACCACTATCGATATAAAACATCACCGTTGGAGCGATTTGTTTAATATCATCATAAATTTTAAGCATACGGTTTTCTGCAATAATTACATCTGGTTGTAGCGTGAAAATTGCCTCAAAATCAGGCTCCGCAGTTGTCCCCGTATTTTGAGTAGAGTACTCGTAGTCGGCTAAATAGTTAGGTAACAGTGAGTGTGGTGCCCCTACGGGTTTTATCCCTAATCGGTCTAGTACATCTAAGCTCGCATTACCCAATACGACAACGCGTTTAGGAATACCGTTAAATTTAGCGGTGCCTTTTAAGTGTTTAACCGCAATTTCTTTGGCAGATACTATATTTGTGGAAAGCGCGATAATCGCTAAAAAAAACAAAAAAAATTGGAAAAAGTTTTTCATAAATACTGCTTTCATAAATAAAGTTTCACAATGGGGTTTGTCAGCTTACTTCTCTTGCTGCTGAATTCTTAATACTTGCGCTTGGGTACAGCTTGCCAGCATATCATAGGCTTTAGCAACCACGTCTTGACCTTGAACAAAAGGATGCGGTTGATCTTTGCTATGCTCAGCCATTAACTTGAGTTTTTCTCTAGAGCCATCTCTGGTTGGGTGATTTGACAAAAAAACATCGACACTTTGCGCCTTAGTAATGTCACCAAAACGAGAGGCAGCGTCGGTATAAGATTGAATACGTGCCAAATCAGGGCCATAGTTTAGTCCTGTACCCCCCCAAAGGCTGACCATGTGTTTTTTACCATGATCAAATACTGGAAAAATAAGGGAAATGGTACCTGGTGTATGGCCTGGTGTTTCATAAACCTGCACTTGAATATCTCCAAGTGAAATGGTCTCACCATCTTTTATGGTAATGTCGCGCTTGGGCATTGGGCCCCAACGCGGACTAAATACGGTCAATTCATTGTTTTCCATACGTGACCACGCAACATCACTCATCACTACTTTGGTTTTATAATTGCTGACAAAATGTGCCTGACCGCCATAGTGGTCACCGTGTTCATGCCCGATGATTAAATACTTGGTATCTGCGGGATTAAGGCCTAATGCTAGCATACCTTTTTCAATGTACTCTTTAGCTTGCCTTACCGTATTAAGTGCATCGATAAGAATTAAGCCATCACTGGTTTCAATTACCCAACTTGAAACACCACCAGTACCAACGTAATAAAGATTATCAAACACCTTAGTGGCAGGGATAGCTGATGAGCGTGATTTACCACTTTTTTTCTTTTTACCGGAAGCACTACTGCGTTTACGCTTTGATAAATCGCGAATTTTAGCTTCAATATCGCAAAGATTTGTTAAGCCTGGGAAAAGTTCAGCATGCGCCAAACCTTTAAGTGCATAATGTTGTGCTGTATTAGTTGATTTTTCTTCTGCTTGAACGTCAAACGCTAGCGCAGATGCGCTAGCTAGAGAGAAAAACAAGAACAATGCGTTTTTCATATTAATCTAAAACCTTTCATTTATGATGATTAAGTAATTTAGAAAGAAGTTACAACTGATAACCACAGGCGGCGGCCATCTTCTTTGTAACCGTATTCTTCGGCAGTAATTTCTTTATCAAATAAATTATAAACGCCTGTAGATAGTGTGACCATGTCGTTTATTTGCCAGTTTACGCCCATATCCACATAAGTTAATGACTTCGCAACGGTTGAACGTGAATCTACCGTAATTGGCTGACTGTCTTTACCTCGGTGCGTTACTTTTGCCCACGTATTGAATGACTCACTTACTTGCCAGTTAACACCTACATTAGCCAAGTGCATTGGAACTTGAGTTAACGGTTGCCCTTCGTTATCACCTGATTTTTGCTCTGAGTCATTGTAAGTATAGGCTGCATTTATCGAGAATAAATCAGTGATATCAGTCGTAATCGACGCCTCCACACCTGATACAGTCGCTTTATCAAGGTTCTCATATTGACGGCCTGTTGGGTCACCACATTTTTCAACAGGACATGTTGTTAAGTTATTTTTGTCTTCAAAGTCATTGTAAAACGCTGTTACTTGTGCAACTAAGTTATTTTTACCTATGTAGTAAATACCTATTTCATTATTTAAAGAGGTTTCTGGTTTTAATTCAGGGTTACCATAGATATCTCCACCACGACTCTCTTGCACCCACTCAGGTGTCATAGCACGAATTTTCGGCGCACTGTAACCTGTTGATACACCGCCTTTTAACACCCAGTTACCTGCTAGCGACCAAACACCGTATACACGGTAGCTAACGTGTGAATCAAAGATTTCATTATCGTCATAGCGAAGGCCTAAAGTAATAGCTAAATCGTCTTTGGCTTGCCATTCATTATCTGCAAATAATGACCATTGGTAGTTAGAAATTTCACTTGCATCTGCGCCGTTACCAAAATCTTCTAAGTCTTCACTTTCGTACGAAACACCCGCAACTATGGCATTTTGATCAAACGCAGTAGACCACTGTGAGTTAAACACTAAATTTTCAATCGTAATTTCACGACCTACATTTTCAACGGTTTCTTGTTGAATAAAGCTTGTACCTGTCGCCCACTCGTAATTACCATTGTGAGCAAGAGAGAAGGACTCGCGATTACTGTTTCTTTCTGACTCTCTACGAGCAGAGTCTACAGACTTACCTTCTGTTGTATAACGTTTCTGATCTTGTTTTGCATAATCAAGGGTGAAACGATCAACTTTAGTTGGCATGAAGTGCAGTTCTGCGCGGTAGTTCTCCATTTCTTTGCCACCATAGCCGCCAATAATTTCATCTTCGTCACGCTCTTGTGTCATTGCAGTAAATGAAGCCGAAAACATGTCTTTTACGATTGGCATTGCAAGATAAACTTGTGCTTGCTTTTCATCACCTGCATCACTGTCTTCCTGAACAATCGTTTCTAAACGAACATTACCTTGAAACTTTTCAAAGTCTTTACGGGTGATGATGTTGATTACACCGCCAATAGCACCTGAACCATAAAGCGTCGCCATTGGCCCACGCACAACTTCTATGCGCTCAATAGCGTCAAGAGGTGGTAACCAATCTTGCTCCCAACCAGCTCCGCTACCACTTGGCTGCGTTTCTCGGCCTGATTGTTTTTTACCATCAACTAAAATAGCTGTGTACTGGCCATTCATACCACGTAATGACACATCTTCACTTGCGCCACCACGAGTAAGGGTAACACCTGGCATATCGCGCAAAGCATCGGTTAGATCTTTATAAAAGCCTCTTTCAATATCAGTACGATCTATTACGCTAATTGACGCTGCTGCTTGAGATAAAAGTTGTTCGCGACCAGCAGCAGTAACTACAATTGTTTCCATTTCGTCTGTGTTAGCTGTGCTTGTATCAACTACCTGAGCATTTGCGTGAAGTGTAAATGCTGAGCAAAGGCTAAGTGTTGCAAGCGTGTTAGCCATTTTACTCAAAGAAAAAGGTTTAGTCTGTGTCATTAGGAGTAGCTTTAATCTTACTGTTATTGATAATCGTTCGTATTTAATGCTCGAAACGCTATTATTGCAATAAATTGTTCATTCGAGAGCCAGATTGTGACTATGCAAGATCTGCATAATCATGTTATGCAAGGGATTTTTCTTCAGAGAAAAGTGATTTTAAAATGCCTCTCACCCATTCACACATAGGATCATCGTGAAAGCGCTTATGCCAATATAAGTAAACATATTGAAAATCTAGTTGCAGCTCTTTAGGGACTTCTTTGACACATAACCTGTCATCTTTACATGCCGCAAGGGCAAACGGCGTCGGTAGATGAAAAATGATATCAGTGCCAGCGGCAATATTGGGTGCAGAGTTAAAATTAGATAGCTGCACGGGAACATTTAAACTTTTCTTGCCTTTCAGGTAGCCCAATTCACGAAATTTAGCTTCAAAAGAAATATTCTTCTCACCTTGCAATGATATTTGTCCAAATTGGCTTTGCATAAGGTTTACAGTCGTTAGCGCTTTATCTGCTAGAGGGTGAGACTTACTCATCAGTAATCTGAAATCACGCTTAGCTAGTATCATTCTGTGAATATTTTGCTCACCTGTAGGCGGTTCATGTGAAGACATTACAAAATGAATATCACCTGCTATCAAGGCGTTAAAGTGACGTTTAGGCGTCGTGTCTATACTGACGACTAAGTTAGGTGCTTCACACCTGACTTTTTCAATAAAGGCTGGCATCAACGCGTCTATTTGAGGCTGCAACCCATAGAACTTAACTGTACTTGCTATTGAATCAGGAGAAAACTGTTGTTTATGTACTAATCGTTCAAGGCTTGTTATCACCTCAGTGAGATCCTCTTTAAGGCTTTCCGCTTTGGGTGTTAACTCATAGCCATAATTCGAACGCACAAGTAGCTCATCGTCAAAAAAGCTCCGCATTTTTTGTAGCGCACGACTCACGGAGGACTGACTAATATTTAAAGATAAAGCCGTATTAGACACATGCTTCTCTTCAATCAGTTGTTTCAAAATTTGTAATGAATTTAAATCTAGTTGCGTTAAGTTCATCGGATTACCCAAAGCTAATTCGCTATGAAGTGTAAACTACATTGCTTGAATCCCAAAAGGTAAAAAAACAAAAGAGTAGTTTGTTAAAGTTCAATGTCTGCTTTAGAGAGCATATGGTTTAAAGGCGAAGAGCTGTGAATGTCTGTTCCTCGCTCATTTAAGGCATTCACCTAAACACATTTTGGGGCATTTTCATGTTGCATTCCGCTGTAACACCCTTGGACAGAAACAATTTGGAGCCAAAGGATATCTTTGAGTCATTCGCTTATATATTTTCACCATTAAAAAAGCTAAAAAAATTGAAGTATGAACAATTTATCTAGAACAGCCGCTTAACTCATTTTTTCGAAAATATCTCTTGCAGTAGCTCCATAACAAATTTATTATATAACAAATTTGTTATGGAGTATTTCATGAAAGTTCTCTTCTTATGCACTGAAAACTCAGCTAGATCGATCATGGCTGAGGCGTTGCTAAAACATCATGGCAAAGGTGAGTACGAGGTTTACAGTGCTGGTACTGAGCCAAATAGTGTTGATAGTCGTACCTTGTCAGCTATTGAGCACTTTGGGTTACCTACCGATGGATTACACTCAAAACACCTTGATGAAGTTAGCAATATCCATTTCGATTTTGTTATTACCCTGTGCGATAAAGCGGCAAAAGAGTGTGATAGCCGAGTCAATGGTACTAACTGCCTTGCTTGGGATTTTCCTGAACCTCGCTCTCGAAGAGATGCCAACCCATTTGAAAAGACGCTACAAGAGCTAAATGAACGGCTCAAAATGTTTTTGCTGATACAAGAAAAGCAAAAGCCAGCGCCAATAACGCCTACTATTTTTTATAAAGCTCTGGCAGATGATATTCGCTTGAAAACGCTTTTAATCATTGCGGTTGAGGGTGAAGCATGTGTCTGTGAGTTAATGACTGCACTGGATGAAGAGAGCCAACCCAAAGTTTCTCGTCACCTAGCACAGCTTCGAAAAACAGGCATTTTATCTGACAGAAAACACCAGCAATGGGTGTTTTATTCAATCAATCCAACACTGCCAGCGTGGATGAAGCAAACTATCACTTCAACGGTAGTGAATGAACCTATTTTTATTGAACAAGAGCTAGCCAGATTAAATGCAATGGGTGATCGCCCTACGCGTGTGGCAAGTTGCTGTAATTAAGGAATGTAACTATGGGGATTTTTGAACGTTATTTATCTGTGTGGGTTGCGATATCAATTGTTGCTGGTGTGGTTCTGGGGATTGTTTATCCACCTCTTTTTGAAGCGATTGCAAAGCTTGAAGTTGCCCATGTCAACGTGGTTGTTGCGGTCTTCATTTGGGTGATGATCTATCCAATGATGGTGCAAGTAGACTTTTCGACCATCAAGGAAGTTGGCAAGAATCCACAAGGCTTAGTATTAACTTTGGTGATCAACTGGCTTATAAAACCGTTCTCGATGGCTGCATTAGGTTGGTTGTTCTTTGAAGGATTATTTGCCGATTTTGTGTCACCAGAAACTGCTCAAGAATACATCGCCGGTATGATTTTACTTGGCGTAGCACCTTGTACTGCAATGGTGTTTGTCTGGTCGCAATTAACCAAAGGTGATGCAAACTATACCTTGGTTCAGGTATCTGTGAACGATATCATCATGATTTTTGCATTCGCTCCCATTGCAGGGTTATTGCTTGGTGTAACAGATATTCATGTGCCTTGGGGTACCTTGTTTATCTCGGTTATTTTGTATGTATTACTGCCTTTAATCGCGGGAATCCTGACCAGAAAACACTTAAACAGTTCAGGTCGCGATGAAGCAGCTATCACAAGTTTGCTAGAGAAGTTCAAACCGTTTTCTGTTATCGGGTTACTAGCAACAGTAGTGCTGCTATTTGGCTTTCAGGCAAACACCATCATTGAGCAACCACTTAATATCTTGTTAATCGCTATTCCGCTAATTCTTCAAACCTATGGTATTTTCATTGTTGCTTATTTTATCGCGGTCAGACTCAAGCTTAAGCACAACATTGCTGCACCTGCTTGTTTGATTGGTACATCTAACTTCTTTGAATTGGCAGTCGCTGTGGCGATCTCCCTATTCGGGTTACATTCAGGCGCTGCATTGGCAACTGTGGTTGGGGTTCTGGTTGAAGTTCCCATCATGCTGTCTCTCGTAGCGATTGTGAACAGAACAAGACATTGGTTTAACGAATAATATAGAGGGTTCTTATGCAAACTCATCCTTGCGACAAACTGGCACTTGATAATGGCGCGAGCTTTATATTTACGCCTTGCCCCGGAACCAAGGACGTTGATTTAACAACATCGGTCACGCAGTTGAAAGATGCTGGAGCACAAGCGGTTGTGACGCTGATGTACAATGCAGAAATTAAAAAGAATGAAGCCGAAGACCTTCCAAAAGTGTGTGATGCACAAGGTGTTAAATGGTTTCAGCTTCCTATTTCTGATGAAGATGGCCCAAACGAGGACTTCGCTAAAGCTTATGCATCTCAAATTAATGACATCTTATCAATACTGCGCAATCAAGGCACTATAGCAGTGCATTGCAAAGGAGGCTCTGGTCGCACAGGCTTAGTCATTGGAATACTCATGTTTGAGCTAGGCTACGGCAAGGCAGACATTATTAACCAAGTACAGAAAGTGCGCCCTAAAGCGCTATATCACCCAGTACAACTTTCTTTTTTCAATGAGTTTCAAAAAGTAGGAGCTTAACAATGGCAATTAAAATTGGTATTAACGGTTTTGGCCGCATGGGTCGTTTAACACTTAGAGCTGCTTTTGGTTGGCAAGATATTGAGTTTGTGCAAATCAATGACCCTGCTGGCAACGCAGAAACACTGGCACATTTGTTAAAGTACGATTCTGTGCATGGCACTTGGTCATATGATGTATCTCATGATGACAATAACGTGATAATTGATGGTCAAGCCATTCGTGTAACTCAAAACAAAGCGATTAATGATACGGATTGGTCTGAATGTGATTTGGTCATTGAAGCCTCTGGTAAGATGAAGAAAACTGAGTTGCTACAAGCCTACTTAGACCAAGGTGTAAAAAAGGTCGTTGTCACTGCACCAGTAAAAGAAGAAGGTGTGCTGAATGTGGTGATGGGAGTTAATGACCATCTATATGATATTGAACAACACTCAATCGTAACGGCAGCGTCTTGCACTACCAACTGCTTAGCACCTGTGGTGAAAGTATTACAGGATAAAATCGGCATCAAGCATGGCTCGATGACAACCATCCACGATATTACCAATACTCAAACGATTCTGGATGCACCGCATAAAGATTTACGTAGAGCGCGTGCGTGTGGCATGAGCCTAATCCCAACAACTACAGGTTCAGCAACAGCTATAACTCACATTTTTCCTGAGCTAAAAGGTAAGCTGAATGGTCATGCGGTGCGTGTGCCACTGGCAAATGCGTCAATTACTGACTGTGTATTTGAAGTTGAGCGTCCAACAACGGAAGCTGAAATTAACGCTTGGATGAAAGAAGCGGCTGAGGGCGAATTAAAAGGCATTCTTGGTTATGAAGAAAAGCCACTTGTGTCTATCGATTATAAAACAGACCCACGTTCTAGCGTTGTCGATGCATTGTCAACAATGGTCGTTAATGGCACTCAGGTGAAGCTGTACACATGGTATGACAACGAGTGGGGTTACGCTAATAGAACGGCTGAACTTGCTCGTAAAGTCGGATCATCAATTAAAGGGTAATGTAACACTATGAAGCGCTTGACATCATTATCAGACGATATTAAGCAATACCTTGTTGTCACAGGTAACTACTGGGCATTTACCTTAACCGATGGCGCACTACGCATGTTGGTAGTGCTTCATTTCCACGCGTTAGGCTATAGTCCGCTTAGCATTGCGATGTTGTTCTTGTTTTATGAAATATTTGGCGTTGTCACTAATTTAGTTGGCGGTTTCTTAGGTGCCCGTTTAGGGCTAAATAAAACCATGAACATTGGCTTAGCCATTCAAATTATCGCCTTGCTGATGTTAGCTGTTCCTGCTGAATGGTTAACAGTTGTGTATGTGATGATTGCACAAGCGCTTTCAGGCATTGCCAAAGACTTAAACAAAATGAGCGCAAAAAGCTCAATTAAGATGTTGGTTGCCGCAGGACAAGAAGGCACATTATTTAAATGGGTCGCGGTATTAACAGGCTCTAAGAATGCTCTGAAAGGCGTTGGCTTTTTCTTAGGCGGTTTACTGTTAACTTTGCTTTCATTCAAAGGCGCAATGTTATTAATGGCTGGTGTTCTGGCACTTGTCTGGTGTTACAGCCTTTATGCCTTGAAGAACGACTTGGGGAAAGCTAAGAACAAGCCTAAGTTCACCGATATTTTTTCAAAGAGTCGCTCTATCAATATCTTATCAGCTGCACGACTCTTCTTATTCGGTGCGCGAGATGTCTGGTTTGTGGTTGCGCTACCTGTGTTCTTGTCACAAGCCTTTGAGTGGGATCATTGGTCGGTAGGCAGTTTCTTGGCGCTTTGGGTTATTGGTTACGGTATTGTGCAATCAATGGCACCGAAGCTAATCAACTTCAAAGACAACGTTTCTCCTTCAACGGAAACCGTAAAATGGGCAAGCTTGTTGGCACTGGTGACATTAGGCATTGCCTTATCACTATATTTTAGCTGGGAAGTTAAAATGTTACTCATAGCAGGTTTAATGGTGTTTGGCATACTGTTCGCTGTCAACTCGTCACTGCACAGTTATTTGATTGTTAGCATGGCAGATGCCGATGGCGTTTCGTTAGATGTCGGTTTTTACTACATGGCGAATGCAATGGGGCGATTGATCGGTACAGTGCTGTCAGGCTGGGTCTTCCAGCTCTGCGGGTTAGCAGCTTGTTTGGGCATTTCGTTTGCTTTTGTAACTTTAGCTGCATTTATTTCTGCCAAGTTACCTGCTACTTCAAAGAATACGTAAAACGTTTCGGGGCAAATGCGAGTTAGTACCAAACGTCCGCTTTTTGACACACATACAACAGCCAAGTTTAATTTAGCCCTGTTATTCTGGTTTATTAACGTCAGGTGGTTTTGCTGTGGTCTCTAATTAAGTCAACTATGGCTAGATTTTATGGCCCACTCATCAAATTGTGCATGAGTGGGCCTACTTTATTTTTAGTTTGTTGAGCGATCACTTACGATAGGTGATGGCGGGTTTTTGGGCTTATTACTCTGGTGTAGCATAAAGTAATATTGTTGGCGTTCATTGGATTGATTATTGATATCAATACGTGCAACTCCTGCTATTACGTCTAAACCATCGGCACTTTTCACCAAGGGGTAGTCGTTTGGACCGAGAGAGAGTAGGGATACTCTGTTGAATACCAAAGTTTCTACATTCTGAACTGTTTGATGTTGGTTATCTTCACCGACATCAAAATAATGGTTGCCGCCGTATACATCTTTTCCAATATTACGCATAAATGCCCCCATACTGATAAGGAAGTTGTTTTCAACTTCAATGCCTTTTAGCCCATAGAACAGCTCGTGCTCACCGACAAATACAATTCTTCCCCCCTGTGCAGCAAATTGTTTTAAGCGACTGACTTCATCTGGAGAATATGAGTTAAGTGGAGTCCAGAGTACGATAAGTTTTATTTGTGGGTCATCAAGATCCCAATCTTCTAGAGACTGATATGTAATAACTTCAAAGCCTAAATCTTCCCAAGTACTGTACAGGTAATTAATAGATTGGCATGACCAACTGCAGCGAGAATCATGAGATCGATCTAGGACTATTTTAGAACCTTGGGCACGGAGGCTGTTTCCTGAAAAACTGGCTAGGTTTTTCGCAAATTGCGTGTTATCAGCTTTGTAAATCCGCTCATCATCTAGAATATTGACATCATTGAATACGATTAAATCTCCACCAGCTGCAGGTGCGACGTTACTGTCAAACGTAAAACCAATAATTGAATTTGCTCGGCTCCCCTGACTATCTGTCGCATAGAGTATAATGTTGTTTTCACCTTGAACAAAAGACTCCGCTGGTTGAGTGAGTGCGAAACTGCCACTATTAAGCGCAAAGCTAATGTCTCTTTTAGCTTCTCCATTTATAGAAATAAATAATTTGGCGATACTTGATTGAACTGTTTCAATCTTGCCTTCTATTAAGATGTTACTACTCAAAATTGCGCCAGGTGTTGGAGACAATATTGTGATTTGTGGTGGAACTTTTAATGTTAACTCAGATGTTGGCTCCGAAATTGCGCGATAAGCGCTTAAATCGCTTTCGTTTCCTGTTAAAGCAACATCTATGATACATGCTTCAAGCCTGCTTTTTATGCTTACATACTTTTGGCACAATTCTTTAACCCGTTGATATTCCGCACTACCAATTTGTGCCTCTAACCTCGCTTGAGTTAACAATGTTCGTGGAAAGTTAAGGTCAACGAAGCTTTCAGGGGTCTCATCATTGAAGTAGTCGAACAAAGAGGATTCGGATGTTACACGCCAACTATTGCCGTAAATATCATAAAGTTGATTGAAGTTACCTTTGTCTTCAATTTGATTGCCGTTAGCATCCGTTAAGTCATTGTCGACGTTGCCATCAAAGTATCCAAGTAACCCATTAACGCTGCCTGCACGAGAGTTTGGTAAAAGCACTTCTGTCTCGACAAACTCACCCCGCCGATACACTTTTAGTAATGAGGTGTCTGGCCAAGTTATTTCGTAATGACGATTATTTTGTTTAAAGATACTTGCTTGATTAGAAAGCTCACTAGCACCGTTATTCAATGTTTGTAATTGACCATCAATAAGCACGGCAAGGCCTTCATCATTGGGGTAAAAGGTGACTCTTGTTCCTGCGACATTTGCGGCGACAGCGGCATTGAAAGACACGTGTTGATTGCCAGGGACTGCGACATAACGGCCCTGAATCTCAAAAGTGTCGATATTGGACTTGGCTAAGATATACTCACCAACGCCATTAAATCCATAGTTTAAGCCGTCAAACGTACGTAAGTTTGGGTCTCCTGTGACACGAGCCTGCTTGCGCGGATTGCCTAGGTTGTCGTCAATTGGGTTGCTACCATCTACGGGCTCACCACTGAGCAGAATTAATTGAACTGGTTGGTTGGTGTCCTCGGTAACAGTGATTGTAATGCGCTCTGGTTGAAAACCCGATTTAGAAGCGATCACATGATAATCACCAACTGCGAGTGGTGGAGAACTAAAGGCGCCACTGGTATCGGATGATAATTGTTGAGAAAACCCAGTGCTTACGCTTGTTAGTGACACATCAGCGTCTGATATGGGGCTACCGTCAACGTCGGAGATAGCACCTGTAAGCGTATTGAATTGAGTCTCAAATGGGCATACTTCAGAGCCCCAAATTGGTTGCTCCAAATCATAAAGAGGAATCTTTTTCTTCTTAGCTTTACTTGTCAGCCCAAGAATATCGCCTACAAAGCCGTAATCTAGGTTGGCATTAACTCCTAATCCTACTGAGAGTTCAAGTTTACAATTTGGCTCATGATCTGCGCTTTTGTAGTTTGCTTTAGCAGCATATTTTGCATATGGGCCCATTGCTAACCCTGCTCCAGGGCCATCTAACTCTATCTTATTCCCAAATGGTAATGGTACAGACAACTCGTAAGCAGAAAGCATAAACTGTAGCTCTGCTTTTACTTTTGCTGATGTTTCACCTGATAGTTCGTATTCAGGTCCAATTTGAGATATGACAGGCACAAAGCTGTGAACTGGGCTCAGTTTTTCGTTTTGATATTTGAATCCGGTTCTATAGTTTCCTGATGCACTAATACCCATCTTTAAATTTGCTTTACCAGCAACAATAACATTAGCGCCAAGTTGTGGGTGTAATTTGACGTTTAAAAATAAAGGAATAGGCCCCACGAATAGCTTAACATTTTTGTTAATAATGGGATTGAATACCTTGCTTTTGTTCAGGCCTCCGTTGTAACTGTAGTTCGCTTTTAGATAAGTATTAGTGAGGTAATCTGCTTGAGCAATTGTAGAAAAGTGAGTTACCTCACCACGAATAATTGAAAACTCTATTCCTATCTGGGCGCTTGAGTTCATCTTTAGTTCTACAACAGACGTGACTTCAGGGCTTAGTTTTTGTTGCAGTGTTCTTGAGAACGTTAAGATAGGAACATCTACACTCGACTGTACCGTATTATTAGCAGTTGAAATCGACTGATTAAGTGTCGCTGCTTGGTTCGTGATAACAAGGTCTAGTTTAACGTCTGCATCTGGAAAAGCTTTGTGTAATGGTGCTTGCGAGGTAGTTAAAATATTACCATCAATATCAAGAACCTCACGCATAAACCCGGTGTCGCCATCAGTGGTGACACCGACTATAATATCACCGACTTGTATGTCGCTTAACGCACCTGCGGTGAGTGTGAGCCTACCCATCTCTGGGGTAATTTCTACTCCCGATTGGCCATCAACGATAAAGGTTGTGTAACCGTCAACGGCTCTTGTTGCCGGTTTCAATTCGCTGCTCGGGTCTAATGTAGCGATGACTTCAGCATCTTCAAGCGGTTGCTCATCATGGTCACCTGTGTAGTCAACAAAATCTATTGCTTCAGCAACTTCTACATTGGCGCTTGCAGAGATAGAGTAGCCTGATTTATCTGAGACTGTGACCGTAAACTCAAGGTTATCTCCAGTGTAGTCTTCAGGGATTTTTAGTGAAGCAAAATCAGGTTTATCGTTATCAATGTTAAGCTCTATATCTGTTGATTCTTCCCATACGATGCTGTCAATTTCAACGGCACTCGATATATCTGCTTTTAATTGTGCCCACGACCCTTTCGCGATGCTCTGAGGTACTTGCAATTGAATCGTTATGTTGTTCAGGTTGTTTACGGTGACAACTACCTGATCAGTAGCACTTCCTCCTTCATCATCAATAACTGTTAATTCGAAGCTTAACTCCTCGTTTTTTGTGACATCTGGAGCCACAAATGAGGAAATTGCGTTGCTTTGGTCCGATAGCAAAACTGGGGGGCCTGAAAGTTGCTGCCACTGGTAGCTTTTAATCACCCCATCGTTATCTGTGCCACTACCGTGTAATGTGACGGTTGCCTTTTCATCGACCGTTTGATTTTCTCCTGCTTGAGCAATCGGTAGGCTGTTCGTTGGTTTATTTATATCGTTATCTGAGTCCCCACCACATGCGACTAAAGCGCCTGTTAACAACGTAATTAGGGTTGTGCGTAGAGGAATGTATTTATGCAGATCCATAACCATCCTTATGTATTTGAGCGAGAGCAAGTTGCTTTGAAAAAATAAGAATGCGTGAAAAAAACAGCATGAGACAGGGTCGAAATTTCCACCTTGTTCAGTATCGGTTCATTGAATAAATTAACTAGGTGTTAATAAAATCAAAAGGGTTATGGACATGGAACACGGCACTATATCACAACAATCTACAGGAAAATCTATATCAGGCGTTTGGAATTTGCCTTTACTGCTTTGTTTGCTCTTTCTGTTAGTGCAGCTGGCTGGGTGTAATGCGATGCACACTGCGGTGAAAAAGCGAGATTTAAGAGTTGAAACTAAAATGAGCGACTCTATATTTCTAGATCCAGTCAGTCAGGACAAGCGCACAGTGTTTTTGCAACTCAGAAACACATCGGATAAGCAGGATTTAGTCATCGCTAACGAGATACAAACTGCATTATTGTCAAAAGGCTACAAGGTTGTTAATGACCCAGATGCAGCGCACTTTTGGATCCAAGCGAATATTCTCAAAGCTGGCAGAACAACCGCTGATGAAAATCGAGGAATTTTAGCCCAAGGCTATGGTGGGGCTGTAGCGGGTGCTATTGTTGGTGTTCAGTTTGGTAGTGGTCGAGGACAAGCTGCTGCAGGCTTGCTTGGCGCAGCTGCGGGCTTTGTTGCTGATGCAATGGTGGAAGACGTTTATTTTAATATTGTTACTGACTTACAGGTTTCTGAGCGCGCGAAATCGGGTGTCGAAGTACAAGAAGGTAATAGAGCTAAACTAAAGCAAGGTAACTCAGGCTATAAATCGGTGACTTCAAACGAGGTGACCGACCGTAAAAAGTATCAAACACGGATCGTTTCTACAGCGAATAAAGTAAATCTAGAATTTGTTGAGGCTCGACCTAAGCTAGTTCAAGGTTTAGTAAATTCTATTTCGGGTCTGTTGTAGCAAGGTGTGCGGTAATAATGGAAATATAGTATTAGCATGGATGTGAGGCGCCAATACTATATTTCCAGCTATTTTTAACGGTTATCGGTCGCTTTTTACAAATACTGCAACCAAGGTGATGGATCAACGTGTTTTTAGTGGCTAATTCATTTTGTAGGCCAATACAATACCCCAATCAAAGTGGTCAACGCTTACATATTCCCCATGATTTGTGCGTAATAATAATTTGGCTGGTGTGTAACGTAAAAGTAGCGCGTACAAATGCAGAAAACAAAGGTGTGCTGGGAACCGAGCCTATTCTCTTGGTGCACGGGTTACGTTTTTGCGTAGCATTTCTAGCATAGCTAAGCTTAAATTCATTGCAGCGAATGTGATGAGAATAAAGTGAAGTGATGGTGGGCACTTCGTCACATTAAATACCGACCTTGCTTTCGGCATCACTGAGCTAAAGTGTCACCATGCCACCGTTTTACCGTAAATATTCCCGCCTTGTACCAGCACAAACAGCATGAGGAAAATACTACCAAGTGTCAGTGCTGCGCGCTCAAGCAAGTGAGAGCTTTCGACCAAATACACGAAAAAAGCGTCAATTGACAATTTATTAAATAACAATAATACGCGGCGGTATGTTATATTGTATCAAAATTTAAATTCCAGAAAATAGAGATACCAGTGAACAAAAAATTACTACTCTCCCTCATTTTGGTGGCTAATGGCACCACTGCGCAAGAATCAGCTTCAAATCGTAGCCCAAACGGGGAGATAGAGCATATAGAGATTAAACAGTTTCGGCAGCCCTATCGTGGTAATGTACCTTTAGTTCAAACGCCTCAAGCAGTCGATACCATTAGCTCAGAACTGCTTGAAAGCGAAAGTATTACTCGCTTTATGGAAGCGTTAGAACTCACACCGAGTGTTGTTAGGCAAAATAACTCTGGAGGCATGTTTGATAGCTTTGCTATCCGTGGTTTCTCGGGTGATGAAAATAATCCATCAGGTTATCTTGTCAATGGTTTTAATTCTCGAGGCTACAACGGCAATAGAAGTACAGCCAATATCGAAAGCATTGAAGTCATGAAAGGTCCAGGCTCTGCGTTATATGGGCAAGGGGAGCCCGGTGGCACTATCAATATCATTACCAAAAAGCCTCAGTTCGAAGAGCAAGGTTATATTCAAGCAACGTTTGGTAATTACAGTAAAAAACAGTTTGAATTTGATTACACAAACTCAGCTACCAAAGAAACTGCTTATCGACTAAATGGCGCATATGAAGATTCAGACACACATAGGAACCATGTTTCAATCAATAGCTTGCACTTATCGCCGTCGATACTGTGGAATATTTCTGATGACACGAGTCTGAGCTATGAAATGGAAGTACTCGATCAGAAAAAGCCGTTGGATAGAGGTGTGTATATTCTAAATAATAACTTTGATGACGTTAACACGGACGCTTTTTATGGTGATATTCGTGATGGTGCGCACCAAGTTGAAGCCTTAGGTCATCAGTTAGTGTTAAATCATAAGGTAAGCGATGATTGGCACATACTCACCGGGTTTGCTTATCGAGATTCTTCATTTGAAGGTGTATCTTCAGATACCGAATTATCAGATGGTCGACAGCTGATATACACCGACGAGAGCCTACTTTCTCGTCAAAGACGTGCTCGAGACTACCAGGCTTTGGATGTTTCTGCGCGTATTGAACTCAGTGGTGAAATTGAATTAGGTAGTGTAAAGCACAACATTCTAGTGGGCGTTGATCACTATAATTTTGACATTGATACTGATTATAAAGTATGGCGTACGGCATGGGGGTCGGGCGATACCACCTATAGCATTAACCCAAATAACCCAGACTACACGCAAACACAACCAGAACCTGTATTAAAAACGTTGACCGAAGAAAACCAAAAAGGTCTTGGTATTTATGCTCAAAACTTGATCGAACTGACCGAAAAATCGAAAGTATTAGTGGGTGTCCGTGTTGATAAATTTGAGCAAGACATTCTTAACCTTCGTAGTGATGAAGCGCAAAGCCAAGAGCAAACCGAGTTTACGCCACGCTTGGGTTTTATTTATAACGCGAATGACAAAGTTAATCTGTACACAAGTTACGCAGAAGGGTTTAGGCCAAACCCAGGTTTAGATTCTGATCGTAATGCGTTTGAACCAGAGGAAACTAAATCATTTGAGATTGGCGCTAAATGGCAAGGTGTTGCGGATCGTTTCTCGGGTAGCATTGCACTTTTTGATGCGCAAAAAACCAATATGCTTACCGCTGAACCTGACACCGGCTTATCGGCAACCTTGGGCGAAGTAGAAAGCCAAGGTATTGAATTTCAATTAACGACTGAATTAACCGACGATACTGTGCTCGCGCTTGCTTATGCTTATACCGACGCAAAAACCACAAATGATGTGATTAATGCAGACTGGGGCGTGCCTATTCCCAAAGGCTCACGTTTGATTAATGTTGCAGACCATATTGGTCATGTTTCACTGAAGCATTACACCACACTTTTAGGAAAAGAATCCTATCTTGGGGCAACCGTGAATTATGTGGGTGATCGTCTGGGCGAAACAACAGACGCAAACTTCATTTTGCCATCCTATACGCTAGTTAATTTATCGGCATCGGTTGAATTAAATGACAAGGTAAGTGTGAAACTGGACATCAACAACCTGTTTGATAAGACCTATTTTGAAAACTCCTATCACAAACTATGGACCATGCCGGGATCACCTACAACATACAGCGCAAGTGTGAAGTATCAGTTTTGATCCCTAATACGAGCGTAAAATCTTAGCATATTTTAAGTCTTCTGCTTGTCGAGAGAGTAATAGTCTGAGTCATTTTACTTGGACTGTTTTTTCGTTTTTAACACGAGAAAGAGTGTAATGAATAATCTTCAAAACAGTAAAACACGGTTGTCTTCTATCGATATACTGCGTGGCATCGTGATGTTATTTATGTTGGTTGACCATGTGAGAGAGCGGTTTTTCTTGCATGTACCAGTTCTTGATCCAATGGACATTCATACCACGAGTCCAGATCTGTATTTTACCCGTTTAAGTGCCCATTTTTGTGCGCCTATTTTTGTCTTTTTGACAGGTTTATCGGCTTGGTTGTATGAAAACCCCGCGAATGGTGCAAAGCGGTCGGCCCAGTCATTTCTTTTAAAGCGTGGCCTATTTTTAATTTTACTTGAAATGACACTGGTTAATTTTTCTTGGTTTGGCGCGTATCAAACACTGTACTTGCAAGTTATTTGGGCAATTGGCGTCAGTATGGTGGTATTGGCACTGATGGTCGCTTTACCTCGTAGTGTGATTGCAATATTGGGTGTAAGTATTGTTGCTGGTCATAATTTATTGTCGCCCATCGAGTTTGCACCGAACGAAATAGGTTATACCGTTTGGACTATTCTGCATGACCGAGGTTATTTAGTCGCAGATGCTGTTGTTAACGTAAAAGCGTCTTATCCGGTTTTACCTTGGATTGGCGTTATCTTGTGCGGCTATGCGGTAGGGCCTTTATTTTCAGGCTCAGTGTCATCGCAAGCACGTAAAACCATTTTATTGCAAAGCGGAGCAGCGCTATTAGTAGGGTTACTGGTTTTAAGAGGATTAAATCTATACGGAGAAACACTTGATTGGTCTCAACAGGCAACAACACTTCTCACCACAATGGACTTTTTTAACTTTACTAAATATCCGCCGTCTCTCGATTTTATTTTACTTACCTTGGGAGTTGGTGCATTCGTATTAGCGTTTTTAGAGACTAATGCGCTCAGAGTATTAGAGCCAGTTCGAGTATTAGGGTCAGCGCCAATGTTTTTCTACATTACGCACCTATACGCGCTACTTGTTCTTAGTATATTGGCACAATGGCTATTTGGTACGAATCAGCACTATGGTAGCAGTCAAACTGCATATTTTGGCTTTTATCATGTTTGGCAGATATGGCTATTCGCAATGTTTTTAAGCGTGCTTTTATACCCATTATGTAAATGGTTTGCAGGTTATAAACGGAAAACATCGGCGCGATGGGTAAAGTATTTTTAAATATTTAAATGTTGTTTAAGTTGTTGTTTTTCTTATAAACGAAGCAGATAACAGACACCCATCATCATATAGATGCGAATTGTGATGGGTGTCTGTGTTATTCTTTTGTTAAGTTCTTTTTTATTCATAGCCTCGTTATACAACTTTTAACTCATGAGTCCAATCTTTCCATGAAATCGACTTGCCCGGCAGCACTATTTTTGAGAAAGGCCACACCGATTGAAGCCAATTTAAGACAGTCTGATAAAGTATTTTTTCTAACGCAATATTATCATCTCGAATCCACAAGTAGACTTCGCAGTCATAATTTAGTGATCGGCTTGGATCTATATAAACAGAGCCTAGGCATTTTTCCTTTGAATTGTTAAATATGGAATATGCAAAAGCATCCCTTGATTCAAATTCTTGTTTATGAATTTTTAAGCTTTCTATATTTTCTTCGAGGGTCATATTAACTTTAGGCCACTCAGTTTCAGGGCCAAATAATCCTTGTAGCCTTTTTTGACTGGACATTACTGCTTCAAAGTCTAACTCAGCAACTTCTTCTTCAAGAACTCTGAAGTGAAAATTTTCACTATCAAAAAACGTCGGAGGCTTAAACGATTCAGGAATAAATGGATTGGGCATACTCTGAGTTATCCGTAGTTGTATAACATTTTAGTATTTATGCGACACGCAGTTTGTGTTGCATAATCGCTGGTCGGACTGAGCCGTCACCTGCTCGGTGTGTCAGAGCTGGTGTTGCTTATGCTGTGGGCTTACTTAGAAAAAATAGGCTTTTTAGAGGCTTTCACTTTCCTAGCTAGTGTTATGTAAGCTTTCCCTGCATTGCTCAGCGCTTATTATGTCTTCATTACACCTAAATTAGCCTTAATAAGCAATTATATTTTTTAGACGTACAGAGGCCGCTAGCCTGAGCAATTAGGCAGGTTAAATAATATAATTAACGCTCAGGACTGTGATTTATAAAAGCTTTCTAACTTATCTAAAAAACCATACAGTTTTTGGTTCATTTCGTCATAGTTATGGTTCAGTAAAACCTCTGGCTCATCTACAAATGGATGCTGCAACGCGTCACTGAGGTCGTCATTTTCAATAAGTGATGCGACGATATCTTTGGTAAATTCCATATGGCACTGAAAACCGTATACTAGGTCTCTGTAGGCGACAATTTGCCTTGGGCACCCCGCGCTATATGCAATCACTTGTGATCCATTGGTGAGCCCCGGCATATCATTATGCCAATGACCGACATCCAACACTTTTCCAAAATGACTAAATAATGGATGTGTCATCCCAGCTTCCGTCAAGGTTATCGGGTATTTTCCTATTTCACGTTCAGGGCTAGGTTCAAATGTTGCACCTAACGCTTCACCAATGAGTTGCGACCCTAGGCATATACCAAGCACAACTTTTCCGGCGGTAATCGAGTTCAAGATGACTTCTTGCTCACCTTTTGTATCGAAGTGTGGGCATTGCTCAATAGTTGTCGACGGATTTTGAGGTCCTCCCATTACAATCAAAAAATCTAGGTTTTTGGCATTTTTTGGGAGCGGTTCTCCTTGATAAACTCGCGAGTAGGTAATGGTATGGCCGCGTTTATTTGCCCACGATTCATAGGCGCCGGGCGCTTCGAAATGTTCATGAACGATAAAGTGAATATGCATCTTTGTGCCTTTTAATTAACTATAGGCTGTAGATGGTATATTAAATTTGGATGGCGTAATTTATACTAACAGACGTTTAATGTTGATAAGTCGCCAAGATGCAAGCTAATGACCTCATCAAAGGTTCTCCTAATAAACAAATCATAACCAAAACGACGAATATGGCTTCTGGTTATATTGATGACTTTCACTCACATTTGTGGCATCAAATTGTGTTTCCTTTGCAGGGGCTGCTGCAATCAAGTATCGGCGATAAAAGCGGGATTGTTCCTCACAATGGCATGCTCTACATACCCGCAAATACAGTGCATAAATCCATAGCGATTACAAATACACAGTTTTTGGCGATTTACCTTAATCCCGAAAAATATGTTCAGTATGGAGACAAACCAAAATCCTGTCTGGTAACGCCATTTATTAAAGCATTAATACTGCTTCTATTTGAAAACGAGACGCTCACTCAAGCAGAGTCCAATATCACACATTTGCTAACGGTATTGCGAGATCAGATCGAGATCGCAAACCGTTATGAAATACCTTTGCTCATACCTACCGATAAACGTCTTTTATCCATTTTCTTACAGCTTAAAGAGCAACCGGATTTACCATTTACGTTAAAGGAGTGGGCAACAAAAGTGGGCGCTTCTGAGCGCACTTTGTCGCGATTGTGCTCAAGAGAGTTTTCCCAATCATTTTCACGGTGGAGACAAAATGTGAGGTTAGTTTTATCTTTGCAATTGTTAGAGTCGCAAAAGAGCATACAGGAAATTGCTATCGAGTTGGGGTACGCTTCTGACTCTGCGTTTGTGCAAGCGTTTAAGAAATTATTCAATCAAACACCGAGAAAATACCGAATTGCCAACTTACAGCACAACGTAAATTTATTTTGAGCAACTTCTGCTGCTTTTAGGTTACCTGCGCTAGAGACGAAAGTATCTTATCGTGAATGCTTTTAAGTTCTTCCCGCTTTATGTAGTCTAGGTGGGATTTAATTATTGGAGGCATTTCGCGATGTTGCGAATTCTTTTATGTGCTAGCTTAGGATTAGCACCAAGTTTTGGGTTGGTTGCCAAAGAGGTAATGACCCCTGACAAGCTTTGGCAAGTAAAGCGCGTAAGTGCGCTTGGGTTATCTAAAGACAAAACCCATGTGATTTATCGAGTTACAACGCCAAGCGTTGAAAACAATGACTTTGATAGCAAAGTTTATCAAGTGCCGTTAAAGGGTGGGGTGTCCCAGCTTTTAAGCGCGTATCAAGGGATATTGTCAGACGACAACATTTCGCCAGATGGCAGCAAAAAACTATTTCATGACACCGTCAATGTTGAAGCTGTGTTGGCGACGGACAGACATAAAGCACTTACGCAAGCAGATGCTTATGTGTTTGATGATTTAAATTACCGCCATTGGGATACCTGGAAAGACGGCAGTGTTAAACATGTGTTCTATCAGGACCTGACTACTGAAGGAAAAGTCGACATCATGAAAGGGATGCCTTTTGATAGTCCGACGTCACCATTTGGTGGTTCAAGCGATTATGTTTGGGGCCCTAAAGGTGAAAATATCTACTACGTCAGTAAAAAGCTGACTGGCGCAGAATATGCGAGCAGCACCAACACAGATATTTATCGTTATAACTTAGCCAGTAAGAAAACCACCAATCTAACCGAGCAAAACTTGGGTTATGATAAAAGCCCTGAGTTCTCATCGACAGGGTTGCTGGCTTTCTTACGTATGGATGAAGCGGGTAACGAGGCGGATAAAAATGACATTATCGTTAAGTTGGGTGACAGAGAAGTCAACTTAACTGCGCATTGGGACGGCACGGTAAGCAGTTTTGAGTGGAGTCACGATGGCAAGCATATTTATTTTATTGCACCAATTGACGGGACAATCCAGCTATTTCAAGTAGCGGTGAGCAGCAAAACCAAAGCCAATCCAAAAATTAAGCAGCTAACTAAGGGCATGTTTGATGTAAATAGCATTGTCGCTGCCCTAGACGATCAGCTAGTGGTTACTCGTAATAGCATGAATCAAGCAAAAGAGATCTTCCGCTTTGATCTGAATAGCAAAAAGCTTGTTGCGCTGACAAATGTGAACGAGGCGTTCTATGCTGATTTGGATTTACCGAACGTTGAAAAGCGAATGGTGAAGACAAAAGACGGCGAAGACATGCTAACTTGGGTTATCTACCCACCTAATTTTGATAAGCGTAAGCAATATCCAACGCTGTTATACCTTCAAGGTGGTCCACAGTCGCCGTTATCACAGTTTTATTCCTTCCGCTGGAACTTCCAAGTGATGGCATCACAAGGCTACATTGTGGTTGCGCCAAACCGTCGTGGTATGCCTGGACACGGCGTGAAATGGAACAAAGATATCAGCCAAGATTGGGGTGGTAAGGTAATGCAAGATTACCTTGACGCTATCGACGATGTTGCGAAAGAGTCATATGTTGACAACAAACGTATCGCGGCAGTTGGTGCAAGTTTTGGTGGTTACTCTGCGTTTTACTTAGCTGGCAATCATGATGGTCGTTTCAAAACCTTTATCGCGCACTGTGGCATTTTTGATTTGCGCAGTATGTACGGCACAACCGAAGAAATGTTCTTCGTGAACAACGAATTGGGTGGCGCGTACTGGGAGCAAAACAATGCGGCCATCAGCAAGGCATACAATCAGTTTAACCCAATCAGCTATGTGGATAAGTGGGATGCTCCGATGTTCGTGATCCATGGTGGTAAAGACTACCGTGTACCGCTGAGCCAAGGAATGCAAGCCTTCCAAGCCGCTAAACTACGTGGCTTGAAAAGCCGTTTTCTTTATTTCCCTGAAGAAAACCACTGGGTACTGACACCGCAAAACGGGATAGTCTGGCAGCGTGAATTCTTCAAGTGGTTAGAAGAAACTTTATAATCGATGTCACTACTAGTTAAGAAAATGCCAGATCGCACAGTGTGTAGTCTGGCATTTTTGTTTTGCAGTGTAACCTTGGTGCTGTGCTAGTATTGTTGTGCCCAAAAGTTGAATTAGTCAAAGGAAAATAGAAGGAAAAATTAAATGATTAAAAGGATAATAAGTGGTTTTTGGTTACTTATGTTGGCTGTGAATACACAGGCAGCTGAAGAAGCGTTAACGATTGATAGTGTAGTGCCTAACAATATGGAACTGGCTTTTCCGAATGATGCCAATATTTACCCAGATATCAGTGACTTCAAGGTACTTAACGCGGTACTGATGAGCAACGAAAACGGTGAACGCTGGGCAATGATCACGATTAAAAATCAATCGAGCGGGCGTCGGACATTAACACAAAAACACCTGCTGGCACTAACAGCAAACGGGCAAAGGATCGCGCCGATGAAGCTTTCTGAAAGCTTTGATGGCGGAGAAACGCTTTCACTCACACTGGCTTTCGGTGAGAACAAGTTTCCGTTGCTTAACGTGTATACGCGAAATTAATAAACCTTAGTAGCATCACTTTTTACAACCATAGTCACTGTGCTAGACGTTGCGACTTAGGTAACCATGTTTGTTAGCACCTGATATTTAGCCTCTAACAAACTCCGATAGATCCACATCAGCAATTCATCAATTAAAAATAAGCAATGCATCAAGTTTTAAAAGTTTTTATTTCATAAGCTTACCCAAAAATGGAGAAAAGCATGAAAATACTTTTAAAAAGTTTGATGTGGTTAAATTGCGCGTTGTTTGCGTTAGTTACTCACGCTCAGATAGCCTCAAAATTACAGTATATCACTGTGAGTTCAAAGTTAGTGGGAGGGCCTGTTGATGTACAAATATATTTGCCTTTTGATTTTGATGTTAACCGAAAAGAGCCATACTCAACTCTTTATACAACTGCGGGAGAGAGCCGTTTTGATGTACTGAAAGCTGAAGTGGACTGGCTGAGTCACACTAGTTTTTCACCTATCCCGCAACTTGTGATTGTGCGAGTGCCCAAATTGAGTTTTGCTGGGGCTGACAAGTTATCTGACCAAGCGTATTTTGCCTTGCTAGCTCGCGTGTTAGCAAGTGAAGTTGAACCAACATTAATACGGCAATTTAATCTTTCGCCGTTTAAAGTCATTGAAGGGTACTCAAGCAGGGCGGCGATTGCCTTGAATTTATTAGGAGAAATGCCCGGGTATTTCCAAGGTGCAATATTGTCTGCGCCAATTTGGAATCACCTCCCCAAGCTACTAAAAGAGGATATTAGTGACAGCATCACCAAGGGCAAGCTCACCAATAACCTATATATCAGCCTTGGCAGCTTTGACGAAAATAGGCCGTTTTTTGCTGCGCTCGCCGTTTCAAAACGACACCAACATTTGATGTTGGAAGACTTAAGTCAACATCATTATCATGTAGGCGCACAGCTAGCGCTAAGACATGGATTACAACATATTCTTGGCGCAATAAAGCTTCAAGATTATGCTCAATTTGACAAGTCAGGCCTGAATGGGTTGCGAGAATATCACCAAAAACTAGAACAGCGCTATGGGTACTCGATTGATATTAAGGCCAATCAGCTTGCTCTAGGGCAATATTTATTCGCGCAAGGCAATACAATACTTGGAAAAAACGTGCTTGATGAACTACTTGCGACTATGCCTAACTCTGTAATTTACAATTTACGTTATGGACAGACTCTTTTGAATGCGGGCGATACAACACAAGCAACACTTCAGCTAAAGCGTGCCTTGCTGCTAGCAACAGAGCAAAAAAATGAAGAAGCCAAGCAGTATATTGAACAAGTATTGTCTCGGCTTTAGCGTTATTAAGAGTAATATAAAGGTGGCGCACATGTGTGAGCCACCTTTATATTAGCGGTTCTCTGGTTCTGCTATTTTTACTTTAACTTGGTTTGCGCTAAGTGTTTTTGGTGAGTCAGCTAAAACCTTAAAAGGATGTAGTTGAACATCTGTGATCAAGCGAGTCTGCTCGTCGGATTTGCCCAATGTATCCAAAACTTGCGTGTTGATGTTATAGCGCCAGATAGTCGCCTGTTTGTCGGGAATAATCAGCTCATTCCCACGTAGGTAAAAACGCCAATGCAATGTGATTTTGTTTGTTATTGGCTGTGGTTTGAGCGAATTGTTGACGAGTACTTTTAAGTTTGGCTCATCTGGTGTGGCTATATAGACAGTACCGTTTTGCTGTATTTGTGCCCAGTGAACCTGCCCCTGATAAAGTGGCTGTTTATGGTTGGTTACAGGGTCGAAAAGTACTAGCTGTTCATCGCCAAGATCATTGATGAGAAGGTAGTTACTTCCTTTTATTTCAATTGATTGCATTATAATTTGCTTTTCAAATAAAGCAGGAAAAACTTCAACGCCAGTGACTAAATTGATTTTCAGTAAACTTTGTTTTGATGCTGCCCACAATTGTTTACCATCGGCTGTCCAAACAAAAGACGAAATATGTTTGTTATGGGTGAGCGGGATCTCTTGCTGTTCTTGCTTTAACCAAACTTCATTGGTGCCTGTACGATTAGAGAGAAATGCAATGGCATTTCCACTTGGTTGGAATTGCCCTGATAGCTCGTCGTAGTGGCTGATTGTAAGTCGGCTTGTAGAGAGGTTGTCTTGAATATTAATCTGCTTTTGTTCTCGAACTAGTGTCGCTAAATAGCTATTACCTTTAATGTATTCAGTGATGTAAAACGATTCTGAGCCGATTGCCGGAATGGCTTGTACAAGCTTGAGGTTTTGAAAAATATAGAGCGCAGATGCGGTTGAAAGTATGTGTGTTGTATCTGGCCCTTCTACTAACATCAACGAACGGTCTAATTCTACATCAGACAATTTTTCTTGTTGAAGAAGAAAAAGCTCGTTTTCTTTGCTAATCATATAACTAGAGAGATAAGCCTCTTCATCTGGATCTTGGGTGAGTAAAGTAAGTTGATCCTCATTAAATGAGGACGCTAAAATTGTTGCTGCTATAGGTAAAGAAGTAAATGTGACTGAGTCTGAGTGCGGAGTAAAAAGGGCATACTCGTTATTGGCGATAAGTAACACTTGATGACCAACCCAGTAGGCTTGCCGCACTTCGTTATTTAAGCAAGGAGAGATCACTTTTCTGGCAGCAAATCTTGGTAACACGACGATAGCTTGATGACACTTAGCTTGTGATTTTGTTTTGCGTGTTTCAATGAGTACTGCTTTTTTACCCTCTTTGTTAAGCTGAGGTTTGCCAACAAAATCCAATGCACGGGTAACTAACTTAGTTGTTTGGAAATCCAAATCCTTTACTTTTAGTTCCGCTGCTTGCGGTGTTCTGGCCACATATAATAACCTTCTACCTGAGGTGAGTGTCGCAGTGCTCTCCAACTCCAATCCGTAACTTACAGGTGTAACCTCTGAAAGTTGGAAATTAGCTTTTGGCATAGTTGAATAGCTAAACAATATACCGAAGAGGATGATGAAACCTGCGAAATAGAGAGCACAGGTTCTCAGCTTTTGGCTTAAATTAGTATGCTGCTCCCCAACCTGTAAACGATAGCCCTTTTTATGAAAAGTCTGGATAATACGTTTATCACTATCTCCAAGTAGTTTTCTAAGCTGAGCGATGCATCGTTGAAGGGCATTTGGGGCGACGACGGTATTTTGCCATACAGAATTAAGTAGGTGCTCTTGCGTAACAAGCGTGCCACGATGTTGATACAGTATTTCAAGTACTGCCAGCACCTTAGCCTCTAATTTGATTGTCTCATCAAGGTAGGTAAGTTCACCCGTGGCTAAGTCTAGCTTACGGTTATTGATTGTTATCATTATTATTTGGGAGCAGCAGTCGATACAGCTAGTCTATCTTGTATTGGATATAAAAATAACCCATCAAGGTTTATTTCACTTTATTAACTGAGCCATTATTTAGAAAATTGGATCACTGGGGCACTGGTTCATTTTGTAACGTAAACAGCCCCATATTACTAGCGCTTGGCAGCCAAACTGCTAACTGCGATTGCAGCGCTTGTTGATCCAAGTTTAGGTGGTTAGCGCTGTAGGTTACCGCTTCTTGATAGCGTAGCGGTTTGTTTCTCAGATGTAGTAATAAGTCTGCTTGCCAGTCATTCAATACACTCATTTTGATGCGATATTGTTGGCGCGATATTGCAATATGCGTTTGCTCAGGCGTTGGCAAGGTGTACGGCTTTGCTTGCTCAAGCTGGGTTATAAGCGGCAGCAAAGGGTAATCGGTTTGAATAAGCTGTACTGATTCTGGCACCGACATGACAAAATTTTCTGCGATACCGCAAAGGAGCTCAATCTCGTTTATTACTGCAGTTGATTGCTCGGTTTCCGGTCCTGGTTTTAACAGTGCAAGCGCTTTGGCTCTTTCAAACTTAGCCAGCTCTGAAGGCAAGCTAAACATAGCTTGCTGGTGGGCATTAAAATCACCGGTGGGTTTTGTGTGTGCTAAAAAATCAGCGAAGCGCGAGCCTAGTTGATGTAGTGTCCAAGACTTAGAGGGTAAGGTGACGATAAAGGCTTTGGCGAAGGTGTCGAATACTTCGTCGCCCATAAACTGGCGAAGTAGTGCAAACTCTCCCCGAAGACATTCGACTAAACGCATCACATAGCCTGCAGCATAGATGTCTACTCTTCTCATGGCTCCCAGTGTTTTACTACTTTTTACACAGTCATGCAGCGTTAAACCATGCGGATTTGCAGCGGTATTGAGTTTTTGTGGTAGGTCGCCTCGCACCATTAAAACGGTGCTAAGCCACTGCTGAGTTTGCGTTAAGTCTGGCGTTTTCATTATGTTAATTCTGCTCGCTCTTTGACGATTGGAGTTGACAGCGCGTTGGTGTTAGTAACTGTATCTTGCTTTGGAATATGCCCTGTTAGTACCAGTTTTGCTTTGCTTAACTCATCAACGAGTTCAGGAAAGCTGGGGATATTGGCATCCCATTCAAGTAAGGTAGACACGCCACCCGTTAACTGCTGCGCCAGTTGGTAAAGCTGCCAAACCTTGGCGGGCACTGGTTGGTCATGGGTGTCTATCAAACAATCACCGCAGTCGCTAGGACCGGCTAGATGGATTTGAACGATGTGCTCATGGGGGAGTTGACGAATAAACGCTTCGGCGTCAAAACCATGGTTAAAGCTACTAACAAAGACGTTGTTTACATCCAATAGCATGCCGCAGCCTGTTGCGGTGACTAACTCACTAAAGAACTCACTTTCAGTGAGGGTTGAATGTTGAAATTCAAGGTATGTTGATGGGTTCTCAAGCACCAAAGGTCGCTCTAAAAAATCCTGTACTTGATCAACACGGTTGATAACGTGTTGTAGGCTTTCGTCAGTTAATGGCATAGGTAGGAGATCGTGACTATTCAAACCAGCAATACCTGTCCAACATAAATGATCGGAAATAAGCTGTGGCTGAACAAACTCGCTTAGCGCTTTGAGTTTGCCTAAGTATTCAAAGTTAAGAGGGTCGCTGCTACCAATATTCATTGACACACCATGCATCACTAGCGGGTATTGTTCCTTTAACTGAGCGAGCACATGCCGACCATAGCCGTGATTATCTATATAGTTTTCACTGATGATTTCAAACCAGTCAACATCAAGCGATGCTCCGCGTTCCAATTGAGACATGATAAAGGGATAGTGCTGGCTTCTCAGGCCAACACCAAACCCTAAGTCGGTTAGTTTTTCGATAGCGGACGCAGCAAGCTGCTGCGTCCGAATTGGATTTGTCATGCTATCTTTCCTATCAAGTTGATGGAGGAAGTGCTAGACGAATATCTGAAGGTTTTGGCTTCTCTTTAGGTTCGCCATCTTCGTTCAATAAACCATTGGCATTGCAGTATGCTTGCCAAGCAATATCGTATACGGCATCCCCTTGTTTATAAGGCATAAGCACATGATCTGCAGATTGATCTGTTGGGGCTTGTTGGCCTTTCGGATAAGTGTAATCCATTGGAGAGAAAGTATTATCTTTTAAGTTAAACTTAAATAGTTGCATATCGTATTCTTGGTCTTCACCAGAAAGTTCAGGGAAGAGTTGAGAGGCTGATATAGGCACGGCACACCCACCCAAGTTATTACACTTATTATCTGCAGGTGCACTTTTTGGCCCTGTTGATACGCTACCACCACAGCTACCGCCGGGCGTTGTGCTATGAACAAAGCCGCAACCACCTTGTGCTTTACAATCATTACTGCCTTTACAACTGTGATATACCTCAGGAGGTGGTAAGTCATTCGAACCTATGTTGGTATAGCTCATTCCTTGGCAGGCATGATAAAGGGTGTTCGGATTTTGTGGGGCGATACCCGTTACTAAATCCGGCGCAATTCCCGTAGTTGCCCAGCAAATCGAGATCCTATCGCCAGAGCCACCCATCGCAGGGCCCGGAAATTCACTGGTCTTACCAGACCAATAACGATCAAGTGCAGTAGTTAGACCTTTAATTGTGCCTACCGCAGATTGACTGAATAATTGATGCGTATTGCCAATATTTGATGAGAGTTTAAGGTTGTTAAGCGCTTTTACTACACTGCTGACGCAAGGTAGATTTGGGTTTTGCTTAGCTGCTTCATCATCGCCGTTGGGGTCCAATAACGCCTCATTCCAGCTATTACCCTCAGCAAACCAAGTTGACCAAGTCATGTAACGTTCGTCTGGTTGACTTGAAGACTTCTCAAAGTCGACAATGAGCCTCATGGTATCGGTAAATATTTGAAAGTGATCTTTGTATTTATTAGTGATCCGCGCACACGCCGAACCGGAAATTGGACCCTCACCGCAGCTTGCGGGATAATCCGCCTTCAATGCTTCTGCACTAGGTTGAAACTTCTCTTCTACGGTGCTGAGGTGGGGATCATCCGCTTCATCCGCTTTCGCTGCTAGGAGGTTTTGTGCCCATTTCTCATCAGCCCAGCGTTTACAAATCATTTCTGCCACACCATCACCTTCACCTTGATCAGTAATGGCATTTACATTATTCATTAACGCTTCTTTTAATACAGTATGATCTTCTTTTACGTTGAGAGAGCCCTTAATACCTGGGAATTGTGGCTGATAATCTTTATTACCAGGGCGCTCATTAAAATAGTCGCGCTGAATGGTTGCATAGTCGAGCAAGCTTGTGCCATCGTCATACTGGATCTGGATATAATCCCAATAGCTGAGGTACATGTGTCCAATCGAGCCAAACAGCGGCAGGTTTTTCTCAGTGTAATCTGGTTTCCACCAGTCATAAGGTGCCTGCTCAAAATATTTTGGCCGTTTTGTGTCTTTGTTTGGTTCTAAATATTGCTCTTGGATAATTTTCTTTGCGTTTTCTTCCGTTTCTTCAATCAACATAAAGAGTAGTGTCTGCTCTTTGTTGAGTTCAGTGGCATTAACGCGTAGATCTTGTAACGTTTTACCTGGGAAAATTTGTTTGAAGTAAGCTTGAATCTCAGGGCTCAGTTGCGACAAGTCTTTGGTACAGTCAGCAAAGTCCAAAATATGTGGAATACCACTTTGGTTGTTGTAGCATTTCCAACCATAGTTTTCATCAATCAATGCCGGACTTGTAAAGCTTGGTGTGAGTCCCAACTTACTTGCCATATTGGAAGCAAGCTGTAAATGGAGCATTTCTTCAATGAAAACACTATATACGCCATTAAAAACTTGCTGATTGATAGTTAATCTAAACTTATCCGACAAATCGCTGGGTTTACTATCACTAACTAACGTATTTATATCGAATAACGGCGCGAGATCAACGTCATATTGACTACGGCGCTCTTCCGGGATATATCCAGCTGTTGGACCAAGTCCTGGCCAATAACGTCCTGGATAAAGGTTTGATGAATCAGCGATCGCATGGGTGCCTTGAATGGAATAAAGGCCTGTCATGTATAAAGGGATAGTGAATAATTCTACATTTATTGCGGCTTGTGCTATTGCCCTAAGGCAAGATAAATCAGCGTTCTTGTATTTACTTGCGCGTGCTTTTATTTGTTTCTTTTGTGTACTGCTGAGGATGATGTTGGTGTTGAGCTCTTTGTTTATTTTTAAAGGCTGACTCTCTTTATTCTGCACATTCATAGCTTGCTCCTTGATGACGGTGGACTTGCTGCATTTTTTCGCCTAATAGCCTGTAGTATTGGATATATATGTCGAACTATTGCAATTCAGTTAATAAAGTTAAGTGATTGGTTCAGGTGAAAACACCACTCTCTTTAGAAAGTAGCTGTAAAAGTAAAAAAAGGCGATTACACAAGATTACGGGGTGGGGATTATATGTTGTGTCTAAACGTAGATCGTTATTAGAAGTGAGTAATCAATAATTACTCACTGAATTTAGCTAGCAAGTCTTACCGTTCGCAATAGTAACCAGGATCCGGTACTGGGAATTCAGGCAAACGTTCACAACCTTCAAACTGTACCTGTGGCGATTCGAAAAGAGGTGCGCTTCGATACTTACCTTTGACTGAAAAGCTACTCGGTGCCGTAATTACCCGAGGTTTTGGAGCAAAGTTTATGTCGAAACCATCCGCCACCGCTTCATAGGTCATAGCCCAGTTTGAAAATAATTGAGGGCTATTCAACCTATACATCGAGTCAGCTTTATATACATCAAACCATTTACGAGCCAAAATACTTTGACCTGACTTCAAAATGATAATAATACGGTTATCTTTAATGTGATTTATATTATATAAATTATTTATTTCAAAATCTAACTTGGGTGCATCTATATTTGAAAGGTTAATTCGGCCATATTGATCGAAAATTTCTGGTGCAAAAGTTTGAATAATTGAGTTGGATGAAGAGGAACCACCAATAATAACTTGGCATTGAATAGACACTCTGCCTTGAGCGTGCTCTGCATTCGCTGTCATTTTACATCCGGATTAGTGCAACTAATAAATTTGCAGCGATAATTGAGTTTCTAAATTTACAATTCATAAAATATCCTTTTTAATATGAAATTAGTACTGCAAGGAGGAGATTAGTTAATGTGTGCAAAAAGATCAATTTTAATTGTTGTTTTATTTTTTCTTATTAGTTCTGGTTGCACTTCAATAGGTCGAAGTGTTATGAGTAAATCATTGAAATATGAGTTAAAACTAGTTATCGACACAGAGTTGATAAATGTCAAAAAAATTGAAAGGAAATTAAAAAAAGGTGAGTACACGTTGACTTATGACTTTTATCCAAGTGATATTTCAATCAAGGATGACATTGATATGAATGTTGAAATTAATGGTATCAGTGCCGGTTACAAAATAGTGAGAGAAGAGCAGGCTCGGGCTCTCGACTTGAGCGGGCAGCTAACTCTCTTGATCCCCGGTTTTGCCGTGGATAAATCACTACTGACTTCCTACGCGATTTGGTTTTCCTCATTGGGTTCAGATGTCATTGTAATGGACTTGAAAAGCGTTGATGAAACTACATTTTCGTTTGGTAGCAAATTGGTCGACTACTATCCTGAATTATCGTCTAATTATAAGTCAGTCAATGTTATCGGATTTTCTATGGGCTTTCTACCGGCATTGCATATAGCTCAAAAGTATAACCCTAGTAATTTGATTGGTGTGGCACCATTTTTAATTAGGGAAGACTTAAATGTTGCTGCCTCAAAAACGGTTTCATATATTGAGTACTTGCCGCAAGGATTAATCGATAAGGTGATAGAGTCATATTTAATTGAAAATGATTTGCAAAAGTACTTCTCAGATGGACTTGAAGTTGTTAATTATTATGAAAATCTATTAGTAATTAATTCAGGTAAAGATGATGTACTTCCAGAGTCAAGCAAGTTGGTATTAAAAAATCACTGTGCACAACAGTTTTTTATACCTAATTATCAGCATCATTTACTTGCATCAACGCCGACAAATGAAACAACAAAGCTACTCGTACAATTTTTGGGAGATTTATCGCGTAGAGATAGGAATAAAGATTGTTCGAAAATATAAAAGGCTGATTGCTCAGCCTTTTATATTTTTATAGTAATTAGAACTTAGACGGCGCAGGAGGCACTGTCAGTGTTTTCTTCGGGCTATCTTTTAACTCTTTCAACAGCTCCTTCACTGCACGCTCGACAGAAGGGTCTTTACCGGCATGAACAAGCTCTGGTCTATCGATCACTTCGATATCAGGGCTCACACCCTCGTTTTCGATGATCCAATTGCCTTCGTTATCTAGAATTCGGAAGGTTGCAGCGATAACCTGACCTCCGTCAACAAGACTTGGATTACCCGAGATACCGATAAGGCCACCCCAAGTGCGAGTACCAATCAGTTTGCCAAGACCTGCCTGACGGAAGTAGTAAGGTAGGGCATCACCACCCGAACTTGAATAACCATTGATAAGCATGGCTTTTGGACCATCGTGGGCAAATTGTGGAGTTTTTGTTGGCTCAACACCACGGCGTTTCCAATAGTTAAGTGGCTTACGAGCAAGCCAAGTGATCATGTGCTCAGGGATAAAGCCGCCGCCGTTATAACGGTCGTCGATGATCAGCGCATCTTTGCTCGTTTGTGGCATAAAGTTCTTAAATAATGAACGGTTACCATCATAATGAGTATTTGGTAGGTGAACGTAGCCAATCTTACCGTTTGATAATTTATCCACGTAGTCAGCACGTGATTGAACCCATGCCATGTAACGCAAGCCTTGTTCGCTGGCAACAGGTTTTACCGTGGTTTTCCAGCTATCATCAGCGCTTGGTGATTTACTCAATACCAACTCAACTTGCTCGCCTTGGGTGTTTTCAAGTAGTTCGTAAAAGTTAACCACGTCTTTTACCGAGCGACCATTTACCGAGATGATGTAATCACCCTCATCGGCATTCACGCCGGTTTCATTGAGTGGTGAACGGTAGTCTTCATGCCAGTTCTCACCTTTGTAGATACGCTCAATTTTAACGTAGCCAGACTGATGAGCACTTATTTCTGCGCCAAGTAAACCATGCTTTTTGCGCTCGGCTGTTGGGGCATCACCAGATTGTACGTAGATGTGACCTGCGTTGATTTCACCCGCAATTTCACTAAGTACATAGTCTAAGTCGCTACGGTGTGCGACAGCGCTGGCAAGTGGTTGATACTTCTCCAAGATAGCATCCCAATCTTGACCATGGTGATGTTCGTCGTAGAACCAGTCGCGTAATGTGCGCCAGCCCTCTACATACATTTGTTGCCACTCAACTTTCGGGTCTATTTTCAGTGTCATCTTAGATAAATCAAGCTGACTGGCTTTTAAATCTTGCTTTGGCTTTGGTGCAATTACACTGAAGTTGTTACCAGCGCGAGCGATCAGGTGCTTACCACCAGCGGCAACTTTATAGCTGCTTACGCCTTCGGCAACGGTTTCTAGTTTGCTATCTGGTTCTGTGCCGAGGAGCTTTAACGCACCGCTTGTTAAGGTTAGTACGCCTCCTTCAACACCTGTGAGCGAACCGTAATTACCTGCTGGGGCTGAGAGTGATACAACCCGTGACATAAAGCCGTTGACCTCAATGCGATTTGCTTGTTTTTCGCTGTCCTTTTTCGTTTCATCGTCTGATTGAATGCTTAACTCATCACTTTCAAAGGCATTAAGCGGCTTGATCTGACTATTCACCGCAACGCTATAAATGCGCGTGGCATTATTAAACATATAATCAAATTCATAGCTGCTAAAGGTGAGGTTATAGTCGCGCTCAGAAGTGAAATAAATGTAGTTACCGTCAGGAGAGAAAGTCGGGTTACGCTCACTGGTCATGTTGTCAGTCAGTCGAGTGACCTTTTTATCCTCAGTGTTATAGTGCCAAAGCGAGGCGTAGCGGTTTTCATTGTTTTTAACAAAAACAATATCTTCACTGTTTGGCGACCAAGTATATTCAGTTAGACCATCTTCGTCGTATTTGGCGGTGTCAATTTTATGCATATCGCCAGATTTCGCATCAATCCACCATAGCGTGTGGTTTTTATCTGCGAAGAGTAGTTTGCTGTTATCAGCGGACCAAATTGGTGTAAAGCGCCAGATGGTACCATTGTCAGTTAACTGGATGGTTTTGTTGTTATTTGCTCTATCTTTGAGATAGATCTCATATTCACCTGTTTTATCGCTCATGTAGGCAATATAACGGCCATTCGGTGACCAGCTCGCTTCAATTTCACGGCCTTCTGGCGTGTAAGAAAGGTTGCGAGTTGGGCCCTGTTTTACTGGGACTGAGAATAACTCACCACGGGCAGTAAACAATGCACGCTTACCATCGTGTGATATATCCATAGAATCAATAAAGTCGCTAACGTTTTTACTATATGGCATGGCATATTGACGCACACCTGCTACATCGATTTTTAGCTTCTTAGCGGTCTTTGTCGCTTCCTCAAAGCGATATAAGTAACCGCCATTTTCGTAGACAATGGCATCTGGCCCAGCTGATGGCCAAAGCACATCAAAGTCTTTGTGGTCAGTCATTTTAACCGGTGACTTGCCATCGCGATATTTATAAAGGTTGAGCGTGTAGTCGCGATCAGACACAAAGTAAATACTGTCATTCACCCAAGTTGGTTGTTGATCGGTGGCTTTGTCAGTGGTGAGTTGTTTGGACGTATTGTTTTCAAGGTCGTAAATCCATACATCCTGAGCTCGACCACCACGAGAGCGCTTCCAAGTTCTAAACTCTCTGTCGATTGGTGTGTAAACATACTTGCTACCATCAGCGGAAAGCATACCACCACCCGTTTCTGGAATGGCCATCGGCTGCTCAAGTCCACCTTCTACTGGTACCATATACGGGCGACCCATACGTTTGCCCCATGGTGTGCGATTTGCTCTAAAAACGATATGTTTACCATCGGGTGTCCAGTCCATCACGCGATAGTCGAACCCACCGCGAGGAGGCATTTGACCAACATCGTTGTAGTAAGTGAGTTGCTTTAATCCTGAACCATCAGCATTGATCACATAGATTTGGCGGCTGCCATTATACTCGGCGGCAAAAGCGATTTTACTGCCATCTGGAGAGAACTTAGGGAAGGTCTCAAAACCAATATGGTCTGTTAGACGCTGACTTTTACCTGTGTTGGTATCTGCAATATATATGTCGCCAGCATATACAAAAGTGACTTTATCTTTGTGGATATCTGGAAAGCGGAGTAGGCGAGTATCTTCGGTCTGATACGCCGAAACAAAAGGCGCGGCTACCGCAGCAATGGCGAGCACGAGTGTTTTTATCTTCATCATAATATAGGCATTTCCGTTATTATTTTGATACATAATAACGATTGATAAGTGAAATGCACCCAATTTAGATGAGTAGCTTGTTTCAAAATGTGAAAAAACACCCCACCGCGGAGTGTGGTCGCGATGAGATGTTGAGTAGTTAGGGGAGGTACAGATGTACCTCAATCATGTGTTGATTTAGAACTGAGCAACAAAAGTTAGGTTACTTGTTTCACCGCCGTCTGTGTCAACAACACTGCCTTTAAGGTAGTAAGTGTCGTTGAAGAAGTATTTAGCTTCTACCCCTAAGTCTGAATCGTATGAACCTAGACCAAGCGCAAAGTTGCGAGTGAAGTAGTAGTTTGCAAATACGTTTGTTACTGAATCATCTTCAAAATCTGTATCAACACGGTTGTGCTCTACGTCGATTGTGAAGTAGCTTTCACCACCTACGTGCATGAAGTAACGTGCACTTAGGTTTAGGTAATCAAATTCGTCTTCAGTTTCAACAGTGAAACCAATGTAATCTGTAGAATTTAGTTCGTGGTTGTACTCAGCTTTGAACCAAGTTACGTCACCAATTTCAAACTCTTCGTGGCGAACGCTTAGTTTTAGGCTGTCGTTGTATAGGTAACCAAAACCGATAGAGTAATGGTCGTCAGCTTCGCCAAGATCAGCGATGCTACCTGTTACAAACCATTCTTTAGTGATGAAGCCTTCACCACGCGCTGAGAAAGCATTTGAATAATCATCGTTAAAGTAACTTACGCCTACATTGCTGTCCGTATCAAGGTAGCCAAAGTCATCCCATACGCCTACTGATTCTTGAGGTGCGAAGAAATAGCGAGAAGAAAGCATCAGTGCGCTGTTGTCAGAGCCATCAAAATCTGTGTAACTAGCGGCGTTGAACCACTCTTTTTGTACGTTACCAGTGTTAGCCTGAGCTGCTGCTGAAACAAGTAGTGAAACAGCTGCGATAGATAGTAGTTTTTTCATAGTCATCCCTTTAATTTCCATATATTGAGCTACATCGACTCAACGGCGCGCATGGTAGTATTAGAAATCTGAACGGAAGCTGACAATAATGAAAAAAGTTTGGATATTGGCAAAAAAGCTGAGACTTAATTATGCTTTTTGTTTATGAGATAAACATAAAGGAAGTGAAAATGAAAAATTCATTTCACGGTATATCAATAGGCACTGAGCGCTTTGGAGATAATATTTATCTCACACTTAAGCCTACAGGTAAACTCACTCATGAAGATTATGTTGTTATTACACCAATAATCGAGAGTGCACTGAAAGCGGTAACATCGCCTAAAATCTATGCATTTCTTGATGCGACTGATTTTGAAGGCTGGGAGCCAAGAGCCATGTGGGATGACTTCCAATTCGCCTTTGAGCATAGCACTGAATTTGCCAAAGTAGCAATATATGGCGGTAAAAATTGGCATCGACTTGCTGCAACAATAGGTAACTGGTTTGTTACTGGTAAAGTGAAGTATTTTGATGATAAAGAAGATGCACTGAATTGGCTTAAAGAGCGAGACTGACTAAAGTTGAATTAAATTCATGATTTTTGCATTGTGGCTCGAGATGCTAGTCACATCTGCAAAAAGTGGATTATTCAACCTATCATCAGTATAGTGAATTAACACCATTGGCTTTTGTCATAACGGCTTAGGAGCTTCGACTGTGAAAAAAATACTGATCACTGGTGCAAACCGCGGTATTGGACTTGCGTTAACTAAAACCTATCTGCAGGCTGGCTGGCACGTATTAGCAACTTGTCGAGACCCGCTTACTGCTTCAGAACTTAACTCTCTCGCGCCAACTTTTCCTGAGCTCCAAGTGTTTGCCTTAGATGTGACCAATTACGACCAGATGGAAGAATTAAGCGAGAAACTGGCGCCTGTAGCTATAGATATCGTTATCAACAACGCGGGTATATATGGGCCGAAAGACTATGCGTTTGGTGAAACCGATATAGAAGCGTGGCGAGAAGTTATGGAGGTTAATGTCTTTTCCACCATGCGACTTGCTGAACTATTTTACACCCATCTTTGCAACGGTAATGAAAAGGTTTTTGCGGCCATTTCCTCTAAGGTCGGCAGTCACACCATGAATACCAAAGGTGGCGGCTATATCTATCGCAGTTCGAAGGCTGCGCTAAACTCAGTGGTAAAGAGCTTGTCTAATGATTTACTGAGTGAGGGGATCCGAACTGTTGCGCTTCATCCTGGTTGGGTTCAAACGGAAATGGGGGGCCCCAACGCGTTAATTACCCCGGACGAGTCTGCAAATGGGATCTACTCCGTGTTATCACACTTTGTGGATGCACAAAGCGGTGGCTTTTACGACTATAGCGGTGACGCTATTCCTTGGTAATAAACTGACAACTAATCTGTGCTTACACGAGAAATAAAAAATTTTGGTTACTTAATGAGGAAGGTACGTTGCGTAGCGTCCACATAGTAGTAAAGGAATGTGCATACAGTGGTAGAAGTTCAAAGTTTAGTCTTCACGCGTCGTGATGGTGAAGTGAATCGAGCTGTATTAGATAAGCTTAGTCTCAGTATTGCTGCTAAAGAACAGGTCGCTATTGTTGGTGATAGCGGGTCGGGTAAAACGACACTTATCCATCTGATTGGTGGTTTGTTAAAGCCCGATAGCGGCAGTATTATTATTGATGGCCGGGATATTACTCAGTTTAATGATATTGAACAGGCGCTCTACCGTCGCAAGTTAGGGATGATATTTCAACACTATCAATTGCTTGCACCTTTATCCGTCTACGACAATATTGTTTTTCAAGCACAGCTCAATCAATTGAACCCAAAGCAAAGCGATGTTGATGCGCTGGCAGAGCGTTTGGGGATTTTACATAAATTAACGGCCTTGCCTCAGCAATTGTCAGGTGGTGAGCAGCAGCGAGTTGGTATCGCACGTGCCATGATCAACAAGCCTAAGTTATTGCTGGCCGATGAGCCGACGGGAAACTTAGATGCTGCGAAAAGCGAAGAAGTGGTATTACTTCTGCGTGAGCTGTGTGAAGAGCAAGGCGTTAACTTGCTTATGGTTACACACAGCCAACACCTTGCTGACAGCCTAGATAGAAAAATCACCATTCAAAACAACCGTGCTTATGGCTAAAACGATGGAACGGCTGAGCGCGTTATCAGAAATTAGGCTGGTACTCACGGTGTTTATGCAGTTCTATAAAAGGCATCTTTGGTTGTTTTTGTTATTCGTTTTTGGCTTATCTTTGGGTAGTGCTTTACTTGGCTCAATTCAAGGACTAAATCAAGAAGCAACAGATCGCTATCAGCAAACTAGCGCACTTATTAACAATCCAATTAGTCACTTTGTTCGGCCAAGCGTAGGCGGCGAGATGTTGACTGGCGATGTATGGACGGCGCTTCGAAACGCAGGAGTCGTATCTGCTGAGCCTGTTTTGGAAGGCGTGCTTACCCTGCCGAACGGGAACAGGCTCCGGATCAAAGGAGTTAATACTTTGCAATGGCTGTCTCTACCTAAAGTGCAATCACAGGGAGATAAGTCAGGCAATCAAACTGCACCATTACAATTTGGATTTAATACAATTTACGTATCTGAGGAGATGGCTCAACATTTGTCGCTCGGTAGGCATGAGGTGATCAAGCTTCTTGATACGGATGTACACTTCGTTGTTTTATCGGACCTGACTGGTGATACCGCATTAGCCGATATTGCATTAGTTGACCATTTACTGAATTCATCAGGTCAAATTAGTTATATAGAGATCTCAAATGCAGTATTGGATGAGGCAAAAGTTAGGCAGATTTTAGGTGATAAAGCACAGCTGCAAAGTGCACAAGCGCAGTCTTTCGACTCGTTGTCGAAGGCGTTTTTCTTCAACCTGCAAGCGCTTGCATTCCTAGGCTACGTGGTTGGCGCTTTTTTAAGTTTTAACGCTATAAAGCTTTGTCTGCACGCAAGAAAAAAACTACATCAGCAACTCACACTACTTGGATGTATTCAAGCAAATGTAGTCGCAGCGGTAGTCATTGAGGTGCTCGTCTTAAGCTTGATTGCTGCATTGGTGGGCGCAGGTGTGGCTTTCCTAGGGGCGAACTTATTGGTGAGCGAGATCTCTATGGCGTTAGAGAGCCTATTTGCATTAGATAGGCGTTTACCGGTTAATTTCAGTTGGTTAGTCGTGCTGCAAGCATTTGTGTTAAACCTTTTGGTACTTGCAAGTGTGGCATATTGCCAAGTAAAGCCTCTTACTTTTTATAAATCTTGGCAGAGTAAAATAGTGAGTGGAAGTCTATTGGTTACGGCCGCTGGGTATTTTTATCTTGGTAGCGAAGCGCCATTTCATGCGCTTGGGTTGTGCGTTTGCTTACTGTTGCTCTTTTTTATGATAACACCAGTGGCACTGTGGGCTGCGTTTAAAGGTATTCCAACTCAGCATCCATTAGTCAAATGGATGAAAGCAGACAGTGTCGAGCAGATCAGAGTACTTGCAATCAGTGTTTATGCCGTGTTGCTTGCGGTTGGCACTTCCGTAGGGTTGCAAATTATGGTGAGCAGTTTTAGTTCAGCTTTGCAGATCCATTTAGATGGTCGCCTTAGCGCAGATCTATATGTGCGGCCCAGTGAAGTCTCTGATGTGCAATATCAATGGCTCTTAAGCCAAAAGGATATTGAAAAGGCCGGTGTATTTTGGCGTGCAGAGATAAGTTATGGCCTGGGCTCACATCAACAAGGCACTCAATCAGCGAGCTTGATAAGCTTCGGTCGCTCTGGCGAACATCACTACAATCTTACGCTGCTTGCGGGAGCTGTACCTAATAACGAAGTGCTTTACTATGATGCGAATAAAAATGTGAGTGGGTGCCTTGCCAACGAGCCAAGCAAATTATTGTATGGCGTAAAGTTGGGTCAGCGTATTCGTTTGCAACAAGGCAAAAAGCATATTAACTGTGAGATAACGGGTTTTTATTACGATTATGGCGAACAGCGCGCGGTGTTCGTCGCTGTTAGTGACGCAATTGAAAACGCCGGGCTTAACTATGAAGCATATGGTTTTTCAATTGTTCTAAAGCCAGATATTGATACCGCTTTATTTAAGCAAAAGGTCATGCAGCAATTCCATTTAAACGACTCACAAGTGGTTCAAAATCAGCGCTTTAAACAATACGCTACGCGTTTGTTTGAACATACGTTTTACGCAACGCACGCGTTAAATTTAATGATAGTTGCTATCGCGCTATTTGGGTTGTGGGTATCATTACTGACTCTCGGCGCTAAGCAAATTCAACCTTTGGCCATCTTAAAAACATTAGGCGTTACCACTTGGCAAGCATTTGCTATTAAATTAGGGCAGAGCGCTGTTATTCTGCTTGTGAGTTTAGTGTTGGCGACGATACTCGGGGGAATGCTCGGGTGGATATTACTTAAATTTGTGATGCCAATTGGCTTCGGTTGGACGATCCCTTTTCTATTACCTTATCTTGAGATCGCGGTCTTTATCACCCTCATTTTTAGTTTAGCTTTGCTGGTTAGTGTACTACCTCTACTCAAACTGAGTCGTCACGATACTGCGGATCTGTTGTATGAAGACTAATTATCTTATCGTTTTATTACTGTTAATGGTGGGAGTCGGCTGCACTCCGGAGCTGTCAGAAGCACCTGCTTCAAAACGTGATTTTTTCAATCTTCAGTCGGGCGATCCGGTCTCTCCCGTATATCGGTTAAGTTTTCCGCGTGATCACGGTAGCCATCCTGATCAAGGCATTGAATGGTGGTATGTTACTGCAAACTTAAAAAGTGATTCAGGGCAAGAATTTGGTGTTCAATGGACGTTATTTAGAACCTCAGTTGTCAGCGTTCAATATGTCAGTCCATGGTGGGATGGTGAGTTATACTTTGCGCATTTTGCAATTCAAGATAATACCAGGCACCAATCCTTCGAACGATACGGAAGAGCAGGGCAAGTAAAAATTCAAGCTGACCCATTTATCACGCAATTAGATAACTGGCATTTGCGCAGCGCGACGGAAACATTTTTTCCGTTAACGCTTCATGCTGAGGAAGAAAAAAACAGTGTTAATTTAACACTGAGAAAAAGTCCGATAGTGCTACATGGGAACAATGGCTACAGTGAAAAAACGTCCGACGGCCACGCTTCCATGTACTACAGCTATCCTTTTTTAAGCGTCTCTGGTGAGCTTACTTTTCAAGGTGACACACATCAAGTCAGCGGTGACGCGTGGCTCGATAGGGAATGGTCTTCCTCGTTTATCAGTAAGGCACAAAGCGGCTGGGATTGGTTTAGTATTCGAGGTCAAGACAGATCGAACGGCGCACTAATGGTATTTTGCATTCGTGATAGCCAACAAGTCTACAAAGATTGCCGAGGCACTGAAATTACAGCTGAGGGTAGCGCGACAGAAATAGCGCATAAGGATATTCAATTAAGTGTTTTGGAGCAGGTTTCATTAGATGGAGTAAGCTATCCATTTAAATGGCAACTACGGCTAAAGCACAGTCCTGTTATTCTGATCGAAAGTATCAATCGTGATGCGAGAAACCAGCTGACTATCCCGTATTGGGAAGGAAGAGTAAAAGTGTCCGGTGGCTATACCGGTGAAGGGTACGCTGAGCTAGTCGGATACGAATAGCCCGCATTGGCTATACCGATTAACTTGTACCTATATTGTCTTTAAGCTTCCTAGTGAGATAGTATTAGCCCACATTAAACATGAATTTATCCTGAAATCTTGTTTTAACAGCGATTTTTTCTGTCAAACTCAGTCCTAGAAAGCTAGACTCTAGGAATATCTTACTATCCGTGTTGCTATGTTAAATACGTTTTTTGTAACCGATCCCGCACCAGAGTTGCTACTCAACGGAACTTATGATGCTACGCTTGTAGCGTTATCTGTGCTTGTGGCTGTTATCGCCTCATTTTTTACGCTTATCCAGATCGACTTTGCTGAGCAAAACCAAAATAGCCGTATAAATCGACTCGCAAAATTTGGCGGTGCTGTGGCCATGGCTGGTGGTATTTGGAGTATGCACTTCATTGGCATGTTAGCGTTCTCACTTTGTGTTGAAGTGGACTACGATCCTTGGCTTACTGCGGCGTCCATCTTCCCCGCTTTCTTAGGTTGTTGGGTTTCGTTTGATTTGATAACTCGACCAAATGTCACACTTGCAGTAAAGGGGCTCGCCGCGGTCATTTTGGGGGCGGGCATTGGCACCATGCACTATAGCGGTATGGAAGCCATGCAGCTTGGCCCTATGCTGGGTTACGACCCCGCACTTTTTGGTTTATCAATTGTTGTCGCTGTGTCACTTGCCTTCATCGCAATTCAAGCGAGAAGTAAACTGCGTGATTATGTCAGTGATAACAATATCAGTGTTGTAAGATGGCTAGGCGCTTTGGCACTCGGGGCATCGGTGTCAGGAATGCATTACACGGGCATGCAGGCGGCAAAATTTGTATCTGACTCACCAATTATCAGCCAAGAAATGCAAGAGCAGCATACTCAATCGCTTGCATTGTTTATTGCTGCTGTCAGTATGATCATTAGCGCTTTATCTGCGCTTATTCATACCGCGAGCAAGTACCGCTCAGTGGCTGCAGACAAAGCCGCTAATGAATCTAGGCTTGCGGCTATCCTAGAAACAGCCGTTGATGGGATCATCACTATCAATGGTGATGGTATCATTAAAAGCTGTAACCCGTTAGTTGAACGAATTTTAGGATGGTCTGAGCGAGAAACGCTTGGTCGCAATGTTGCTGTGTTTTTACCTAAAGAAGCGCAAACGAAAGTATCATTCGACAGCACTTACCTTGAACAATTTAAGGGGGTTGGCCGTGAAATCAAGGCGCTACACAAGCACGGGCATCTGGTACCTATTCGGCTGGGAATAGGAGAGGTTGAGTTAAAAGACCAAAGCGCGTTTTATGTGGGTTTTATCACTGACTTAACAGCGCAAAAGCAAATGGAAGAAGCACTGATTGAGCAGGAAGCGCGTCATCGGACGCTGCTAAATAACATGCCTGGCGTGGCATTTCGTTGCCGGATTGATAGCAAATGGACGATATCGTTCGTAAGTCCCATTGTCGAGCAGCTTACAGGCTACCGAGCAGAAGAATTTATTTCTGGGCAAGTTCATTTTGCCAGCTTGATTATTGAAGATGACAAAAGCTTAACGCACGATGTGGTTGAGCAAGCACTGCAATGCGGCAAAGCGAGTTACTCGCAGGAATATCGAATATTACACAAATCAGGCCATACCAAGTGGGTGCTGGATAAAGGTTCATTTGAATACGATCAAGCGGGTAAAGTTGAGGGCATTGCGGGCGTATTACTTGATATTAGCGAGCGCAAGAACATGGAAGACGAACTACGTGGTGCAAAAAGCATTGCTGAAAGCGCAGCAGCGTCCAAGCAAGCGTTTTTAGCGAACATGAGTCATGAAATTCGCACACCGATGAATGCCATTTTAGGATTTAGTGAAGTACTGAGAGAGTCTGAGCTGAAGCCTGATCAAAGTAAGCATGTAAATACGATACTTACGAGTGCAAAGGCGCTACTGCACTTGCTTAACGATATTTTAGACTCCGCTAAGCTGGACCAAGGCAAGCTCGACCTGATTGAGAATGATTTCTGTATTTCTGAGCTACTCGACAACGTGGTATCGACGTTTTGGTATCAAGCAAAGAAAAAGGGCTTAAAACTAGAGCTCACGATGAGTCACAGTTTGCATCAAACTTATCATGGTGCTTCCGACCGCTTACGGCAGGTATTGGTAAATTTATTGGGTAATGCCATTAAATTTACTGCACAGGGTTGTGTAGAGCTTAGCGTTGAGTCCTCTCATGACAATTATGTACTGTTTAAAATTGCGGACACAGGTATAGGGATTGCCAACGATAGACTAGATTCAATTTTCAATCCCTTTGAACAGGCCGATGAGAGCATGAGTCGCCGCTTTGGTGGTACAGGCCTTGGGACGACCATTAGTCGCCAGCTAGTCGAGTTAATGGGTGGAAAAATATGGGCTCACAGTGAGCTTGGAAAAGGGTCTACTTTCTACTTTACCGTGCCTCTTAAGAAAATCGCGGCATTCACAATAGCGCAAGATGTTCATGTCGAACTTCCCCCACTAAATATCTTGGTTGCCGATGATATTCAACAAAATACCGAATTGTTGAGCTTATTACTTGAAAAGCAAGGTCATAGTATAGAGGTCGCAGGAGATGGGCTTGAGGCGACGCGCACTATCAAAGCATATGAACGAGAAAATAGGCAACAAGAGACACCGGTAATCGCCCTCACCGCGAGTGTGTTAGGCGAGGATAGAGCGGCTGCAAAAGCTGCAGGGATGGCTGCATTTGCCTCAAAACCAGTGGTGATAGAAGATTTAACTCGCACTATTGCTGAAACGCTCAATATCAATATTGCTCATACGGCGATTGGAGTAAGGCAAACCAGCAACAAGCAGCTTATAAATAGAGCTAGAGCGATAAATTTGTGGGGCAGTGAAGCTCGATTTTTAAAAGAATTGGCGCGTTTTTGGGATGGTAAAAGAGAAGAAGTGGTAGCGCTTTTTGCCCACGAAGGTCAGTTTACGAATGATGTACTACAGAATATTCACACCATCAAAGGCGTTGCTGGAAACTTGGCGTTGGAGACACTTTTTGCTCTGCTTGAGCAAATAGAGGGTAAGAAGGAAATTGACGAGCGCTTGAGAGCTAAAATGGCGCTCATTATTGAAAAACTAGACGACGTGGTTGGACTGAGTGATGAAGAAGTTGTAACCAACGCGTTGAGTGAGGGCGACGTTTTTTTGTTTAAGCAAAACTTGCCACAAGTAAAAGAGATGATAGATGAGGCGCAAGTCGAGGATGATGTGCTTGACGCATTGTTAGAGAGTGCGCCCCTTACGTACCGAAGCCAGGTAGAGGCGTTGAAACATGCATTGGATGATTTTGAATTTGAACGTGCGGAGGAAATTCTCGCACAATTAATGAGTACTGATGTGTAATGATAAATGACCACAAGCCTCTGATCCTAGCCGTTGACGATGAAGCAACGAATCTCCAAATTTTAAAGCAAACGCTGGGTAATCAGTATCGTATGAAGTTTGCAAAGTCTGGAAAATTGGCGCTGGAGCTAGTAGATAAGGAACTACCTAACTTAATTTTACTCGATGTTATGATGCCTGAAATGACAGGTTTTGAAGTCTGCTCCAAATTAAAAGAAGACCCTACCACAGCGAGGATCCCGGTGATTTTTGTGACTGCCTTGAGTGAAGAGTTTGACGAAGCTCGAGGCTTTGAGTTAGGTGGTGTTGATTACATCACAAAGCCTATCAGCCCTGCGATAACTAGAGCGCGAGTGAAGACGCACTTGTCTTTAGTCAGTGCTACTGAGCTTAAAAGTGCATACGTTGAACTGATGCAGCGGCTCGGTCAGGCGGCGGAATACAAAGACAATGAAACAGGCCAGCATATTGCGAGAATGAGCCGCTACTGCTTTGTGCTTGCTAAAGCTTGTGGTTTACCGGAAGCGTATGCAGAAGATTTGATGCTCGCCGCCCCGATGCACGATATTGGCAAGGTCGGTATTGCCGACAGCATTTTGCTGAAACCTGGACGTTTAGATGCCGAAGAATATGAGGTGATGAAACAACATGCTGAGCTGGGTGCAAACATACTTGCGGACTCTGATTCAAAACTCGTCAAGCTTGCATATTTAATGGCGATGGAGCACCACGAGAAATTTGATGGAAGCGGTTATCCAAAAGGATTAAAAGGGGAAGAAATCTCACTTGAAGGACGGATCTGTGCGCTTGCGGACGTGTTTGATGCGCTTACTTCAAAGCGCCCATATAAAGAGGCTTGGCCTATCGAAAAGGCATTGGCCTTCATTCATTCTGAAAGTGGTAAGCACTTTGACCCAAAATTAGTTGAATTGCTCGATGAAAACCTACCAGAAATCCTAAAGATTAAAGCGCAGTATGACTAATCCCCTGTGCGTGGTAGACATTATTCTCAATTTCCCATTGATGAAATTGAAAACGGTGTTTACCAATCAGCGCCAGGCCCAGTTTTTCGTAAAATCGATTTGATTCGTTCTCGACCCAAGTATAGAGCCAGTACCGCTCGCCAAGTTTGTCTACCATATGAGAAAGTAACCGCCGACCTATCCCACATCCTTGAAACCGGCCTAGCACATAGAGTCTCTCTACTTCAAAGCCAAGATCTTGCTGGTGGTATCTCGAGTGACGGTTAGCTTGAATATAACCTTGTATCGCACCTTGATGCGTTGCGATGTAAATGCTGATCTCTTCTTGCTGTAGCAAAGATATAAAGTAGGTTTCTGTAAAGGTAGAAAGCGCATATTCTGCGTATTCTTGTCGGAGTCCTTGGACTGCATAGGTATCGAGCCAAACCTGAATCGATAGCGCGGCAAGCTTTAATGCATCAGAGGGTACAGCTGGGCGAATTGTGGCGTTGGGCATTACGTTACCTTATCCATTATTTGCGCATATTGGTAATACGCTAGTTGGCCCACTCTTCTTAATTGTGGCATTGGAAATTTAGGCAGCGGCTTTGTATAGATGGGTAAATCAGGCACTTTATGACCCATTAATTTTTCAGCAAGACGAATGCTTGCCTGAGCACTAAATGCCACACCTGAGCCACAATATCCGAGCACATATCCAGTGTTATTTTCACTGTAGATATGGGGGAGATCATCAAGTGCGGCGGCAATATAGCCACTCCAGAAGTAATGAACTTTAGCATTGAGGTTAGGAAAGCAATCGTTAAGCGCTGAACGCAAGTTGTGTTGGTATTTTGCGTTATCCTGATCGTGGCCAAACACCGCACCTCGTCCACCGAACAAAATGCGATTGTCGGGAAGGCGACGATAGTAGTATTTAAGCCGTCTGGTATCCATGACGACTTGCTCTGTCATTAAGCCATTGACAGCAAGTTGCTCATCGCTGAGTGGTTCAGTCACGATTATACTACTTAAAATAGGCAAGTAGCGCCCTTGAGTTAACGGTGAAAACTGTCGCTGAGCATAGGCATTCGCTGCGATCACTACCTTATTTGCTGAGACTTTGTGGCCGTTCACTTCGAGCTGGTGGTTGCCATTTTGGTTCTGGTGGCGGGTGACCAGGCTGTTTTCATAAAGTTGCACACCAGCTTGCTGTGCTAAAGCCTTGTAACCTAGTAACAGCTTCAAAGGGTGAACACCAAACGCGTTGTCAAATCGCAATGCGCCAAACCCTTGCTGGTTGTGCATATAGGTTTCGGTCAGTTGTTGCTGAGACAGTAACTGATGGCTCTTGCTACCCATGGTTGCAGTGAGAAATTCGGACTGCGCTTTTAGTAGCGAAAATGCTTGCTGATTGTGTGCAACTTTCAAATAGCCAGATGCTTGCACGTTGCAATCAATGTGATTGGCGTCGATATGTTCACGGACCAAAGCAACGGCGTTGTTGTACTCTTGATATATGGCTTTACTGACATCCAGACCATACTTTTTGGCCAGTTGCGCATAACCAAGCCTTCCCGTACTTGGTAGCACAAATCCCGCATTTCTCGCGCTCGCGCCAAAGCCAACTTGATTGGCTTCAAATAGGGCAACGCTTTGGTGATGAGTGGTTGCCAAATGGTAGGCGGTAAGTAAGCCCGTAAAACCACCACCGATCACAGCGATATCTACTTGTAATGATTTATCTAGCGAAGGGGTGGGGGTACCTATAGGGCAGGTTGCAGCCCAGTAGCTATTGGCAAAAGCTTGGCCTTGGCAATGTGGCTGAGTGAGTGGATCAAACCCTGACATCTTAAAACTCCAATACCATTTCTGCTGCTTGGCAATGGCATTCAGTACCACAAATAGTACAGACATAGCCGTGATAGATACAGTCGTCTAACCACTTATCATCATGGACTTTAATCAGTTTGCCACCGGCCTTAGTGAAGTATTTAACGGCACCGTTACCTGGGCTTTGTTTCCAAAGATGTGCAACGCCAGCTCTCGCGCCTTGTTGTGTTAATGCTGTTATTGCGTGTTTTAGTAATTGGGGTCCAATACCTTGGCCCTGTGCGTTCGGTGATACCGCGATACATTTAAAATATGCCATATCATTTTGATCAACAGGCCACAAAGACGGTGAACTCCACCTATCTATAGGCCATTGTCCGGCGCTATATGATGTTCTAAAACCGAGTAATTCGCCTTCATCGTTTAGGGCAACAAAGGAAGCATTAATACCGTTTTTACAGCCTTTTTGGTGCATTTGTTCAATGCTTGCGTCATCAAGATAATTATCACCATGAACGAGATTACCAAGTGCGATAACACGCTCGAAATGTTCTGGTTGTAAAGGAATAATTTTCATAGGCTGCTCTATTGTTGTTATTTACTGTGAGGCGTTTTGACTAGCATATCACGTTAGATTATGTACCAAAAACGCTAAGGTTCATCGATTTGAGTAAACGTTATTACATATGTTGTAAGAATAAAAAGTGAACAAAATTTGACAGCGGTGTCATTTTGTTAATAATTGTTGAATTGATGAGTCTCATTATTAACAACAACATGTAAAGGAAAAGTATGAATACTCTAAAACTAGCGACTGCAGTTTCGCTTGCCATAACGGCAAGTCAAGTAATGGCCATGAGTCCGCAGCCCGATCCACAAAACCCGAGTGGTTATATTGTTTCTCGAATAGAATTGAAGAATGCCGAGAGCGCGAAAACCAACAACCCTATGTATGCTATTTGGTCTAAAGCACTGGAAACAAGAGATAATACAGTTGTAGAGGCAATTTCGCCGGGCCTTGCCAGTAACCCTGATAATGTAAAAAGAGCTGAGCGGGTATTTGGTCAAACTCAGTGGCAATTTCTTACGCAAATGGCGGCGCTTGAATACACCTACACGCGTTTTTTACGTGCCATTGGTAAGTTTCCCGCATTTTGCGGCGACTATACTGATGGCCGAGACGCCGATGCAATTTGTAAACGCTCTATTGTGACTGCTTTTGCGCATTTTGCCCAAGAAACAGGGGGGCATATTGCCAAAGACAACACTTCTGATAACCCTCTCGGGTTAGAAGAATGGCAACAAGCTTTGGTGCATGTGCGTGAAATGGGTTGGTCAGAAGGACAAGTTGGTTATACCACAGGGTGTGGACAAAATGACTGGCAAAACCGCCGCTGGCCATGTGGGGCGGGACAAGGATATTTTGGCCGAGGCGCTAAGCAGCTTTCATATCACTTCAACTATGGTGCATTTAGTGAAGTCATGTTTAACGGTGATGCAACGGTGTTATTAAACAATCCGGGCTTAGTGGCTGACTCTTGGCTAAATTTAGCGTCTGCAATTTGGTTTTTCTTAACGCCGCAAGCGCCAAAACCTGCAATGTTACACGTTATTGATAGAACTTGGACGCCATCCTTGCGTGAAAGTGAGGCGGGGATTGGTTATGGCTTTGGTACCACGATTAATATTATCAATGGCGGTATTGAGTGTGGCGCGCAAAATAAAGACAAGGGCCAGCCCGTTAACCGCATTCGTTATTGGGAAGGGCTTTCGCATTATTACAACATCACGATTGAAGCCGATGAAGAAAACACCTGTTGGCAGCAAACACCATACGGAAGCTTAAATCTTGACGGCGCAACTGATGTCCTCTACACCAACTGGGAAGGTGATTGGGCTTACTATGCAGATCGCCCCGGAGGATATTCATTTGAGTGTAAACTCGTGGGGTATCAAACGGCTTATTCAGCGCTTGTACCAGGAGACTACGAGAAATGCGTGACAAACTTTTATCAATCACACGCAAGCTGGCCTGAAGTACGAGTTGTCGATGATTTACCAACCAATCCTACCGAACCGCCTGTTGACGGTGTACCCGCTTGGGATGCCGACAAGGTTTACTTAAAAGGTGATAGAGCGAGCTACAATGGTGTGATCTACGAAGCCAAGTGGTGGACTAAAGGCAATATACCTGCTGCCGATGGCTCTGGCCCTTGGTTGGCTGTTAACTAGATAGTGTTGGCGGGTTTCCCGCCTCTATTCTTAATAGATTTATTTTTTCCTAAAACTCACCTTGTATTACTTTTAGTTCTATTTATTTTTTAAAAACACCCCGTCTTATTACTACTGAAATTTTATTGTTATTTATTTAATTTTTTGTTTTTATTAATTGTTTTTTGATGGTTTTTGGTTTTTTTATAGTTTTTAATATTTAAAAAACTGTATGTTGTGTTTTTCAAGTTTTTGAAAAAAATTCCCAAATTTGTTCTTTGTTTCGCTTAATTGAGTTTTTATTGATGTACATTTTGTTGTTTTTTATATGTAACTTCGTTGTGGCTAAGGTGCTAGGATGGGATTCCCTTTTGCTCACAGATTAACCAAAGAGTAACTCCGTCCTAAAATCACCTTTCCAATCTGTTCTTCTTCGTTTCGCAGCTAAACGGTCTTTTTACCTTGATGTTGCGCAACTTGTTGAAATAAGGCTAGCCCATTATCAACATCAAATGCACTAACCACATTTAGCGCATTGTACACATTGTCTTTCCAGCATCCTCGAAGCATCTATCAATTGCTATGTGTGGCTTTTGAGGTGCTTCTCGACGAGAATTAATCCATTTTAACAGTGCCTCGAGTAAAGTATCTGCATCTAATGCTCTGATTATATTAGCAACACAATGACGTTTTGGAATGTCATTTTCAAAGGAACAATGATGCCTTAGCCAATCCAGTTGCAGCTCACCAAACTTTTGAATTGATTTCCATCCGTCAGCGCCACTAAATATGGCAATCAAAGTTAATATGTTGACAAGACCATTACATCAGGTTCTTTAATATTAACATCAGTTCTAGGGTCTTCAATCCAGCCTAAATGTGCAATGATGCTCATTGTAACGACCTAAAAAATTGCGATGCTCAATCAGATCATAAAAGCCCAATACTCGTCAATTTACAGTTCGCTCCCGTCCTGAGTAGCTAATTAGGACTTTGTACTAATTTGTTACGTTATAGTGCCTGTTTGACAATCCATGATATAGTCTCTAAGAAAATTTTTGTTAATTTGTTATGGTTGAATATTTTGCTTAGTAGGCAAAATATAATGTATCGAGCACCATTCTAAGGATAGGTTTTATGGTTAAAATAACAGGTACTTTATTTGCCGTTTCGTCTTTGTTATTTATTTCTGGTTGCGGTGGAGGGAGTGATTCAAATGATCCTATACCGGATCCAATTAAACCGCCACCAGATCCAGTTATAGTTGAGCCCGATCCCAGTGTGTTTATGGACGCAATTGAACAGCAGGGCAAACAGTACGTCGCAGATGCAATCGAAGTAATGACCTCGCAAGGCATAAACTGTACAGATACGACAGCGACCCATGAAATGTGCGATATCGTTAATGTAAAGTTTAATGATGGTGTGTTTGATCAATCTCGGACAAAATCATCGCAAACATTGCTAGTTTTAGATTATGGAATGGACTTTCATACGGCGCTTAGATACCGCTCTCGAGTCAAGGCTGCGTTTAAATATGACCCTCAATCCAAAACTTTTATCGCGGATAATCCAGAGGTAAACCTTTCAAAGCTGGGAGTTAAACTATTAACAGAGGTCAATCAGTTTACCTTTACGAATGAAAAATTTGACTCTCCGCAGCCTGCATTTCTACCCGCCGCGTGGTTATCTGATCTCGCTATTAAATATAGGGCAGTAGTGCCTGCTGATAAAGCAGATAGAGTCACGAAGCGTAATTTTAATAGTCACGGCACTAAGGTATTTGGTTATCTTGCTCAGCATAACCCTGAGGCAGAGTTTGTTGCTATTGATACTGAGTCTTTCTCACCTTTTATTCAGCATAAAAACGCGCTCTGTGCGCAAGATGTCAGTGAATTTTCTCGTTTCATGACCAGTGCAGCAAGCTCGTTAACTGCTGATATTATTGAAGCGAACGAAGTTGAATTTATTAACTATTCGGGCGGCTTTACGCTGCAAGATGTGTATATCGCATGGCAGCAGAATGCGTGTTCGGGAGAGCTGAATAACGCAAAAGCTACAGAGTTTTTATATGCTTTGAAGCCTGTTTATGAGGCAATATTTAGCTCACCCAGCGCGCTTGCATTTCATGCTGGTAACATTGATGCTGTGACAAGCAATGATGACTTGGATCTCATGCAATTTAGCAATCGAATTCGGGTTTATCAGTATTCAACTTCAGCAAAAAACACGACAATTCAGCCATTTGGAAAATCTGAGTGGCAACAGGTTTATATAGAGCAGCCAGACAGTTTTGTGGGCAATGAAAGCATAGATTTGTATATTAATGTCGGCTATGACCCATACGACAGCACGGCAAAAAATAGTACGCCTAAAATGGAACCTGATGTACTTGGTATGCGCTATGGTGTAGAGCAAGCCTTGTATGGCTCCTCTTGGACAACACCAGTTGCAACATCATACGCGATAAATGAGCAGGTCAAGCTTGCTACTGAAACGGGTGTGAGCACTTTTGACCCTCAGGTGTTAAAAACAAGACTACTACCAGACTCTTGTAATGATTCTGGCGGCTATCAAGGAAACGAGACGCTCGCTAAGTTTATTGAACAAGGGCAGGGGATGTGCCGTATTCAGGACCCATTGCGTCACCGAGCTGATGAGCTCAACCGTATTGGATATTTAAGCCGATAATCGACTCGCTGTAATAATGTAAAAATGAATCGAAGTCGCATATTGTTGTGTACTTCGATTCATTACCTTAATTTCAGCTAATATCATAAACTCCAATTGAAGCCCCTTGGTATGCGCGCTAAAATAGTGTTTTAGCAATAATCGAGACCATATCGTGTCTGTAACTCGCTCGTTAGTCCAAACTCTGTCTGAGTGCATTGAACATGTGCTAGATACTTCTCTTCATGCCGATAAAGCATTAACTCAATTACTACAGAACAACCCTCAGTGGAGCCTTGATGAAAGGCAGTATGTGGTGAGTAACTATTACCATATCTTCCGCTTTAAACGGTTACTGGCTTACCTACTTGAGCATGAAGAAATGCCGCTAGATGGCTTTGGCTACTGGTTAACTTGCCAAGTTGTTACAGCGCAGCCGCTTCCAGAGTGGGTGGATACCGAGCGTTATAATCTGGAAAAGCTGCAAAGCTTAATTGAGCAGGCGCCTCAAGCTGTTCGCTTATCTTTACCAGATTGGTTAAACGAGGTTGCGAATGAGCAACTGGGTGAGCAGTGGCCTGCGGTTGCATCCGCGCTAAATCAAAGTGCTCAACAATATTTGCGAGTCAATAGCCTAAAAAGCGATATTGCGACAGTAACAGATTCTCTGGCAAAAGAAGGGATCAAGGTTTCACAGGTTGCGCTTGATTCTCATGTCGCGCTAAAAGTTGAGTCCAATAGCCATCTGTTCCGCTCTCAAGCATTTCAGGCGGGTTGGTTTGAAATGCAAGATGCAGGTTCTCAGCAAATCGTGCCTTTTTTAGAAATACAGCCCGGTCATAAAGTGGTTGATGCCTGTGCAGGCGCTGGTGGTAAGAGTTTGCATATAGCGGCGCTAATGGAGAATAAAGGTCGCTTGTTGTCTATGGATATCCATGAACATAAGCTTGAAACGCTGAAACAACGAGCGAAACGTGCTGGTGTGCATGTTGCTGAAACGCGCGTTATTCAAAACAATAAAACCATTAAGCGCCAAAAAGAGAAGTTTGATCGCGTGCTATTGGATGTGCCGTGCTCTGGTCTGGGTGTATTAAAGCGGAATCCAGATGCAAAGTGGCACTTGAATTCGCAAAATTTAGACACACTTATTGCTTTGCAAACCAATATTCTAGCGCGTTACAGTCAAATGTGTAAGGTGGGCGGCAAACTGGTGTATGCAACTTGTTCAATTCTTCCTTCTGAAAATGAGCAGCAGGTTGAACGCTTTTTGGCAAATAACCCCAATTGGCAGATAGAAGACTCACTACGTTTACTTCCAGGAGTAAATTCAGAATTTGACGGTTTTTACGCCGCACGATTAGTAAAAAATAGTTAGGAAACAAGATGAACCCAATCATTGCATTACTTAAAGAGCACAATATTTCGGATGAACAGATCCAAGCGGTATTTACCCAGCTGACTGAAAATCCAATGATGGCGATGGCGACTATTCAGCAACTAGGAATTCCACCCGAAAAGCTTCAACAGTTGATGGGCTTGGTAATGCAAAATCCTGCATTGATCAAAGAAGCAGTTAACGAATTAGGTCTTGATTTTGAAAAGGTTGAGGCTGCAAAAGCACAGCTAAAACAGTAACATTAATGGCTAGGGCTAGACAAACTCAGGCTTGTCTAGCCCTAGCTAAATAACTCACATACAGATCAAATTTTGTGAGTAAAACCACTGTATACCCCAAATAAAAATGTGAGAATAAAAGAAAATAGTGACGAGCCTATTGCATAGGCTAGGACTGCCTTACCCCAATTTCTCCACTTTACCAACTCATGTTCCGCCATTTTATAGTTAAGTATTATGCTGTACAAACCAGAAAATAAGAGCGAAAAAATTGCGTAAAGCTGCTCGCCGAAGATACCAAGCATTAGTGGAATTGAGAATAGCAGGACGCTTAAGGTTAGAATGAGTAGGTGTCCTATAGCGTACTCCAGCATTGTGTAGGGCACAGAGCGATACACTAGCTTAGAGGCTAATCCGAGTAAAAATGCCAGGATAAAGACGCGATAAACATGAGTTGCCTCATAAAGTGCGATTTCAGATTGCCATTTGAGCTGATCTTTCGATTCCAAAAGTTGACTGCTGGATATGAAACTGATTTCAAGTAGATGTGAGGCAAGCACGATCACGGTGAGTAGAATAAAACTAAACTTGAAGGGATTACCAAAGCGGCTTCTCTGCCCATTCAAATATCCAAGAATAGTCTTAAAAGGTCTAAGTAATAATCCAAAAAGCAACTTAAAAAAAGGGGATTCGAGTTCAAGCAGTGCGCTTTGAAGCAAAATGCGTAAGTGTTTAAAGGTCAGTCTTGAGGCTTTTTTCTGTCCGCAACCTGAGCAGTACTCGCCAACAAGTTGAGTGTGACAATTTAAACAGTGCGATTGATTGTCAAAATTTGCGTGATCCATAGATGTATTTATTATTTTTTAATATCGATGAATGCTACCTTTTTTTGTCTCTAATAATCAAACAATATAGGTGTTAAGGCCCACTTTTCTAGTACTCCATCTGAACTTATCGTCGTGAGCATATTGCTATCGGAGATGTGTACATCATAAACGGTGCTGCCCAAATTCAGTTGTGCAATTGGCCAACTGACAATCTCTTTTCCCGACGTTAATTCCCATAACGATATATATTCCTTGGAAGAGGTGGTTAGCAGAAATTTGTCGTCAGCGACGAATTGCGCACTACGAAAAAACTTGAAGCGCTGAGGATAGGATAGAGATAACACTGCTTGACCTGTGCGCGTATCAATGAATTTTTGGTCTTGCAGGGCGTCTGATACGAACAGCCAGTTTTCATTTTGTGATAATGCCAAACTGGTAATACGATGAGGCAGCTCATAATCTACAGTGACTTCTTTACTAGTTAACTCAAGCTTTTTAGCGTGGCCGTCTAAAGAAGCTGAGTAGAGCGAGGTTAAACTCCGGTTAAAAATCAAATGTGTAATGCTACTTTCATGAAGGTTTATTCTGGTGATGATCTGCTCATCTAAACTCAAAAGTAGTATGCTGCCGTCATTGTAGCCAAGGGCGATAAACTGCTCGTCACTGGACCACAGAGCCTTGGTAACGCGAATGAATGAGTCAAGTTCAGGTAATGGATAACTGACAACTTCGTTTGAGTGTAATTGCCAGATGTTAAGTTGGGTGTCTGAAATACTCAGAATACTGCGCTTGCTCGGCGCTATTAAAGCATCGCGAAAAGTAAGTTGGTATTTACTTCCTTCAATTTGTTTAATCAACTGTTGGCTTTGGTTATCCCATACTTGTAGCAAATGATCGTCAATGAGTAATAAGGTTAGCGCCGCGTCATTTGAAAGTTGGGCGAGACTAACCGGCAACTGAGTCAATTGTATTTGCTCTGTTGGCTCTAGAGTCTGCCTTTTGCTACATCCTGTGAGGATAAGCAAAGCGACTATCATTGCGTAAAAAGCGAGTCTCATTCTATACCTTAAGTTTTAGCCTTTCCCTCTTTCTCAAAGAAAGTTAAACACATCCTAATGACAGTACCAAAAATGGCTTGTGCTGTATTTATATATCGGCGTAAGGTAAAGCTCCATTAATATTAACCTTGGAGTATGGAGTGAAAGGGTTTCTTGGTTTAGTGTTACTTGCCGCAATTTGGGGTGGCTCATTTTTATTTATGAAGGTGGCTGCCGGTGTCCTTGGTCCTGCTGTACTCATTGAATTTCGAGTCTTATTTGGTGCGTTAACGCTCGCCGCGGTTGCTTTAGTATTAAAGCGTAATTTACATTTTTGGCAGTACAAAAAGCACTTTTTAATCCTCGGACTGTTTAACTCAGCGTTACCTTTTATGTTATTCGCTTATGCCGTGCAAACGCTTGATGCTTCCATGCTCTCAATTTTAAATTCAACCGCACCATTTTGGGGGGTGTTAATCAGTGTGTTTTGGTTAAAAGTGCCGACTCAAAAGTCGGTGTGGCTAGGATGTGGATTTGGGATTGCAGGTGTTATCACACTAGTCGGGTTGGATAGCACTGTATTGGACGAGGGTGCATGGTTACCTATTATTGCAACCCTGTGTGCGACTCTGAGCTATGCGGTGGCCTCTCATTACACCAAAACGGCACCAAAAATGAGCGCATTCAATCATGCCCATGGGAACTTATGGGGCTCTGCGCTATTGGTATTGCCTTTTATTTGGTTTATGCCAATGAGAGAAACGCCTGACTCTACGGTGATAAGTGCGGTGGTTGGGCTTGGCATATTATGTACAGGCGTTGCCTATATTCTCTATTTTAAGTTAGTCGAAGATCTCGGCGCTGCGTCTGCTTTATCTGTTACCTTTTTAATTCCTGTGTTTGGGATTTTATGGGGACATCTCTTTTTGCAAGAGCAAATAGGTGCTAACACAATCCTTGGCAGTATTTTAGTTTTGCTTGGAGTCAGTTTAGTAACTGGGTTACAAGAAAAGATATTTCCACCAAAAGCGATGAAGGAGCTGTAGGTGAGAAGTGACGGCCCCTCAACATGGTGCTGTCAAAAAAGCGTTTCTCAGAAACGATAAAAGGGCCTAAAAGGCCCTTTGGTGAAGTATCGTTCAAGTTAGTGTGGTCACTTTAACCCCTTAAAGCAACCAACCAATTGTTTTGCAACTGCGGCTTATCTCAATAAGTTTCTAAGCTAGCGAGAGGAAGAAACCTGCAATTGCTGCACTCATGAGGTTAGCCATAGACCCTGCTAACACTGCTCTGAGCCCTAGGCGAGCGATATCCTTTCTACGACTTGGGGCCATACCACCAAGTCCGCCTAGTAAGATGGCAATCGACGATAAGTTAGCAAATCCACATAAAGCAAATGTGACAATCGCTTGAGTGTGCGTGCTCAACGTATCGCGATAATTCATATAATCTAGGTAGGCAACAAACTCGTTAACTACCAATTTTTGGCCGATAAAACTACCTGCCGTCACGGCTTCCGACCAAGGTACCCCAAGTAGCCAAGCAACAGGGGCAAAGACGTAGCCTAAAATTTCTTGTAGCGTCAGTGTTGGGTAATCAAAAATTCCACCAATACTGCCTAGTAAACCGTTTAGTAGCGCAATAAGTGCCACAAACGCAAGTAGCATTGCACCTACGTTCAGTGCCAAGTGCATACCGCTTGATGCACCAGATGCTGCCGCATCAATTACGTTTACTGGTTTATCATCACCACTATCTACATCAGATAGGTTTTCGTGTGGCTTCTCGGTTTCTGGTACAATCATTTTTGCCATTAAGAAACCACCAGGAGCTGCCATAAAGCTCGCGGCAATGAGGTATTTAAGCTCAACACCAATCGCCACATAGCCCGCCATAACAGAGCCTGCCACCGTCGCCAAACCGCCCACCATAACTGCAAACAACTCTGATTGCGTCATTTTTGGAATAAACGGTTTTACGATCAAAGGGGCTTCCGTTTGGCCGACAAAAATATTTGCCGTAGCTGAAAGCGACTCTGGTCGTGACGTTTGTAGTAACTTTTGCAAGCCACCACCCAAAATTTTAATGATCCAGTTCATAATACCAAGGTGATACAACACAGCAACGAGCGCTGAGAAGAACACGATCACTGGTAATACCTGAATCGCAAAGATAAACCCTAGCGAGTCTTGTTTGGCTAATGGCCCGAACAAGAAACCGATACCGTCATTAGCATAGCTAATCACTTTGGCAACCGCGCTAGACATTGAAGCTAATACATTTTTACCCGCTTCAATAAAGAGTACAAAGCCACCAATAAGGACTTGCAGTAAAAATGCAACGCCTACGGTACGCTTATTAATAGCACTGCGATTTGTCGAACACGCAAATGCTACGCCTAGGAGCATCATCATGCCCACTAAGCTCATAATTGTTGTCATGCCAATTTCCCGTTATTCTTGTAGCAAATATTTTATTTTACTTTTAATAATATCAATCGCAACGCGATTCATACCGCCACGGGTCACAACCAAGTCGGCATTATGCTTGGATGGCTCGATAAACTGATAAAACATCGGTCTTACCGTCGCCTGATATTGTTCTACCACAGATGACAGACTTCTTCCTCTGTGCTCTATATCTCTTTGCATGCGACGCAGCAAACAAATATCCAAAGGTGTATCAATGAACACCTTGATATCAAACTCTTCACTTAATGCAGGATCGCTCAGTAGTAATATACCCTCGACGATTAGTATCTTAGCAGGGTTTACTATTCGGGTTTTATCACTACGTGTATGCTGTCCGTAATCGTAGGTAGGAACCTCTACGGATTCACCTAGGCGAAGCTTAGTTAAATGCTCGCGTAACAACTCGTGTTCAAACGCATCAGGATGATCATAATTCGTTTGAGTACGATGCTCTATAGGTAAATGCGATTGATCTTTATAATAGGCGTCCTCTTCGATTACCGCGATAGTGCCTGAGGCAAGCTCATTCACTAATTCGTTGTAGATCGTTTGACTAAAAAGAGACTTACCAGACGCAGATGCGCCAGCTATGGCTATAATAGTTCGTGTCACTAAAGTTCACACCCAGCAGTTGTTTATGTTGGAAGATCACAATAGCAAAAAAGACACGATTAATCTCTTTTGCCTCGCTTAATGAGCAAATTTAACGGGTTTAGCGGACTCAAAACAGGACTTATGTCCGCTTAAGGGCGACAGAGCCAAATTAGCAAGATCGCAGCTTTTCGTGAATTTTGTGACTATTTTATGACAGCGGACTTATGTCCTGTACGATTTTTTTAACCAAACATAAAGTAACCAACGCTTAAGGTAACCATGTATTTAAGAATAAATAACAGCCTGAGCAGTATAGAGAGGTATCTATGGCAAGAGCAATCATTTTAATGGCGGATAGCCTAGGCATTGGCGCAGCACCGGACGCAGAAAAGTTTGGTGACGTAGGCGCGAATACTCTCGCTCATTTATTACAGGCGTATAAAGAAGAAAAAGGACAAGCGTTAGGCTTACCTAATCTTTCTAAACTAGGCCTTATTGCAGCATGTGAAGCTGCAGGTAAAGAAACCTGCGCCGTGGCGCAAACCATAGAGCCAAGTGCTGCTTGGGGATATGCAAAAGAATTATCGAGTGGTAAAGATACGCCGTCTGGCCACTGGGAAATGGCTGGGGTGCCAGTATTGTTTGAGTGGGGTTACTTCCCAAATACTAACCCATGCTTCCCACAAGAATTTATAGATGAGTTGTGCAAACGTGCAGACATCCCAGGTATTTTGGGTAACTGTTACGCGTCGGGCACAACGATTTTAGAACAGCTGGGTGAAGAACACATGCAAAGCGGTAAGCCGATTTGCTACACCTCAGTTGATAGCGTCTTTCAAATAGCCGCTCATGAACAATCGTTCGGACTTGACAAGCTTTATCAAGTATGTGAAATCGCACGGGCACTGCTTGATGAAATGAATATAGGACGAGTGATTGCGCGGCCATTTATAGGCACTTCAAGTGCCGACTTTATTCGTACTGGTAACCGCCGAGACTATTCGGTATTACCGCCTTCGCCGACTGTGCTAGATAAGCTAGCCAATGACGGTGGCGAAGTAATTAGTATTGGTAAAATTGCAGATATTTATGCGCATCAAGGGATCACGCAAAAGCACAAAGCGCCTGGTCTTTTGAATCTGCTAGCAAAGACAAGCGAAGTGATGGACACAGCACCAGACCATAGTCTTATCTTCACCAACTTAGTCGACTTCGATGAAAAGTTTGGTCACCGCAGAAATGCAGTGGGATATGCAGAAGCACTTGCTGAGTTTGACGCATTTTTACCTGAAATTATTGCCAAACTAAAAGCTGATGACTTGCTTTTAGTGACTGCCGACCATGGTTGTGACCCAACCGCAGAAGGCACAGATCATACGCGAGAGTACGTGCCTGTATTGGCGTATACACCGGGTATGAACAATACTCCGTTAGGAGAAAGACAAAGTTTTGCTGACATAGGTCAAACGCTTGCCCAGTGGTTTGATTTAGATGCAACGCAGTACGGTGAAGGCTTTAAGGCCGAGATAAAAGCCTAACTAAAGGAAACAATATGAGCACTCCACACATTAGCGCAAAGCCAGGTGATTTTGCAGAAACGGTATTAATGCCGGGCGATCCACTAAGAGCAAAATACATTGCAGAAAACTTTTTGGAAGATGCTCGTCAGGTAACTGACGTTCGCAACATGTTTGGTTTTACTGGTACTTACAATGGTAAGCCAGTTAGCATTATGGGTTCAGGCATGGGTATTCCATCTATGTCAATCTACGCTCGTGAGCTTATTGTTAGCTTTGGTGTTAAGAACCTGATCCGCATCGGTACATGTGGTGGTATTAGTCAAGACATCAAGATCCGCGATGTGATCTTTGCACAAGGCGCAAGCACAGACTCAAATGTGAATCGTGCTCGTGTACGTGGCTATGACTTCGCTGCAATTGCTGATTTTGGTTTATTAGAAAATGGCGTAAACGCTGCTCGCCGTTTAGGTATTGAAGCAAAAGTTGGTAATGTTTTCACTACAGATACTTTCTATCAAGCCGATGGCGAATTTTATAGAGAATTAGACAAGCTAGGCGTAATGGCTGTTGATATGGAAACAGCTGGTTTATACGGTGTAGCGGCTGAATATGGTGCAAAAGCGATGGCACTATTCACAGTAAGTGATCATGTTATTACTGGTGAGGCAACGCCACCAGAAGAACGTCAAAGCACGTTCAATGAAATGGTTAAAATTGCGCTAGAGTCAATTTAATACGATTTGAAAAGTTCCTTGGTAACGTAATCGCAGAGTTTTGGAGACACGCCTAAAACAACGCGAATCACACCCAAAAAAGCCGCTTGAAGCGGCTTTTTTTTTGATCTTGGCCCATCCAAAATTCCTTCGACTAGTTTAAAGTACACAAAGGTGGTAGAGTTTTCTAATGATAAGGTATTGGTGTTAGGTGATGACGATTCTTGCTCTGGGCTTTTTTGCGTTGATGGCGAATGCCGAAGTTGACTTAGATGCATTTGAATCTCTGGTTAAAAACGCGCCAGATGAAGCGCTTAAGGTATACCAAAACGCGATTGCTCGGGAGGATCTTCCAGTTCAAGATTTATATCAACTTCATTATCTTGCGATTAGAGCGAGTGCCAGTACATTTAATAATGCCATTTTTATTAAAGCGCTAGATACGCTTAAAGCACCACCCTTTAAGACTTTGGCGGACGAAGACAGGGCGAAGATTCTGACTAATATTGGTGTTGGCTATCGTCGCCGTAACCAGAATGAACAAGCTATCTGGCATTATCGATGTGCAATGAACGCTCCAGCCAGCTTCCAGCATAAGTCTGCACTTAAAGTGAACATCGCGATTGCGTACACGCGCCTTGAACAACCCGCGATTGGCTACAATCTCTTAAAAAGCGTGGATAGAGAAATGTTACCAAGCTTTATGCAAGCAGGGCTGTTAACTGCGCTTGGCAATGCAACATTTGCAATGGGCGAAACCGATGAGGCGCTGAGCTACTTTGTTGATGCGGCGATCCATTACGCAGAAGATGAAAACTATAGAGCTGTGAAGCAGGTATCAATCAATAGTCTTGGGATATACGTACTTAACTCAGACTTCTCCAGCTATCGCAAAGCGCTTGCTAATATTGCAGCGGAACCTGCCCTAATAGAAGATAATCAGCTTTACCTTGGTTGGTTAAGGGAGCTGGTACAACAGCTAGAGCAAAACAAACAAGCCTTAACCGTGTCGACAACAATGAAAGCCTATTCGCTAGGCGCTGCGAATGCAGGATATGCGTCCATGGTGAATGCGCATATCGACAAGTTTAATCTGTCGCTGCCGAAAGTCACTTCACAGGTCATCGTCAGAGATCCGCTTCCTGTTGAATTGGGAAAACACTGGTGCCCGAAACTTTGACAAAGCCAATTTTTTTGCCATGGTTATGTTATCGTTAAATAAATACGGCTTGTGAGTTTTGGAGAAATAATGTCGCAATGGGTAAAAGGAGAAATCGTCGAAATCACACATTGGACGCCCACATTATTTAGTATCAAATTTGAAGCGGATATCGCACCGTTTAAGGCTGGTCAATATACTAAATTGAGTTTGCAACAAGGGGGAAAGCGCATTGCGCGAGCATATTCTTTTGTAAACCCGCCGTCAGAACCAATTCATGAAGTATTGTTAGTCGAAGTACCCGACGGAAACCTTTCTGTGCCTTTACATCAGCTACAAGTCGGTGATGAGCTCGATGTAACTTACCAAGCAAACGGTTTTTTTACACTAGATGAGCTACCACCTTGCGATACGCTTTGGATGATAAGTACAGGTACGGCGGTAGGCCCATTTTTGTCTATGCTCAGAGAAGGCGAAGTATGGCAGAAGGTTAAGCGGGTGATCCTTATTCATGGTGTACGCCTAAATGCAGACTTGTGTTACCGTGAACAGCTCGAACAGTTACAACAACAAAGAGACGGCTTTACTTATGTGCCGCTCGTCACACGGGAAAAACCAGAGCTCGGTTGTCAGGGCCGTGTCACCGAACTGATAGAAAATAAGCAATTATTAACTCACCTAGGCTATAAGCAGTTTCCTGATAGTAGCCATTTTATGCTCTGTGGTAACCCCGAAATGGTGAAACAATTAAGTGCTCAGTTGCAGAGTATGGGATATGAACGCCACAGGCGAGCCAAACCTGGACAGATCACCGTTGAGCAATATTGGTGAACCTATGCACGTTCGTGTTATTTATCTCTTGTGCTTGTTGCTGCTGGTAACCGCGAACACTGTGTCTGCAGAGCCTAAGGTCATTAGGGTCGTGGACGCAGCAGAAGAAAATGGCACGCCGCAGAACCAATATTTTTTGTCAGTCTTGCGGTTAGCATTGGATAAGTCACGCGAACGTTATGGCGAGTATTGGATAGAGCCGATTGATTTACCAATTAATCAATCACGACAATTTAAGGAATTGCTAAAGCACAATGTCGATGTGTTTTGGACGGTTTCAACAGCCGCTAGAGACACTCAGGCAAAGCCTGTGGCCATTCCCATAGCGTTTGGCAGCTTTGGTATAAGAGTACTGGCTATGAATGTGGCTGACAGCGGCAAGCTTAATGTGCATTTATCGTTATCAGAGCTACAAAAGTTCAACGTTGTTTTAGGGCAGGATTGGCCTGATGTTCATATTTTTGAAAAGGCAGGTTTTACGGTAGAAAAATATGTTGATGGCTTGGCAAGTTATCGAGTGCTCGCAAATAGTGCCGGTAAGATCTTTCCACGAGGTGTCATTGAAGTAGTACCTGAGCTCAAGGCGTTCGATAACAAGCAAGTGACTTATGGCGAAAAGAACCTGTTGCTCTATCCTTCAATGGTGTACTTCTATGTCCGCAAAGAAGATATTAAACTTTATAAACGCCTAGAGTATGGTTTAACAAAAGTGCTTGAAGATGGCTCTTTGGCTGCCCTTTTTTACGACAGTACGATGATGACTGAGCTGAAAAAGCACTTTAATTTACAAGGTGCCGCCATCCATCAAATTGAAAATCCGTTGATTATCTCTAAAAAGCAGCTCGACGCGATTTCTCAATTACAAGTCGAGCTGCTAAAACAACTTAACTATTCACCAGCTCGTTAAAGCTTTGGTTGTCTGCAAGACTCGCAAACGCTGGCTCGTGTTGCAGCTCGTTCTTTAAGTTAGGCGCATATTCCAAAGCCATACGGATGTCGGCCATCGCATCTGCGTGCTTGTAAAGCATCGAGTAAGCACATGCTCGTTGCCAATAGGCATAACCATAGTCACTGTCTATTTCTAGCGCTTGATTACACAAAGCAATTGCCGTGTTGGTTTGACCAAGCTCTAATAAAGCATCAGCTTTGTAGGCAATTGCCTCTACATCTTCAGGTTTGCGATTTAGGATCTCATCGTAGATCTCAATTTTAGAGTTCATGTCACTCTCAAGATTTGCCCGCATCCACAGAGAGTGTACTTCATTCGTTATGGATATTTTCTTCTGGTTATTGAGGATTTCTTCAGAGCGTTCGCGTAATTTTTCTTCAATAACCTGAAGGCGCTTTTCATATTCATCGGTGATCGTGCCAACGCGCAGGCTAACGATATCTTCTACTTTACTCTTAATATCTCTAAAAGAAGTCCAACCAACAACCACTAAGATGGACGCGGCCGCTGTGATCAAAAAGAGCACATTGTTGATGGTATCTGTGGTGTAGGTAATCGCGCGATCTGCAGTATCTAGCTGAGAGTGACTGATTTTCTTTTCAATATCAGCTCTTAAGCGCATTTGATCTTCTCTGACAGCTCTTAATTCATCAAGAATATAACGCTCAATTAAGGGCCTATACATGGGCTCTTGTAATTGCGACAAAGCCTGTTGTTGTTGGTTTTCTGTCGGCTTTTTTGACGTTGTTTGTTCATTCGCCATGCTAGTAAAACTGCAAGCGACGAGTAGGATAAATAGTACTATGCTTTTCATATTGATGTTCTAGAAACTTTATATTTTTAATATGGTGCATGAGTTAAGGTAGAATTGCAAAAAGCGGAGAAGAAATATTGGCTTATATAATAAAATTAGCGATTTATAGCCTGATTATACTCTCTTTAACGAGTTTAAGTGCCTCTGCAAAAGAGCTACTGGTGGTGACCGAAGAGTGGAAGCCATACAACTTCACCAATGACAAAGGCGAGGTTGTTGGGAGAGCAACAAAAAAGGTGAGGGAGGTGCTTGCAGAAGCCGAGGTTGACTACGAGATAAAAGTTTACCCTTGGGTACGGGCGATGAAAATTGCCAAAGAGCGACCAAACACAATGATTTATTCGATTTATCGTACTGCCGAGCGTGAAGCTGACTACGAATGGGCATGCCCTTTGATCCGCCCTGTAGGCGTGTATTTCTTCAAACTGAAAACGCGTAAAGATATTCAAGTTGCTTCATTGGAAGATGCCAAGCAGTACACGTCCGCAGTTGTGAAGGGAAATCTTTATTATGATTTCTTAATCCAACATGGCTTCGCTCAGGGAGAGCACTTGGTTGTTGCCGCAGATTCAAAAAGCTTTTACAAACTCTTTTTCAAAGGGCGGATAGATCTTGTAATGTCAACGGAATATATCATGAGTGAAGAACTTAAGGCGGCCGGGCTCAATTATGATGAGGTTGTACCTCTGATAGAAGTAACCAAAGCTACACAACAGCGTGGCTGTATGGCATTTAGCAAGGATACAGAACCTATGTTAATAGAGAGAATTAGGCGTGCGCTGGCGAAGCACAATCAAGAGTTTGTTGGGCCATAATGGGCAATCCTCAGGGAAAGGTTGCCCATAGTGATAGGGTACTAATCAATATTAGTAGCTAAGCTCAATTTGACCAACTGCCACGCTGCCTTTATCCCACGTTGTTCTGCACTTGAGGTCCAAAACAGCGCCACTTTCGTAGTTATTGTCTAAAGTGGTGGTATGGCTAACAAATTGCTCTTCTGTTACGTTTGGATCAGATATATCAGTCCAATAGAAACCTTTACCTGTCTCTCTAAACTTGAACCATTTATCGATACCGCCGTCGCTCACTTTACGAATTTTTGAAACCAAACAAAAGGCATTAGTACCAGTTAGTCCTTTAGTGGTTCCATGAACGGTTAGCGTAAATTGGCCTATATTAGCATTTAGCGGCACACTACAGTTGAAGTAACGCTCTGTTCTTAAGTAGGCAGGATTGAAAATAAAGTAGCCATTTCCCGTGGCACCCGCTTGTTCGCTGTGTTTTTGTGTTAACGCTTCTAAGTTACCAACCGCATTTGCATGTTTAGTGAAAGCAGCAGCCTCCAGTTTACTGTCTAAAGCACAGTTATTTGCACCTGAATACAACTCCACAGTAGCGTACGCTGAGTTCGCCGCGAATAATGAAGCGATAATCGCAAGTTTGGTTTTCATACTAATTCCTTGTTTTAGTTAGCGAAGTGGGTACGTTAACAGAGTGAACCGTTCATGTAAACTAAATGTTTTTTAAATATTGGTGAAAGTGTTTTTTAGGAGAGTAAAGAGAAAAGCGCACCACACGGTGCGCCTAATCAGTGCCATGGTGAAGGGGAAATTAACTAAAGGTGTTACACCAATCAAACCCTTCATAATGATAAACGAATGAGCAAAATAAAAAGATCATCATTTTTTAAAGTTTTGCAGCTTGCTGCACCACAATCGCGTGGCGCTTTGCTAATCTTTGGTGATCTTTATCGTATCCGCCACCAATCACGGTTGCGACAGGGACACCATGCTTTTGACATAAGGTCAGCACCAGTGCATCTCGTTTCGCAATGCCAAGCCATGAGATATCTAATTTACCTAAGTTATCACCTTGCCAAACATCGACACCAGCGTCGTACAGCACGATATCTGGATTTAGGTCAATCAATAATGACTCAAGCGTATGTGCAACAATTTCGAGGTAGTGTGTGTCACTGATCCCTATTTCTAAGCCAATATCTAAATCGCTAGCATGTTTACGGAATGGGAAGTTTTTCTCACAGTGGATTGAGCAGGTATAAACATACGGGTTGTGCTTCAACATGGCGGCGGTGCCGTCACCTTGATGAACATCCAAGTCAAAGATTAAGGCATTGGTGATCTGATTATTGTTGAGCAGATGTGTGGTCGTAAAGGCGAGATCGTTTACCATGCAAAAACCAGAGCCAAAATCATAATGTGCGTGGTGCGTGCCACCGGCTAAATGGCATGCAATACCGTGTTGAAGCGCAAGCTCTGCAGTTTTTAGCGTTCCAAGAGGCGCAGTAAAAGTACGTGCCATAAGCTGCTCTGACCAAGGTAGACCTATACGGCGCATCATTTTAGCGTCGAGTTGATTACGCCATAAGTCCCAAATATATTGCTCGCAGTGCACGCTTTCAAGTGGCGATGGGTTGCCGGGCTCTGGGCTATAAACATTGTTATGAATGAGCCTTAATGCATCTACTTCTTGGTATAGACGCGCAAATTTACTCATCACGAAGCGGTGTTTTGGATCAAAATTGAATGAGTAATTAGCGTGATAAACTAGTGGTAAATTTGGGTTGTTCAAAAACGGCTCCAAAAATGGCGATATGGCAGTGTAGCAATATCAATCTCCGAAGCCGAGCGCTTTAGCTTTTAATGTTGCTTGCGTTCTGTCTCGTACTTGCAGTTTTGCGAGCAAGCAAGAAACCGAGTTACGGATGGTACCTTCCGCTTTATATAACGTATTGGCGATTTCCTTATTGGAATATCCTTTCGCGATTAGTTTTAAAATATCCTTTTCTCGTGTGGTGAGCTTATCTAAAGTGGGGTCAGGTTTTAGTAGGGTCTCAGCAAGCTCGTCTTGGATGATGAGTTCACCTTGATGGACTTGTCGAACGGCATCAATTAACTCTTCTAAGTCCACGTCCTTAAGAAGGCAGCCTTTAGCACCAAGTTCTAGGGCTAATTTTAGCTTTGCAGTATCGTTGAAGGTAGTGAGGATAATGACTTTAAAGTTTATAGCCAAAGGCAAAAGCTCGGTGAGCACATCAACACCATCTAGCTCAGGCATTCGCATATCTAAAAGCACAATGTCAGCTGTAATTTGGTTTGATTGAACCTGTTGAATGAACTCACTGCCGCTGCCACAGCTTCCAGAACAAATAATGTCACCACTCAGCGAAAGCAGTGCTTGCATACCTTGGCGCACAAGCGCCTGATCATCGACTAGGTAAACTGATATTTTAGCCATTTGTCGTCCCAAAATGGATAGTTAATGTTACGCCTTGATGAGTTGACACATCAAGACTGCCGCCGAGTTCTTGGATCCGCTCCTGCATACCAGCCAGACCATTTCCAAATCGAATACTATTTAAGGTAATGCCGTTATCGCTTATTTGTACTTTTAATCCTTGTTGACAATACACTCGTACTTGCATTTTATCCGCCTTGGCGTGCTTCAAGGTATTAGTGATGGCCTCTTGGCAGCATTTTAGAATGCAATTGGCATAACTTAGTTTCTCGAGTAATGGGTGATGTTCATAGTCGAGTTCAATGTTAAGACGAGGGATAGATTCAGTAAGCCTCAGCAAAGCATCATGGAGATCGATATGCTCGTTGCTACGCTTGTCGCTGACTAAATCGCGAATACATTTTAGGGTGTCTTTAGCTTGCAAATAGCAGCTATCTAATAGCTCGGTCAATGGTGCCGCTGCAGTTCGTCTTGCGACATCTAAATTTACAATCAGACTGGTTATTTGATGTCCAACGTCGTCATGTAACTCTCGTGCTAATTGAAGCCGCTCTTGTTTAGCAATACTTTGGCTTAGCAGAGACTGCGTTGCAGATAGCTGACTGTGGGCGAGTTGTAGCGCTTCTTTGGCTTCTTGTTCCTTTTGCATTCTTTTACACACCACGTACGCAAATAACTGAAAACAGGCAAATAACACTGCGTTGAGATATTCAAAGCCATGTCCCCAAAAAAAGTATTGCGACGCAACATACAAGCAAGAGGTAACTAGGATATACCCAAGCGCAAAGCTCAAAGGAACATAAAAAGCAAGGATCCCAACGAGTTTTACGTTGTAAATGAGATGAATTGCGGCGGGGGAGGTAAGGTTAATTGACTGGATCAAAAGCGCCAATACAAACAGCATCGAATATCTAACCTTGTAGCCATAGTATTTTTCGGATTCATTGATACATAAAAGCACGAGGATCAAAACACCGATATGCTGTACCCAAGGCAGCCATTGTGCTTTTTGCTGAGCATAAACCAAACTTGGTATTGCAACGGCTAACCAAGTGAAAATGGTTGTTACTAACCAAGCCGTCGGATAGCGAAAAAACGCCGACATCTACTTACTCCGCTAAAAACCTGCTCTGCAGGTATTATTCCTTTATTCTCTTGCGAACCTATCCTAGCAGATATTTGTGACTCTGTGATGATGACGAATGTCATAAGTTTTACATTGTAAATCAAAGTGCAATAACGGTTTTTCATCCTTAATAGTGCATTGATTTGTGGCACCACTATTCCTGTTCTATCTTTATGTAACAATCTTTTCATAATTAGGGATACTCAGAATGAAAAGTGTAAAGGCAAAACTTATTTCTGCGGTAACAGCGGGTTTAGTGGTAATGCTCATCGGGGCGATGGTTACTGTTTTGGTGATGAAACGCGTAGCGGAACAGTATGACAACATGATAGACAATGAATTGGCTGCTCGCGAGCAAATAAACATAGTGCTCGATGATTTCAAAACCCAAGTACAAGAGTGGAAAAATGTACTCATTAGAGGAAGAGATCCTGCCCAGCTAAATAAATATTGGTCAAGATTTGAAACCAAAGAAGCTGAGGTACAAAAACAACTCAGTTCAATTGTTTCAGCCTATACGTTACCACCTACCCTAGAAAATAAGTTGCGTGAATATCAAAAAGAGCACCTCACCTTAGGACAAAAATATCGTGAAGCGGTGGATCTATTCAAAAGTTCAGGCTTTGATATTAACCTTGCTGATGCTTCAGTGAGTGGAATAGACCGCCAAGCAAGTGTGTACCTACTTGAAATTAATGAGCAAATTAACGCGTTAGTAGACACGAGAACGAGTGAAATTGTCGCAACAAAAAACCAACTTATCTTTTTTAGTACCCTAGGACTCATCGTTGTTGCGCTTGTGACTTTAGGATTACTGACTTGGTATATGCAGCATTTAATCACTCGTCCAATCCGCCGTGCATCTGATGTGGCAAAGGCAATTGCGAGTGGTCGATTAGACAACAAAGTCGTTGTACACAGTGACGATGAAATAGGTAACTTACTGACAAATCTACGGCAAATGCAAACTAGCTTACTTGATGCGACCCAAAAGCTAGAGCTACAAGCAAAAGAAAACTTACGGATCCGTTATGCGCTAAATAACGTGGCCGCGCCCGTGCTTTTATGTGATGACAGTAATCAAGTGATCTACGTAAACGCACAATGTGAGTCTTTGTTTGATCGTTACCGCACTGCGCTAAGCGTGCCTACTGAAATCGTTAATCATCCAATTCCCGAAGCTTTACTTCACAGCTCTAAAGCACTACACCAAGCCTCGGGTCAATTAGTACGCCAGTTAGAGTGGGAGTGGTGCGTAGGTGACATAATCATTGCGGCAACCGCCAACCCGGTCTCCGATCAAAGTGGTAGGGTGTTAGGTACGGTATTTGAATTTAAGGATTTAAGTCAGACAAGGCGTGCAGAGCAACAGGTTGAACAGCTCATTAAATCAGCTTCCGATGGCAAACTAAGTGAACGTCTAAACCTTGAGGGATACGTTGGCTCCATGAAATTAATAGCCAGCGGACTTAACAAACTACTTGATGCTGTTGAGCAACCTATTAGTCAAACAAAACAATATCTTACTTCGCTTTCAAAAGGAGAAATTCCTGAGCAGATTAACGGTGAGTTTAAGGGCGAATTTGCGCAAATACATATGGCCTTACAACGTGCCACGTCTTCGCTTTCGTTACTTATTGAAGATACTTACAGTTTAGTTGCCGCTGCAGGAAAGGGGAGGCTTTCTACTCGGGCGGATGAGGCTAAACACCAAGGTGAATTTCGAAAAATCATTCGTGGTGTTAATGAAACACTTGACGCGGTCTCTAAACCCGTTGCACTTACAAGCGGATATCTAGAAAGTATCGCAAAAGGAGAGTTACCTGCCTTCACGAATGATGGTTATAAAGGAGAATTTGATAGCATCTATCGAAGCCTCTTCGCTTGTGTTGGTGCGATAAAATTGATGCTAACCGATGCCGAAAAGCTTGCTGAAGCGGCCAGTGAGGGAGACTTACAACATAGAGCTGATGCCAGTAAACACCACGGCGCATACGCCAGTATAATCACAGCCATGAATGAAACGCTGGACTCGATAGAAGCGCCGCTTAAGGAGTGCATGAATGTGATGGATGGGCTATCTCAAGGCAATTTAACTCGCCAAGTTGAAAAAAGCTATGCAGGTGATTTTGCGCTGTTGAAACAATCTGTGAATACCAGCGTTGGCAACTTAGCCAATATGATGCAAAAGCTACTCGCCATGGCGGAATCCATCACTGTCTCGGTACAGCAGATCACCACAGGTATTGAAGAGTTAAGTGAGCGGTCCTCTTCTCAAGCCGCATCTATTGAAGAAACACGAGTATCAGTCGGTGAAATCACCGAAACCGTGCACTCAAACGCCAATAATGCGCAATCTGCTAATCAGTTGGCTATAGAAGTTAACCAGCAAGCACAGCAAGGTGGAAAGGTTGTTGAGTCAACGATTGAGGCAATGACCGAGATTAGTAAGAGTGCCAAAGAAATACTCACAGTCATTGAGGTTATTGATTCCATTGCATTTCAAACTAACTTATTAGCGCTGAACGCCTCTGTTGAAGCTGCACGAGCGGGAGAAAAAGGAAAAGGTTTTGCGGTCGTAGCCTCAGAAGTAAGAAATTTAGCGCTGCGTAGTGCAAGTGCCTCAAAGGATATCTCTGAGCTGTTGGGAAGCAGTAACATCAAAGTGAAGCAAGGGTCTAAGCTGGCTTCAGAATCCGGTGAGACGCTAAAAACCATTGTGGAAAGTGTATATGGGCTTGCATCGCAAGTGCAAACTATTGCTGAGGCTTGCAATACGCAATCGAGTGGTATTGAGCAAATTAATCTAGCGATTAAACAAATTGATGGTATTACGCAGCAAAACAATACTTTGGTAGAGATGACGAATGCATCGGGGCTGTCGTTGTTGAGTAAAGCCAATGAATTGCGAGAGATGGTTGAGCAGTTTGATATCGGCAAGACTAAAGCGGAGTTGATGAAAGTGGTGAGCTAAAGGTCAGCAAAATCTAGGGCCTGCTGACCTTTATTGTTTTTAGGAACATCACGTGACATGATTGGCGTAATTAGATGGCTTTTTAGCCGCTAACAATGTTAAGGGATAAGGCATAAACCATGGTTACACCAATCATCATTATACTGTTACTTTGCGGCCCGTTATTGTTCGGTGTTATCTATTCAAAGATAAGAGACGTACAGGTAGAGATCACAACGCTTGCCTGTTGGGGTCTCGGTATCGCATTTATGTTCTTTTTTATTGGCCATATCGTAAAAGCACAAGAGATGGTAGAAATGTTACCTAGTAGGGTGCCGTATAGGCTTCCTTTGGTGTACTTCACTGGTGTCATCGAACTCGTAGTAGCGATTCTGTTATTTATACCAAAATACCAATTACCTGCAGCAAAAGCGGCAATTGCCATTTTTATGCTGTTTTTTCCCGCAAATGTGTATGCCGCGCTCAACAGCGTTGGCCTGGGAGGACATCAGTGGGGACCTGTTTATTTGCTAATTAGAGCACCACTGCAAATCATATTGATTGCTTGGGCATATTTTATGTGTGTAAAACCGCTATCAATGCCTGTGGCTGAAATTAAATAAAGCTCAGCTCAAGCAGAACATATAAACAGAAAGGGGTGTGAGATTTACCCGCTTCCCTTTCTGCATTTCGCGACTAGACTATTGGTCATTTGCTTTTTCATTCTCTAAGCAAGGTATACCAGCCAAATGATCAGCCAAAATTTGTGCTATTTTGTCGGTTAGCCAGCTCGGACCTTCGTCAGTCATGTCATTGTGTTTTGCGCTCGCTATCGTGACAACACAATCCTGATATTTGTGCTTTTCAGTACGACTTGGCAACACCCCTTTGTCCGCTGGAAAGTCACTTGCTCGTATCGACAATACCTTTACATCAAGGCTTCTCGGTAATGGCACTCTGCGATGATCTAGCGTAATGATTTGGTTTACAAATTTAGCCCCGTGATTGATTAACCATGCTGAAATGTCGCCGCCATTAGAATGGCCAATTAAGAGGATATGCTCAAAATCAAAGGTGGTGAACTTTGGCTTAAAGTAATCGTGAATAAACACCAGCGTATCAGCGCCTCGTTGCCAGTTTTCTGCGCGTGTTTCGTATAAGTTCCCCTCGACGGAAAGAGGAGGATCAGTTGCAAGCTCATGGCCTACAGTAATAACCAAATATCCAGCTCGGTTTAGCGTCTTGACCAAAAATTGATAGTCAGTATGTGAGACACCATAGCCGGCGCTTAGCAGTGCAACAGGACAAGGTGCCGCTTTTGAACAGGGGTTGGTGTCGGTTGGCAAATGAGTTTCTACTGGAATTGCTCTATCACGAGCTGGATCAATTACGGTTTCAGCGGCCAAAACGAATGGCAGACATAATAATAATAAAAGTGGGCGTAACATATTTATCCTAAAAAATAGTGGCGCTCGGCAAAAGCCAAAAGCGCCACAACTGGTTGGAGTCTTTTACAGATTATTCAAAAATTGATTGACTGAAGCTAGCTCTCTTTGCTTTTGCATGATGCAGGTATTTGTTGCCAGTTCCAGCTGCTTAAGTGATTTACTTAAACCTTCTACTTCTTTTTGCATCGGTTCAAAAAACTGCTGAGCTTGTTTTAATGCATCCGCGTCACAATACGTAAATAGGTAAAAAGGTAGCTGTGGCTTTGCAAAAGGAGGGAAGCGCTCCTTTAAGCGCTCAAAGTGCTGATAAAACCACTTTTGATAAAGCGCTTTTCGCTCATCGCCTTTACCATTCCCGCTTAATATGTAATTAAAGTCGGAGGCCGTTACATGCTCGCTTAGCGCATAATCTAGTACTTGTTGTTGCAGTTCTTGTGGACCAAAATAACCCATTGCAAGCAATAGATTAGTACGTTGAGTTGGGTTATTGGTGGTTTCAAATACTTTTTTGTATGACTTCAACAGCTCAGCATCACCGTAGTAAGCGGCAATTTGCAGGAAGCTTCTAGCCAAGTAGGGGTCAACTTTATCAGGTGACGTTAAATATAAACTCGCTTGCTTTTTTGCATGCTTAATAATGGTTTGATGCTTTGTCTCGAAAGCCAGTGCTCTAACCAATGCTGCACGTATTTCCGATGTGGCAGCTGGTTCATTTGCATTTGCCTCAAGTCCATATCGAGAAAACGCAGGCTCAACATAAGTGGTATAAAGTTTCTCCCAAAGTAACTTATTTGAATCGTCTTCATACTGTTTATGTTGTGATAGTAATTGAGTAAGAGCGGCCTTTGCTACTTTGGGATGAGTGTCGTTAATAAACTCACTGAGCGTTAACATCAACGCATTGGCGTTTATTTTTCCAGACTCCATTAGCGCGTCAACATTGCTTAGTAAGTCTAATCTCTCCCGCTCGTTTAGCTTGTTTGGGGCATGTGATATTAGGCTTGCGAGTTGAGACTCAGAAAGATCCCAGCGATAATAACCTGTCGCGTTGTCGTTTGGTAAGATCCACTCAGGCTCAAAGTCTAATTTAATCTGTTGCGCCTTGGAGTCTAGAAGTATTGTCTTAGTGGCTGTTTTGTCACCTCTACCATAGCGCAGTGTGATGGGGATATGCCAAGTTTGTGCTGCTGCTTCTTGTCCTTTTATTACAAAACGTTGTTGCGATACGGTGGCATTCTGGCCATCTAACTTAACCGTCAAAAGTGGAAATGAAGCTTGTGATACAAATGAGTCTAGCACTGTCGCTACATCTTTATTAGATACTTTACCCAGCTCATTCCATAGATCTTTGGCTTCTGCATTCTTATAAGCAAATTTACGGATATAATTGCGCATGCCTTGCTTAAATACCTCTTCCCCAAGCCACTGCTCAACCATGTAAAGTACCGCGCTACCTTTGCTGTACGCAAGACCTAAGCCGTCTGTTACATCAGACTCTGTAATAACCGGTTTACGGATCGGTGAGGTAGTTGCTTGAGCATCATAGGGCATTGCATTGTGTTGAGATAGGGATAAATTTGTTTCTAGCTCAGGAAATAGCTGCTGGGTGATCTTTGCAGCCATCCAAGTGGCAAACGCCTCGTTTAACCACAGGTCATTCCACCATTTCATCGTAACTAGGTTGCCATACCATTGGTGTGCAAGTTCGTGAGCGATAACATTCACATGTGAGGTTTGAGCTTGTTGTGTTGACGTTGCAGGGTCAATAAGTAGTATATCCTCACGATAAGTCACCAGGCCTGCATTCTCCATTGCGCCGAACGGAAATTCAGGGACTGCAACTTGGTCTAGTTTTTTATAGACATAGGGTAAGTCAAAATAGTCTTCAAGTGCTTTGAGTATCTTGGGCGTGTTTTCGATGGAATAAGCGGCAAGATTTGATTTCTTTTGTGGGGTAATAATGTTACCCGGAACCGACATCCCTTTAACATCAAGTACTTCGAATGGACCAACGGATAAGGCGACTAAGTAAGAAGGAAGAGGTGGCGTCTTGTCGAAGTAATGGGTGGTCATACCATTCGACTTTTTGGTCTCTAAAACAGGCGTGTTGGCGAATACTTTTTGATCGTCTGGGGCTGTAATAGTGAGCTGAAATGGGATTTTATACTCAGGCTCATCAAATGTAGGCATTGCTCTTCTTGCATCACTCATCTGAAACTGTGTAAATAAGTAAGGCACGCCGTTGTCTATGGTTTTGTAGAGACCGACGCTATTACGGTTGAAAGGGGCGGTATAGTCGATAGTAAGCGTGTAGCGACCGGGTTGCAGTGTTTTTTCGCAACTCAATCTCACTTTACCGGTTTCGAGCATTTTATCTCTGAGCTCACACGACGTTTTTCCGACTAGTTCAGCGGTATCTATCGCATAGTCTAATCCGTTGAGCTCAATAAATTGGGTGGCTTTGAGCACCTCAAGTTTTATAGTCGTGTGTCCTGAAAAACGCTCTTTAGAAGGGTCTAAGTTAAATGTGACCGCTTGCTCTATAGGTTTAGCCACGGTGGCTAGACGATGAAGTTCAGCATTTGATTGGGCCTGAGCTGAAGCGCTGATAGACAGCAAAATAGCACTGCATATTAAAGACCTAGATAGCATAAAAATCCTTTATTCATTTTGTTATTGTTGATTTATCTTGCGAATCAATGCTCTGTATGTTGTCACTTGGTGTGATAAAAGCATAGATAGTTAGCGCAATGTTCCTTTTACTTTAACAAAACTTGTTGCAAAAAGAGTGGGGGTAAAGGTTTACTATCGGGCTAATATTTTAAATATTAAGTAATATCAATAAATTGAAGAGGTGGATTAGCCGACTTTTTGTGTAACAAAAATTGTAACAGACTCCACCGTACTTAATTAACCTGAGGTTTGGATAAGGAATGTTCCCACATATTGAAACTACTTATGTTTCACTATGTGTTCTAACTTCAGATAGGCCCCGATTATAGTTAACCAGTGTAATAACTGTGACTTTGGCTTTGGTTTACAATAATTCATTGTTGCTCCTGTCGTAGTAGTGAATAAACTGCGTTTAGGTTAAGTAATTTATGACTGTATCTTGGGTCAAAATATGGCAGGATACCAACGATAGTTAATTACAATTAATATAAGTTGAGCTTATGGATAAGAGGTTAAGGCACTTAAGTGCATTACGCTGTTTTGAGAGTGCAGCTCGGCTCCAAAGTTACACTCAAGCTGCACTCGAATTGAACATTACGCAAGCGGCAGTAAGCCAACAAATGCGGCAATTAGAAAATGCACTTGCAGTTAAGCTTTTTGTAAGAAAAGGCCGCAATATGCACTTAACTGAAGCCGGCGAAGTGTTGTTAATGTCTACTCAAAGTGCGTTTAAGCGCATTATTGGGGGATTGAACCAAATTCAAACACAAGAATTGGCTGGTAGCTTGACTATCACGTCAACCCAGTCTTTTTGCTCTTTATGGTTAATGCCTAACCTGTGCTCGTTTTACGAGTCTCATGACGACATCCAAATTCGCGTGCTTGGCTCTAATCGCTTTGAAGATATTCGTTTAAATCATATTGATATCGCGATCCGGTTTTCTACCAAGCGAGAGTTAGCCTGCCCCGCCGGACTTGAGCAGTTATATCTTGGGGAAGATAGTAACTATCCTGTTTGTTCACCAAGCTACAAAGAATCGCTGCAAATTAAGTCTCCGAATGATTTAGCAAGGTGCAATCTTATTCACCACGACGATGATAAAGTAAGCTGGGAGCAATGGTTTGAGTCTCAGGGGATATGCGGTTCAAGTATTTGTGCCAAAGGCCCACACACTCGAGTCTCTTCTAATGACATGGCATTGAGTGCAGCGCTTAAAGGCCAAGGTGTTGCAATCGTCTCCAAAGAGCTATTTTTAGACTTTCAACAAGCTGGCCTTATTGTGCAGCTTTTTGATACCCCTCACCCTGTGGTATGGCAACGCTATGTGTTATTTGATCCCTATTCACCAAAAAGAGCTCGGATCCAAGTATTTATTGATTGGCTTATCAATCACTTGCCATAAGGCCTCGTTATGGCTCATTTATTGAGCCACTTTCGTATTATTTCATGAATGCGGAAGTAAATGTGAACTTGAAATAAATATTAAACTAAAATTTAACATTTCCGGATTAGACTCCGTTCCCGCAAGGAAAACTAGCAAGGATGCCAACATTCAAATACCGAGGAAACGATGAAAACTTATACTCTCACGCCAGCCGTGTTGATGCTCATGAGCAGCGTCGCCAGTGCAGAACCTGAAGTTCACTACGAGTCTTGTAAATCCACCTTTAACTATCTAGCCGCACAGTATCAAGGGACAACGGATAAAAATAATTCAGGTTCCCAGTGGTGCTATTTAAAACAAAGCATCGAAGGCGCAACATGGGGTCATGTCAGAACAGAAACCATCCCAGAATTCAAAACGGTAACCGGAAAAGCATGTAAAACGCCATCTGAGTATCAAGGTGAAAAGTTTTATGGCTGTACAACCCGAAATCACACCGCACCTTGGTGTTATGTCGAAGAGGGCGGTTGGGAAGAATGTCAACCAGAAGCGCCGCCAACGCTTTTAGCTCACACTCAACCCCTACAAAGTAAACGATTAGATAGAGTTGCGTTAGGTTCATGTTTCAAAACCAAAGGAGATATGCCAGAAGCGCTCGCTAAGTTAATTGGCCAACAACCGGATCTGTTTCTTTGGTTAGGGGACAATATCTACGCAGATACCACTGATATGGCGGTGATGCGCCAGAAGTATGATGATAAAAAGAATAATAGTGAATATCGCAAGTTTTTAGAGGCTAAGATCCCTGTGATGGCGACTTGGGATGACCATGATTTTGGTTGGAACAATGAAGGCAAACATTATCCAGAGAGAGTAAACGCACAAAAAGAATATTTGCGTCACTTTGATGTCGATAAAACAGATCCAAGACTGAATGGTCAAGCTGGTATTTATGAAGCAAAAATGTTGGGGGGATCGGGCGAAACCACGCATGTGATCACATTAGATGCCCGTTACTTCCGCTCTCCAACCTTCTCAAGTTACGGAACGTGTGAGGGGGAAAGTAGCACTATATTGGGAGAGGCGCAGTGGCAATGGCTTGAGCAAGAGTTACAAAAGCCATCAGAAATCAAGCTCATTGCAAGCGGCATTCAAGTACTGCCTCCGCTGCATCAAGGCAGAAGTAAAACTAACTACTGTGCTTATGGAGACGGCAAAACATTTAATGCTGCCATCGCGTCATTAGAAGAAACAAATATGTCTGGTACTAGTTATGAGTCTTGGGCTGAAATGCCAGCACAAAGGGAACGTTTGCTTAGGTTAGTACAGAAATCAGTGAACGAAGGTAAGACTAAAGCCGTTGTGTTTTTGTCTGGCGATCAACATTGGGGAGAGCTTTTGCAAAAGACTATTCCCGCAAGCAGCACATATGGTCAAGCAGTTAACGTCTACGAAGTGACGGCATCGGGTTTTGGTCAAAACTGGCCTTATCATATTGAAAATCCATTAAGATTACCTATTTACGCAGACGACAAAGGGGATGGCAATTTTGCCAAAGCATGTCAGCTACCGTTCAAATATGCAGGCATTACCTATCAAGGTTGTATCACGCGAGACAATGATAAGCCTTGGTGTTATACCCAAGTGGATGATAACCAAAAAGGTATTGAGGGTGAATGGGGCAACTGTGCGCCAGCTGGTGCTAATATCCCAACGGGACGAGTTGGCGTAGTTAGCAAAGATATCGCAAAGTTGACAACATCTAACCGCCATTTGATTAATAAATCGGGAAGTAACTACGGCTTGATAGACATTGATTGGCAAAATCGTGAGCTGAAAATGTCTATTGAAACGGCAAACGAGGAAGCGGTTTCCACTATCATTAAATTTTGATATGTTCATATTAGCTGGGCGCTCGCTCAGCTAATATGGGGCTTACATAGTAACTCTTTGTAAATTATCGAAATAAATTGTATACTGCGTGCAATCTCTGAATAAATCAGTTAGACTTCATTATGGATTGTAGGTCACGCAAATTAAAAGGACATTAATTTGAAATTTATCATTTCTCTTTTACCCGCACTTTTTTTAACTAAATTAGTCTTTTACATCACTGATTTTGAATATTTACTTTTTGAAGAGCCTTTCGATTTTGGCAAATTGCTAATTGATATCAGTGTGTTCGGATTCTTCTATTTTACTTCAGTTATCGTTTACGAATACTTTTTTGGTGAAAAGCTAGAGCTCAAACGTCAAGTGACGAGCAAGCGGACTAAAGGTTCAATGTAAACTTATTGGGAGCTGGAAGGCTTTTTATAAGGCTCAAGTAAGCGAAATACCATAAAGCCCACCGCGCTTAATACAATTGCGATTTCATATCGCTGGTATGCACTAGAGATCCCTATTGCCCCGGTTAACCAGATACCTGCAGCGGTTGCTGTGCCATGTGTGGAATTATCGTTTTTCACAATTGAACCGCCACCAATAAAACCAATTCCAGTAATGACACCGTACATGACTCTCGCTTGTGCTTCATGTGACTCAAATACATCCATACTTGTTAAAATAAAAGCACAACAGGAAATAGCGACTAATGGGAATGTTCTAAGCCCCGCGCTATCAGAGCGACTTTCTCTATTAATAGCTAAAGGTAATGTAAGTAAAAACGCAAAAACAATTTGGTAAAAGTGATACCAAATGAGTGCTAAATCAAGATTAATCCAATCTGGCATTTTTTATCTCCTATACTGTTATTGGGTTAATGCAAAAGGCATTCCTTTGAGTTGGCATAACCCATGCAGGATGAAAGCGTCTATAACTTTTAGGAGAGAACAATGGATTTATTGAGGATCATCATTGCAATTCTGCTTCCACCACTTGGTGTATTTTTACAAGTCGGTCTTGGCGGGGCTTTTTGGTTAAATATTTTGCTGACATTGTTGGGTTATATACCAGGAATTGTGCATGCAGTGTGGGTGATCGCCCGTCGGTAAAAAGCGGACAACAAGTAACAATAACACGGTAATCTTTGCAGGGTATTATCCTGCAAAGATCTCCAGCACAATTGGCATTACTGAAAGCACAAGTAATGCAGCCATCACAAAATTAAACCATCTACGACTTTGCTCATTTTTTAATACATGTTTCAGCGATGAACCAAACACCAACCAGATCCCAACACAAGGAAATGACACCAACAGAAAGACAATGGTGATCATCAAGTTTTGACTCATAAAATCTGCGCCAGTGGAGGTATAAGTTGAAATAGCACCTATTGCCACAATCCATGCTTTTGCGTTTACCCACTGAAATAGCGCGCCTTTTAAAAACGAAAAAGGTTGAGGGGTTGAGTCTGCATCAGTCGTGGGTGAAGATATCGCGACAAGGTAGGCAAGATATAAAAGGTAAATGACGCCAATGCACTTTAAAATAAAGTGCAAACTAGGAAATAGCTCAAAAAGCTGTGCAAAACCCAAGCCGACCAGCAACAGCATGATCGAAAAGCCAACACAAATACCGCTTAACAGGGGGATGCTCCTCTGTAAGCCAAAATTAACGCCAGACGTCATTACCATAATATTGTTTGGCCCGGGCGTTACGGAAGACGCAATAGCAAATAAAGTGATAGCAACCAAATAGTCCATTAAGTAGTCCTTTTTATATAGCCGGAGTGTTACATCAAGGCATTTGTTATCTTGAGAGTGCCTTTTGTCTGGTAATGCCAAGTGGATTTCATACTTCACTATTGGGTTTGCGCGCAAAATAGTCAATAGGTGATTAGTCGAGGTGTTGTTTTTAGTTTTGTTATAAGATAACATATTTAAAGTTATGGTATAACATAAATAAAAATAGGATCTCTCTCATGGTATTAAAAGGTAAACTTTTGGCAGTTGCCATTTCCGCAATTCTTCTTTCTGCATGTGGTGGTACTGAGCACACAATTGTAAAAGTAGACCCGCCAGCACAAGATAATGGCAATGATGACGATGGTCATGATGATCATGATCATGGAGATGCGATCACAGACGCAAATGGTCGCCTGTTAGTCACTAGCGCAGAAAGTAACGTTGTGAATGTGTACTCAACGGCGGATAAATCACTTATCGACTCGATTGGCGTTACACACTATCCAAAATATGTATATAGCTCTGAAAATCACCGCTTTGCTGTCTTGGTACAACGTGACCAAGGTTTAGTGGAGTTTATTGACGGTGGTTTATATGAAGAGGAGCATGGCGACCATCACCATACTCACGAAGAGTCGCCTGCACTTGCTTCGTTCCATTTAGAATCAGTGAAGCCAACACACGTGACTGTCGGTGAGTCTGGTATTGCTGTGTTCTCAGATGGCGACAAAGACAGCCAACAAAATGCCAGTGCCGCGATGTTTAGTGAAGCGCATATTAGCGGCGAGCAAAGCGAAGTCGCTGCATTACATTACGACACTTACATGCACGGTGCGGCGCAAGCTCGAGGCGAATTTCTAATTAGCACGATCAGAGACCCTCAAACCGAAACTTCTCTACCCTCGCAAATTGGTTTGTATCATGCGCATGGTGACCATTTTCATCAAGAGCAGGTATTTAACGTAAGCTGTCCAGCACTTCACGGCAGCGCACAAAATGAAGAAGCAGTGGCATTTGGTTGTGGTGATGGTGTTGCGGTTATCACTCAGCAAGGCGAAAGCTTTAGTGCAGTAAAACTAGCTAATCCAGATTACTTTGCTGACGGGCAGCGAATTGGCACCCTCAAAGGCCACCATGATGCAGAGCAATTTATCGCATCAGCAGGTAATGATGTGCTGATGGTTGACCCAGAGCACGGCCATATCGAGAAGCTTGAATGGCAAGTAAGTGATAACTATCGCATTGCGAGTTTTGGATTTAGCTTTGCGGGTGAGCATGTTGTGGTGATGGATACCGCAGGTAAACTCAGCATTTTTGCCGGTCATGAGCATGATGGTGAACACCATTTTGAAGCTGCAGGTGAAGTACAAGTAAGTGATGCTGATTTAACTACGATGCCAGAAGGTCACGGCTTCCAAATTACATTTTCTCATTCAGAGCAAGCGGTATATGTGAGCGACCCAATCGCAAAACAAATTAAAAAGTTTGATTTAGAAGAAGCCAAACTGGTAGACACATTTGAGCTAGATTACGTACCAGAAAAACTAGTATGGCTTGGTATTACTGCAGAGGAATCTCACGACCATTAACACTTAACCTCATGTAGTCCCTGACAATTTTTAACACTGTAGATAGTGGCTTTGCCACCTTAGTTAAGCTAAGGTGGCTTTTTTTAAGGAAAAAATATGATAATTAGACCAGCCACCATCAACGACTTAACTACACTTCTAGATTTAGAACAGCAAGTGATCGAAGCGGAGCGTCCGTATAACTCAACAATCAAATCACAAGACGCCAAATACTACGGTTTTGAAAAATTACTCACTTGTTCGAATACGTTAGTGGTTGTTGGTGAAGTATCAGAGCAAATAGTGGCAACAGGGTATGTGCAGATAAGAGCATCTAAACAGCAGCTACAGCACACGCAGCATGGTTATCTTGGGTTTATGTATGTAGCACCTGAGCATCGTGGTAAAGGTTTGAATCAAGCGATCATGGAGCACTTAATCGCTTGGTGTAAAACCCAAAACGTCAACGACTTCTACCTTGATGTATACAGTAGTAATGCCGCAGCAATTCATGCTTATGAAAAAGCGGGATTTACACCTTGCCTGCTTGAAATGAAGTTACACCTCTAGATTAACCAAAGTTTACAGCCAACCTTTGTGTTTAAAGAATAAATAAGGAGCAAAACCAGAGAGCAGCATAATAGCAATGGCAAAAGGATAGCCCCAAGCCCAGTTTAGCTCTGGCATATTATTAAAATTCATCCCATACACACTGGCAACCACAGTGGGTGGCAAAAATACGACAGAGGCAATGGAGAAAGTTTTAATAATTTGGTTTTGTTCGATATTGATAAAACCCTGCGTAGAGTCCATTAAAAAATTCACTTTATCGAAGAGAAAGGCGCAGTGCGACATTAGCGTTTCGATATCTCGTGTGACTTCCCGTAGCGTTTCTCGCTCCTCAGATTGCACCCCCACATGGCGCATTAAAAACGAGATATTGCGCTGCGTATCCATCAAACATAAGCGCACTTTACCGTTGGCATCTTCTAGCCTTGAAATACGACTAACAGCTTCTTCTAGATCTGAGTCTTCTTCCTCAAGCACATAGGCACTGAGCTTTTCAAGCTGGTGGTGCATATCCTCAAGCATGTCCGCATGGTTTTCGACTTTTTGGTCGAATAAAGTCACTAACAGCTGTTTTGGGTTATCGCACGCTACTTGCCCTTTACGCGCACGCAGTCGCAGCAACCTAAAATCCGCAAGCTCGTCATCACGAATGGTTAATAAGCAGTTTTTTTGTAATAAGCAGGCCACGGTCACCGTATTAAAACGCCCGTCATTGGGAGACATAAATAAAGCGTGTACATGCAGACCTTCGCTGTCGATAAAACAGCGCGAAGAGGCTTCGATTTCTTCTACGTCATCCGCACCAGGAAGGGTAATATTTAGCGTGTTTGCCAGAGCAACTCGCTCCTCCTCAGTGGGATTAATAGTATCTATCCAATGGGCGTTTTTGATTGCTATTTCAATCGGGGTGTCGGTGCTTGGTTCCATTTCGGAAATTACACCGTGTTCAATCGAAAAAAACCTCAGCATCTCATTACTCTACACGACGACTCTTTGGCAAAGTATAAGAGTGAATGTATTAATCAACAATGACAATCCAAGGATTATCCGCAGATTATTCAGCTTGATAGGTGTAGATATTACGCGCCGCAACCGAGTTATTCATAATTGTTGTGTAATTAGCAACCAATTTAAAGCCATGGCGCTGAAATAAATGATTCACTGCTAAGGCATCTACTCGACAACGAGTGTGGATAGGTTGGCGAGTAGCGGCTAAGGTGTCTTGTAGTAATTGCTTGCCAATCCCTTTGCCGCGAATATTCGCATCAACCATAAAGTTCGAAATGTATAGGCCTGACGTAAGATCAAAGCGCGCTTTATCTTTAAAATGCGCGATTGGCACTAGCGACAAACTGCCTATAAGTTGCTGTGTTGAGTCATCAAAAATAACACGTACTTCGCCTTCTTCGATTTCCTTTTCCATAAGCAAGCGAATAGCTGCTTGGTCTATTTCTTCATTACGTGGCGGCGCTGAAAAGGTCGCGATGTATAGCTCAGTAAGCTGCTCAACAATATCGCGGGTTGGGGTAGAGATTATTTCAATCATGCAGATACGCTCCGTGTTTTTGGATCAGCTTGGTAACTTTCGAGTAAGTGCTCAATATTACGTTTAAACAACTCGCTGGCATGTTCTGTTAGTACCGTATTTTTCGCTATCGCATGGCCTAGATACAAGTTGTATAGCTCGTACGCCGCGCACTGCGCATCAAGCTCAGGATGAAAAATACCGCTTTCTATCCCTTGCACAATTTTATGCTTAATATAGCTAAATAATCGGTTATGTTGCTCGGTAACTTTGGTATGAATAGGGCTGTCTGTATGGCAATTAAATTCAACCAACGCTTTGATAAACGGGCAAGTTGAATGTGGCTCATTAAATAGTTCACGAGTCCAGTCTGCCCAAATAGAAAAGAGCATTTTGAGTTGCACTAGGGGATCTTGGTGCCGTGCCGGTGCGACGACATGCAGCATAAATTGATCTTCACAGTAATCGAGGATCGCCAACTGCATATCTTCTTTACTGTCAAAATGCGAGATAAGCCCGCTGCGAGACAAGCCACAAAGCTTGGCCATAGAACCAATCGTGACTTCTATTAAGCCATATTGGCTACTAAAGCGCATACCTTGCTCTAAAATGGTTTGTCTCGTTCTCTCGCCTTTATTCATCACTTATGCAGTTATTCTTTGAGTAATACGTTGAATAACGCCAGTATCGCCTAAAATGCGGCGATGTCCAAGGCCTGAGGTTTGGATTAAACGCTCAGGAGTGGCAGCGATAAGCGACTCTACGTGTTCAAATGGCGCAAATCGGTCCTCGGTATCGTGAATAAATGTCGGCTTAAACTTAAGTACACCGTCGTGGAATTTATCTCGGATCAAATGCCAATGCGTGCCATATCTTGTGGTGATAGCGCCTAACACTTGGTGCAGCATTTTTTCAGAAATACCCGCTCGCGCAACGCGCTCAAACATCAGCTCAAAAAACTGCACGGGAGTTGCAACATTTATAACCACACGATTTTCTAGGCGATAATCCGGTAAGTTCATCAGCGCCACAGCGCCCATAGAATGCCCCACCAAAGCCACGATATCATGGCGATCGGCTTCTAGCTTCTCAATCAGGGTATCCAGTGCTTCAACAAAAGCCAGTAAATGGGCTTGCTTACCATGAGATTGTCCATGACCAACATGATCAATCGCCACAACGCAAAATCCCGTTGCTACGAGTTCAGGGATCAAAGTATCAAAGCAACTGCTGTTATCGGCCCAACCATGACTTAACACAACGGTCTTCGGACCAAGGCCAAACACGTTTACATGAACGCGACCAAGCGAGGTAAGAATATTGAACTCACCATTGGGTTTTTTATTTTTAAACTGATATTGACGCTTACCATGCGGACTCATCAGTAGTACCTGACCTAACCTCGAAGTAATAGGTGGCGCAAGCGTGCACATAAGCCCTGTGACACCCCGACTTATCTTGGTAATAAGCGAGCCGTCTTTGTCGTTAAAGTAGCTGAATTTCATCCTGACCTCTAAAAAAGAACACTTGTACTTTTATTAAAATAGAACAGTTGTACTTTTTTGTAAAGCATAACAATCACCTTTTAATATTGCAGCTGGTTTACCGAGCGATACATCCCCATGTAGGATCTGGTTCACCCAGCGACACACCCGGCGTAGGAGCTGGTTTACCCAGCGATACACCTCCGCGTAGGAGCTGGTTTACCCAGCGATACACCCCGCGTAGGAGCTGGTTTACCCAGCGATACACCTCGCGTAGGAGCTGGTTTACTCAGCGATACACCTCCGCGTAGGAGCTGGTTTACCCAGCGATACACCTCGCGTAGGAGCTGTTTTACCCAGCGATACACCTCCTCGTAGGAGCTGTTTTACCCAGCGATACACCTCCTCGTAGGAGCTGTTTTACCCAGCGATACACCTCCTCGTAGGAGCTGTTTTACCCAGCGATACACCACCCCGTAGGAGCTGGTTTACCCAGCGATCTTTTTAAAACGCCGGCTGCGGATTACTCAGGGCTATGAGGGGCATACCCTCAATAAGGTTTGTCTTTAAAGAGAGGTTAAACGTGAAAAACGATGAAAATGTTTCAAATTACGTAAAGTTGGTGAAGTATTGAGTGTTTTATTGTTTTTTCATTGCAATTTATCGAGAGAAGCTTGTCTTTATATTTAACTAAATGTAATGTTTGGGTTAATTTCAAGGGAGCTAACGTAAAACAATGGTGGACAGATGCAAACGCCAGAGGAATATGAGGTAAGCCAGCGGATAGGTAGGTTAATACTTGGGTTAAAGCGTACCAGAGGTATGACCCGAGAAGATGTCTGTAAACGTTTAGGTATAGGCTCGCGCACGTTAGATAATTACCTAAACGGGGTGAGCTCATTTAAACTTGGGACATTGTTAAAGTTTGCGGATCTTTGCAAGGTAAAGCTGGCTGATATTTTGGATGATACCGACGCGCTGAAGCGCTTGTATCCTGAGAATATTAAAGACAAAGGCAATATCTTTTTGTTATTTACGGGCTATTTTGTCGGCGTTATGGTGCTTGAATTTACCTTATTTGCTTTTCTTATTTTGTTATTGTTTTATGCGCGTAATGACAAGAATAGCCAAAGCATTGTTGCAATTTTTATATTTGCTTTTTCGTTAGAAATCGTTGTTGCATACTGGTTGAATTATGTCGTCTTCCCAGCTATTGAAAGCTATTACATTGAAAATATCTATGCTTTTGCAACTCAACTTTTACTGAGTTTACTGCTGGCGCTAATGATCAAATACAGAATGTTCTTAGGTGCGTGGTTTACCAAAGGGAATTCAGCCAGCATTTTTGAGAAGAACCAAGTAGATGCGCCGCTTTATGCACTCGCATGTACGTTAGCTTTGATTGATTTTGCCGCATTGATGGAAAACTTTATCCGTAACCTAGAGCGTTTAGGTATAGATGAAGAAGTTGCCAAACCATTTTGGGAACTGACCTTTATTTATGATTACTTTGCTTATATTAAGGCCGTGCCTTATCTGCTCTGTATGTTTGTTTTATACGCAGGAATAACAGCGCGCCGTAAGCAGGTTTTAAATAAAGCAAATGCTGCGCCTACACAATAATGTGAAGATTTTCCCATAAAAATAGAGAAGTTTGTGTGTTTTTAATTATTGATTTTAATGGTCTGCAAAATAACAAATAAGCATGTTTAGAAAGGGTTGCTTGAATCAATTGATACCAAAAATTCAAATATAATGATAAGTTTGTTTCTGTTTTGGGTTTTTGCGAGTGTGCACCTAAAAATAGTACTGTCATCTACTTGTCTTTATATTTAACTGGATGTAAACTTTTGGTTAACTTGGTTGGGGTGATTGAGAGATATGGTGGGGCGATGCAGACGCCAGAAGAATACGAGGTAAGCCAGCGTATCAGCCGACTGATACGGGGGCTAAAGCGCAAAAAAGGGATGACCCGAGAAGAGGTTAGCCGGCGTTTGGGTGTGGGTGACAGGACCCTTGATAACTATTTAAATGGCTCTAGTTCCTTTAAGCTTGGGACATTGCTTCGGTTTGCTGAAATCTGTAAAGTAAAGTTATCAGATATTTTAGAAGATACAGATAAGCTCTCTGGCCTGTATGGAGAAAAAAGTGAGGAAAAGAATAATGAAGGCAACACAGAAAAACCCAATAAAAATAGCCCTTAGTCACTTATTGTGTAAGCAAGTTTATGGTGGCTTGGGCTTGAGGAAAGGGGATAGCATAAAGCCTCTCCACCAGAAAAGTTGAATTGCTGAGGTGTATCTTGAAAAGTTTATTTAGCCTGATTTTGTCAACGGGTCGAAAGAAGTCGATAAAAAGGGTTCTTAGTCGTTCATTATGTAAAAAAGTTGGTGGGTCAGGTATTTTTAAAGGTGATGGCCCAAGAGAGCAGCAAGCTGAAAAGCAAAATTCGGATGGTTAGGGGCTATGAGAAGTTTATTTAATTTGTCGCTGTTGACGAGTATCTTTGCTGTGGTACTTGCTTCATTTATTGGAGCAACGTTGTTCAATCCAATTGTTTGTAGTTTCCTCTTTCTACTAGTGTTTTTATCTAGAGACGATCATAATAGCCTATTGTTAACGGTAATTTTTGCTATGGTGTTTGTTTTGGATTCGTTTTCAATAATAGGTATTAAGTATTTAATTTTTCCCTACGTTACTAGTAATTTTATACAGAACGTCTATGCTTTCGGCTCTCAATTAATCCTTAGTATATTTTTGCTTATACTGCTGAAGTATAGAATGACGGTTGCAGTTTTTCTTACTCGGGGTAAATCGGCATCAGTTTTTGAGAAAAATTATGCTGAGGGGCCTTTATATTTATTAGTGATTATCCTAGTACTTGTAGACTTCTTTGCGTTAATTGAGAACTTCATACGTAATTTAGATAGGATGGGAGTAAGTGAAGAAGTGGCCAAAGCTTTCTGGGAATGGACTTTCTTTTACGATTACTTTGAGTACCTCAAAGCCGTGCCTATTTTCCTATGCATAGCGCTTTTATATGTTGGCTTAGTAGTACGAACCAAAAGAAAACCAATCCAGAATTAGTCTGAGATACAGGGAAGCGCAGTATGTTTCCGATATTGCGCTCGCTTTTATATTCAAAAGCATCCTTTTCTGATAACCATTATAGGTACGTTATTATCACCTATTTGAAAGTGTACGCTTTTTCATAAGTTAGTGTTATTCCACTTGTCTTTATATTAAACAAAATGTAATGTTTGGGTTAATTTTGTGGTTTGGTTAAAGGGGAATGTGGGGCGATGCAAACGCCAGAAGAGTACGAAGTAAGCCAGCGCATAGGGTTGCTAATAAAAGGTCTAAAGCATAAACGCGGGATGTCTCGAGAAGATATATGTCGCCACCTCGGGATTGGCATGCGAACGCTAGACAACTACCTTAATGGTGTTAGCTCTTTTAAGCTTGGTACGTTAATGAAGTTTGCTGACTTATGTAGAGTCAAACTCGCCGATATTTTGGATGATACCGAAGCGCTCTCGCGACTATATCCAGACAATATGAAGGACAAGGGCAGTATTCTAGCCTTGCTAATGACTACGGTAGTAAGTGCTACAGTTTTTGAGCCGATCACCTGTATTTTACTTTTTGTCTTAGTTTATTTATGTAAAGAAGATCAAAATAGCTTATCGCTAACTTTGATTTTTGCTGTTGTGCTTTCACTAGATGCAGTAATGGTATTTTACTTAAAAAATATTGTTTTTCCGGTGGTTGAAAGCTATTACATCGAGAATATTTATGCTTACGGTGGACAGTTAATCTCAAGCCTACTGCTGTTATTTCTGCTCAAATACCGAATGGCACTTTCAGTTTTTTTCACACGTGGTAAATCAGCCTCGGTATTCGAGAAAAATTACGTGGAAGGACCATTGTATTTCTTGGCTTTAACGTTAGTGCTTATAGACTTCTTTGCATTGATGGAAAACTTTCTTCGTAATTTAGATCGCCTAGGTATGGATGAGGAAGCGTCTAAAATATTCTGGGAAGTTACGTTCTTTTTTGACCACTTTGCGTATCTAAAAGCTTTTCCGACACTATTGTGCATTACTCTGTTATATATTGGATTGCTTGCACGTAAGAAGAGCCGCCAGCAGCTATCACACTTTTAATAACAATAGATTAATTATTAGATTCAGGAAACGGTAGGTCGATGCAAACGCCAGAAGAGTATGAAGTAAGCCAGCGCATAGGACTGCTAATAAAAGGTCTAAAGCATAAACGCGGGATGTCGCGAGAAGATATATGCCGCCACCTCGGGATTGGCATGCGAACGCTAGACAACTACCTTAATGGTGTTAGCTCTTTTAAGCTTGGTACGTTAATGAAGTTTGCCGATCTCTGCAGAGTTAAACTCGCTGATATTTTGGATGATACCGAAGCGCTCTCACGACTATATCCAGACAATATGAAGGACAAAGGCAGTATTCTTACGCTTATCTTGGGATCTATTGCTGGGTATTTTCTTATTTTCGAATCTATCGTATTCCTCCTTCTATTATTTTTGTTTTTTTGCTGTTACAAAGATAAGAATAGTCAAACTATCACAGGCATTTTCCTTTTTATTTATGCACTTGAGGTCGCTGTCGCATATCTCTTGAAGTTCATTATTTTCCCTGCTGTTGAAAGCTATTATATCGAGAATATTTATGCTTTTGGACTGCAGTTAACTCTTAGTCTCATGTTACTGTTTTTACTTAAACATAGAATGACGATTAGTGTATTTTTAACTCAGGGAAGATCTGCATCTGTATTCGAAAAGAATGGTATAGAGGCCCCAATTTATCTTTTGGCAATGACGTTAGCACTTATCGATTTTTTGGCTCTAATGGAAAACTTTATTCGAAATTTGGAGCGCTTGGGGGTTAGTGAGGAAACAGCAAAGATATTTTGGGAGCTGAGATTCTTTTATGATTATTTCGAGTACCTCAAGGCAATCCCAATTTTTCTCTGCATCGCTTTACTTTATGTAGGGTTTATCGCGCGAAGAAATGCTCCGCTACAAGTTAGAGCTACACTGTAACTTTAGCAATAACGAATTCAGTATTAATAATAGTTTATATAGAAGGATCGCGAGGCGATGCAAACGCCAGAAGAGTACGAAGTAAGCCAGCGTATAGGACTATTAATAAAGGGTCTTAAGCATAAACGCGGGATGTCGCGAGAAGATATATGTCGCCACCTCGGGATTGGCATGCGAACACTAGACAACTACCTTAATGGCGTTAGTTCCTTCAAGCTTGGTACGTTAATGAAGTTTGCCGATCTCTGCAGAGTTAAACTCGCTGATATTTTGGATGATACCGAAGCGCTCTCACGACTGTATCCAGACAATATGAAGGACAAGGGCAGTATTCTTACGCTTATCTTGGGTTCGGCTTTTGGCGTAATTATTTTTGAATCTACTTTATTTATCTTATTATTGGTTTTGTTCTTTTACTCTTACAAAGACAAAAATAGTCAGCTGTTGACGCTTTGCTTTGTAGTAGTATTTTTGTGTTCAACGGTAGCTGTTTATGCGCTGGTAAATGTTATTTTCCCAATTCTTGATAGTGGATATCATAAGAATATCTGTGCGTTCACCATTCAATTTTCGCTCAGCCTTTTATTACTCTTTTTACTAAAACATCGGATGGCTTTTGCGGTGTTGCTTACCCGAGGAAAAAGTGCCTCAGTGTTTGAAAAAAACTATGCGGAGGGGCCATTACATTTCTTAGTTTTGACCTTAGCGTTAATAGATTTTTTTGCGTTGATGGAGAACTTCCTGCGCAATCTGGAGCATTTAGGTATAAACGAAGAAACCGCAAAGGCGTTCTGGGAAGTAACCTTTTTTTATGACTATTTTGCTTACTTAAAATCAGTGCCTATGCTGCTGTGTGTCGCAGTACTTTATATCGGTTATATCGCACGTAATCAAGTATCAAGATCGGCTGAACATGTTGAGTAATAATGGTAGTATCTGATAAAAAAATAAGTGACACCCATTACTATTAACATCAAAGCTGAGGAAGTGAAGTAAAAAAGTATAAAATTACTTCAATCACTTTGGTCAAAAAAAAATAAGTGACACCCATCATAATTGCATTGATGTTAGGAATAGCTGGTTTGAAATTTGTGGTGGATGCCCTTGATTTTTTATTGGGAATAAATCACAGTGCTCGGCGCAGCCCCCTGTCAAAAGCCCAGATATGAACACCTAACCACACCAATAGTAATGCTAAAAATGGCTTGTAATTGGAAATGTCCATATGAGCGATATTAATTCTTTAGTAGAGTAGTTATTAAGTGCGTAGAACGTGCAAGACCAAACTCCTTTGATTTGGAGGTGTGGTCTTGCAGTGGCTTGTGGACACTGCAATGCCTGACCTGTGCAGCCCATTGAAAAACAGTAACTGGATGGAGTGGATGACACCCATCATAATTGCATTGATGTTAGGAATAGCTGGTTTGAAATTTGTGGTGGATGCCCTTGATTTTTTATTGGGAATAAATCACTGCGCTCGGCGCAGCCCCCTGTCAAAAGCCCAGATATGAACACCTAACCACACCAATAGTAATGCTAAAAATGGCTTGTAATTGGAAATGTCCATATGAGCGATATTGATTCTTTAGTAGAGTAGTTATTAAGTGCGTAGAACGTGCAAGACCAAACTCCTTTGATTTGGAGGTGTGGTCTTGCAGTGGCTTGTGGACACTGCAATGCCTGACCTGTGCAGCCCATTGAAAAACAGTAACTGTCTAAATCAGGCTTAAACTAGTGTACACTAGCACATCGTACTTTACTTCACTTCACACACTCTCCATAAAGATTCGTCTTTATAATTAAATTCAGCTGTTTGAACATATGTAGATCTGTACAAGCTCCCATGATATCTGTCTACGGAAGTTATTTGATATATTCCATCAGAATTAGCATCTTTAATAATCCAACGTGATCGTTCTGAAAAATCAACATCTTTTTTGACAGAGACAGCATCTCCCTTACCATTTGAGAACATTGCTCCTGCACTATTTAAGATCCCGAACTCTCCATCATTGTTTTTGTCTTGAAGAGTCCAAGTTTGGCTCGAACTACTTCTCATAACTAGCTTGCCATTCGATGCTGCAATCGAAGATTTTTTATCAACTGAATACAGTTTTATATTTGATCCTTTATTTCCGTACAAAGTACCTTTTAAACATTTTTCTGTTGGTTTAGGTTTGGGCTTTGGTGGTGGACATATCGCTTTTGTATAACGTGAGTAAGGCTTTTGCTCCCCTACTGTAGTTGGGCATAACTCATCAAAGCTAACAGTATATTCCGCCGACTGCCCTAGACTAGCAACAACATTGCAGTCTCTATCTCTTGAAAAATCACTGGTTCTTTTGGCATACGGAGGGATTTCAGACCCTTTACAAGCACGAAATACTCTTTCCGCTCCTTTCTCATTTAATGAGAAAGGCTCGATTTTGTTGGCAATACGTGGGCGAGTGGTGAGGTGAATTGAAGTCGTATCACAACTCCGAGCTCCCAGAGATGAAACATACCAATCGTAGTGAGGCCCATCACTATTAGCAAATTCAGATGTACCATGTTTGAAAGCATTCGGTACGTCCCCATAACACACTTCAATTGTTGAATCATTTGAATTTGAATCAACAACATGAATTTCATTATAATGAATTGAACCGTCCCAACATTGAGCTTCTATAGATTTACTCTCGATGTAATAGTTGGCTGGCATTGGAACGCTAGGAACATTGCATACTGGCCGCGCATACTCTATCGGCTGGGTAATATAAGACTTCCCATCACAAAAAATGCTCGTTCGGCTTATGTCTGTAACTACTTCGCCCAAAGGAATGTCTGCCGTTCGACAATAAGTACCTGCTTCAGCAAAACTACTGAACCCCATAGCGAATAAAATCGAGGGTATAAAAATAGCTGCAGAAGAATGGTTATAAGTTTTCATATATTGATTTTCCTTAAATATAGCTCTCGTGACAAATTAACAAAGCTGATGTTACGCCATTATACCACGAGCTTTACCTATATTTGTACCCTATATAGTTGGTTTATTCTTAAATCAATTGAATTACTTGATAAATCTAACCGATCTTTCTGCATTAAAATTGCAGATTTTTGAATCACACAACCAAAGTAGAAAATAAGAGAGAGTGAGAAAATAAGAGAGGGTTATCGTGAGAGAAAATAAAGGAAAGAAAATAAGAGTAAGAAAAGAAGTAAAAGAAGTAAAAAGAAAAAAAGTAAAGAAAAAAAGTGAAGAGTAAAAGAAGTGACACCCACCACTATTAACGTCAAAGCTGAGGAAGTGAAGTAAAAAGTATAAAAATACTTCAGTCGCTGGGTACAAAAACATTTTTCTATAGGCTAATTTTTAGCGCCCAAGCGTATCTCTACATCAAAACCGAGTTATCGTGCACGACAAAGCGCTGCAAATACAGAAGTAAGAAATTCTAGAGTTGAAAAGCTTGCTCTGCTAAGCCAACAAACGCTCGCAGTTTGTTAGGTTTGTCCGTCGTCGTTTTTGCAGTGTTTCGCAGTAAGCGGTTATTGTTCGCTCTCGACCAACTGCACCGTGGAATACCCGTGAAAATTGCGTAGTGAGTTTTATCCAGTTCTCAGGTTCTATATTGAGTCGAGTAAGAATCGGTTGTGCTTCATTGATATACCCGCGTTTATCGACTCGAATGCATTTGCCCGTGAGCTCAACTAATTCAATATAGGACTTGAGTTCAAAAGGTAGGCCTTTGGGCATATGTTTTCGCGGGCTACCAGCAAAGCGTAGTAGGCTTTTTGGTTGTTTGCCCAGCTTAGCGTGGTCGATGCGCTTTTTGATGCTGGTGTAGTCTGAGGTTTCAGGCGTTACGGCGATTTTGGCTCTAATGGGGTTTAGGTCTACGTAGGCTAGACAAGCAGCCAGTGCTGCCTCATCCAGTAATGCTTGGGATTTGAATCGTCCTTCCCAAAATCGGCCTGTACAATTATCTTCTTTATTTGCTCGGCGGGCGATGTCTTCGTTGAGTACTCGCATGAACCAGCTAATATCTGCGAGCCTTTCTCTGTATTTGGCGACATGCTCATCGAGTATCAATTGCTCCGACTCATTGAGTGGCTCACCTTCAGTAAATTTTTGGCTTACCCAATTGCCTTTAAACAACTTGTGCCATCGAATAACGATCGCTTTATCAGACAGGCGCTTAGCCTTTTTATCATCAACATATAAAACAATGTGGGTGTGATTACTCATCACGGCATAAGCACAGACATCAATACAAAACACAGACCCTAAGATCAGGAGCTTTTCTTCAACCCAATCCCGGCGGTGTTCATATGATTTTCCAGTAAATTTATCTTCACCGCACAGAAAGGCGCGTCTTACGCAGCGGGAGATACAGTGATAATATTTGGTGTCGGTTAAACTGATTTGTTTTTTACGAGCAGTTGCCATAGTTTGGTTTCCTCAATCCTTTGAGTGCAGAATTAAAGCGTAGGCGGTATCTTAGGAAGGTGCAAATTAAGTGGTGGGTGTCAGCGATTTGGTAACTTGCGATTTGATAATTCTTTCAATTCACAGATCCAAGAATGCCTAGCTTCTTAAAGATGGCTTTGAATGCTGATGATGACGTAATGTAACAAGCCACCACACTCGGAAATTTCACTTACTCCGCTCCCAAAATTCCGGTGAGCGGAGTGTTGGTTACCTTATCAATATTACATGCTCAATTTACTGTACAAGTAGAATGGTGAAGACTATACTTGTTCCATTAAATGTACATGTAGAGGTTCTTATGAGAATTGTATCTTTTACTGAAGCTAGAAATAGTCTTAAAGCTGTTCTAGACGGTGTAGTTAATGACGCAGATACAACAGTCATTACACGTCGTGACTCTGAGGATGCTGTGGTTATGTCTTTAGATTACTACAATAGCCTTATGGAGACTGTCCACTTACTACGCTCTCCTCAAAACGCTGAACACTTAAATCGTTCGATTGCACAGTACCGTGCTGGTAAAACAACAGCACGAGAGTTAATTGATGAGTAGTAGTCAACGTTTACTGTCGTGGACTGATGACGCTTGGGATGACTATCTGTATTGGCAAACTCAAGATAAGAAAACACTCAAGCGCATCAACAAACTCATCAATGATGTTAAGCGCTCCCCATTTGAGGGCATCGGTAAACCAGAGCCGTTGAAAGAGAGTTTATCTGGTTTTTGGTCTCGTCGTATTGATGACACTAACAGGCTTGTTTATGCAGTTGATGATCAAGCGATAACGATAATTTCGTGTCGTTACCACTACTAAATTAGAGGCGGCGATAATACAGCAAGCGACTTAGGTGTATCGAACCTGTGTTCGGCAACATCATAGTGAATAAAGGAATGAATAAACTCACATTACGAGGGCAAGGGAAAGTGAATGCGCAATGGAAGTTGTATTGCTTGGTGCATAATCTAGAAAAGTTGCAAAAAATAATACACTAAGAAGTGTAGCTCATTTTAAACCTCAAAAAGCCACAGAGACCAGCCTTATAGCCTCATAAAACACAGTAAAAAAATGACAGTGACGTTTAGAGTAAACGATTGAATCAAATAAAGAACTCGGCTAAGGTTGATACCACTATGCAAAATGTATTAAGGATGGATTGGTGATACCCATCACTAATTGCATTGACGTTAGGAAAATGAAGGCTTGAAATTTGTGGTGGGTGTCAGTGATTTTTGTAATTTTTGGATTGTATAGAAATGACAATGTTTGACTGGTAGCTTGCTAAAATTATTAAATAAAATTTTCTTGATGATTGCGATTTTATCTCTTGTGGATAAGTGAGATATTCAGAATTTACACTAGTAGGTTGTTATATGCTTAAATGGAATTTGAAAATGCGGTTACTTTTTTTACTCTACTTTCTTCCTTGTTTTGTTTCAGCTGAGATAAATTTGCCATTGCAAGCTCAACTCATTGAAATGGCAAAACAGGATCAGGCTGTACGAAAACAGTTAGGAGATGCCGGTTGGGATAAAGCTCCAAAAGAGCTTCATGCTAAATTATCATCAGTTGATCATCAGAATACTGAAAAACTCAAAGCAATATTAAGCAAACGACAATGGCTAACACATGCTGAGGTCGGAAATGAGGGGGTTGGAGCAGCATTTCTTATAATACAGCACTCGTCAGATACTGAGTTTCAAGAAAGAATGCTTCCAATCTTAAAGAGAGCATATTTAAATAATGAAGGCGTATCAGGACAAGAAGTCGCATTATTGACCGATCGCGTACTTATACATAGGGGGCAAAAGCAACTGTACGGCACACAAGCAGATATTAAAAATGGTAAAGTCACTTTCATGCCAATCTCAGAAGTTGATAAAGTGGATGAAAGGAGGGCTGAAATGAATATGCCTCCATTAGAGTTTTATAAAAAGATAATGGAAGAAATGTATGGTATTAAAGATCACCCCGAAATAGAGCTGAATTAGAACGCATACAAGAGACTATGGCGTCAATGACTAAAGGATGGATTGGTGACACCCATCACTAATTGCATTGAAGTTAGGAAAATGAAGGCTTGAAATTTGTGGTGGGTGTCATTGATTTTTGCTTCTTGATTTTTGAGCTTGGGATATATGAAGCGTCATTCGACTTTGATTGTTTGATATGATATTAGCAATCTAATGATGACTCAGGCTCCTTGTAATGCTAGCTTCGTGTGTGGGTCATTTTGCTATGTGCCTGAAAAACTCAGAGGACAACATGTCTAATAAAAGTCTTCGTGCTCGAATTCCAGCCTATAAAATGGCATTTGCAAGTGGCGAACTACGGAGAACCTATAAGGATCTTGTCTCTATTGTTCAAAGTCTCAGAGCTGAATTCAGTAAGCAGTATAAAGGCCAGTTTACAGTCGCAAACGTGTTACACGGATATATTGACTTTACATACTTTTATCTGCAAAACGATTACCTTAAAAAACACAAGCTCAAATTGGCAGTTGTGTTGAACCATCAAGAAGTGCAATTCGAACTTTGGCTCCTTGGGCAAACAAAGGATGTTCAGATTGATTATTGGGCAAAGTTACAGGGGGTTAGGTGGGTGGATCAAGATGTTATGCCTGAGTGGTCAATCTTTGAAATTTTAATGCTTGCTGACCCTGATTTCGATAATGTAAAAGCGCTATCTGAGCGGATCCACGGTGTGTTTGCAGAACTGTCCGAGGAGATCTTTACTACATTGAAGGTGTACCAATAGTACACCTAACACACATGAATTTTCGCAGGTTATCCGCGTCGTAAAGTATGTGCAGCTAATTTTCAAACTTTAAATCTGTTTAACTCTATTTCTAGCGAAAAAAAAGAGTGCTAGTAGTAGCACTCTTGTCAATGCAAAACTCAACAGCAATAACCCTTAGTTACTAGTCCATGCTTGGGGCGCTGGAATATACCAACTCAATTAGGTTATTCATCGTTCTTGATTTTTGCATATAAGCCTTTTCCATATGGGCAAGCTCTTGTAATTCAAATAAGGTCGTTTCTACGAGTGCCAGCCATTTTTCTGTGGTGTCTGGTACCGCTTCACTTTGCTTTGTTGCTTTTTTTAGTGCGTCGTAATAAATAGTTAAGTCACGATATTGGCTTTGATAGTCCATTGATGCTCCAACCCGTCTCTTTTAATTTACAGCAAGGTAACAGGAATTCTCAGCAGAAATCTGCGGAAAATAATTTTTTTACAACTTTTTAATTCGAAAGATAATTAATATTAGCAAAGGCGGAGATCACATCTTTTGCAAAAGCAATGCGTGGGTGTTTTAACGCGCCCTTTTTCCATACTAGATAGATATTGTTTTCAGGGCCTACAGGGCCAAGTTGGATCAGTTCACCTGCTTTTATGAGATCTCGGCAGAGATAATCGGGGAGGACGGAGTAACCTATTCCAGAGCGAATGATGTTAGCAATTGCTCTAATGTCTGGGCAAATAGCGATGACATTAGAGTTGCAGCCCGCATTAAATACACGGTCAAAGTATTGTCTAACCAAAGGTAAGTCTTGATCGTACGTGACGACATTATAGCTTGAGAGTAAGTCGGCGGTAATATCGCTGTCTTGAATTTCTCTGCCCTCTAAACGGTTCATCACTAGCCACAATTGCTCTTTGTCTAGAACTAAATAGTCAAAGCTTGTGGGATCTGGCGCAGAGGCGGCAATGGCAATGTCGGCGGTGTCGTTTATTAGTGCGTCGAAAATGTTAATTTTATTGCCAATATGAAGTACCACGTTAATGTTGCCCGCTTGCAATAAGTTGGCGATTTGTGGACCGGAGACAAAGCTTAAATACTCCGCGGGGCCGGCAATATTTAGTGTGCCAAACACCGCATTGGAGCGTGCCCGAATTGAGGTGATCTTCTGCTCTAAAATATCGATATGACCAGATACCTGCAGCGCTAAGTCATGTGCTGTTGGCGTTGGCTTTACCCCTCTTGCTTGGCGTTCAAACAGGGCTTTTCCTACGACCGCTTCCATGGTTTGAATATGTGCCGTGACAGCTGGCTGCGACATCCCCAAGTTGGCCGCTGCTTTGGTGATATTTTTGCAGCGGTATACTTCCACAAAGGTTTTTAGTTGGGTGAGATGAGACATAAATTACTTGAGCCATAAATATTCTGATTGCTCCTACCAATTTATCCGAATTCTCCTGTGTCCGCAAATCGCCTAAACTCGTCGATATTGAACTGGTATGAGGAGCCGGGATGAAAAAGAGTATACTGAATACGATAGTGTGGGTGTCATCGTTGTTGGGTGCAACACATGTGCTTAGCGTTCATGCAAGTGAAGGTGAAGTATTAGTGTTACTTTCGAGCGAAACCTCGATGGAACTTGCCAATGGTGAGACAATAGAAACAGGTTATTACCTCAATGAGTTTGGGATACCTGCAAAGGCTTTAGTGGATGCTGGATATAAACTGATATTAGCAACACCAAAAGGCAATGCCCCTGCTGTTGATCAAAAATCAGTGTCGGTTAATTACTTCGGCGGTGATGAGACTAAATTACAAAGCATCAAAAAATTTATTGCTAACCTGCCAGATCTTAATGATACCGCAAGTTTTAGCGAGATCCTTGCTGCGGGGCTAGACGAATTTGATGCGGTATTTATTCCAGGCGGACACGCACCGTTAATTGATTTGGCGAATAATCCGCAGGTGGGTGAAATTTTGCGCCATTTTAACCGCGAGAATAAACCAACAGCTGCGATTTGCCACGGCCCAATTACGTTGCTTTCGGCACAAAGTGAACCAAAAGCGTATTATCAGAGTTTAACAACACAGTCACCTGTTCAAGCGAAAAACTGGATTTATGACGGATATCAAATGACGATATTTTCGAACCCCGAAGAACAAGTATTTGAAAGCACGTTAAATGGCGAAAAACTCAACTTTTACCCAGCAGCCGCGATGTCTCAGGCTGGAGGAAAAATGCAGTTTGCAAATGCATGGCAGCCAAAAGTGGTTGTTGATAGAGAGCTAATTACAGGGCAAAACCCGTTTTCAGACACATTACTAGCAGAAAAGCTGCTAGAAATGTTAGCTGAAGAACCGAATATTAAACAGTAAGGAATTGAGCATGCTTAATTTTGTATTTAAAAATCAAACCGAAATTCTTTTTGGTAAAGGCCAAATGAGTGAAATCACCTCACGATTACCAGAGGCTGCAAAGGTGTTGCTACTGTACGGCGGCGGCTCGATTAAAAATAATGGTGTATACGACCAAGCAATGAATGCATTGACAGATGTTGAGGTTGTGGAATTTGGTGGTGTGGAGCCAAACCCAACATATGAAACGCTAATGCAAGCGGTCGCGACGGCAAAGCAAAATAATGTGAATTTTATTCTTGCGGTTGGCGGCGGCAGCGTTATCGACGGCGCAAAGTTTGTGGCGGCAGCCGTGAATTTTGACGGTGAGCCTTGGGACATTTTGGTAAAGGGCGCAAGCTTTAGCAATCCATTACCGATTGGTGCTGTGCTCACTTTACCTGCTACAGGCTCTGAGAGTAACGGCAACTCAGTGGTTACAAAAAAGGCAACTTCGCAAAAGCGTGCGTTTTCGTCACCAACTGTGCAGCCGCTGTTTGCGGTACTTGACCCAGAATACACCTATTCACTGCCGCCTCGCCAAGTGAGTAATGGGGTAGTGGATGCGTTTGTTCACGTGATTGAGCAGTATTTAACTTATTCAGTAAATGCGCCACTGCAAGACAGATTTGCAGAAGGTATTTTACAAACGCTTATCAGCGAAGGGCCAAAGGCATTAAGCGAGCCTAACAATTATGATGTAAGAGCAAACGTTATGTGGTCTGCAACTATGGCGCTAAATGGCCTTATTGGTCAAGGCGTACCACAGGATTGGTCAACCCATATGATTGGTCACGAGCTAACGGCATTGTATAACCTTGACCACGCGCAAACGCTTGCGATTGTATTACCTGCGGTGATGTATGTGCAACGAGACAAAAAAGCCGAGAAAATCAAGCAACTTGGTGAGCGTGTATTTGGTATTACAGCCGCAGACGAAGCGCAGCAAATTGACCAAACAATAAAAGCAGTTCAAGACTTTTTTGAGTCGATGGCGGTGCAAACCCGTTTAGCGGATTATCAATTAGACGAAAAAGCAGTACAAGAAGTTATCGCTAATCTAGAAAAGAACGGCATGACGGCACTAGGTGAGCACGGCGATATTGATTTAGCGAAGGCGAAAGAAATTTTAATGCTGGCGTTGTAAAACAAGTAATCAGTGGCAATGTGTTACCCTTTGATAACAAAAGTAAGATGGTTTAGAGGTAACTAAACCATCTTACTCCATCGGCTTTTTATAGGCTTCTTAGTTGATCAATAACAGCCTGAATTTTGTTAAATTTGGTTTGCCTGTATTCTGTTTCAGCTTGGGATTTTTTGCGATTCCAGTATTCAACATCATCTGGATATTGTGGCTCTACCACGTACGATGCTAAATAGTTACCATACGGGTCTTTAAGCCAGCATTTATATTCAACGATTTGAGAATAAGGGTCAGGTGCTTCACAGCCGCTTCTAAGTGGCAAGTCCGCCTGCTTTTTCTGTGCCAGCATTATGCTTAACTGATCCGCTAGATTTTTAGCTGCGGTAACGACGGTTGTTTTTGGCACCATGCCAGCCAAATAACGCTCAGTATACACTGCCACTACAACCGATGCTGCTAAGGCATAGGTGTCTGCAAGGTAGAAAAAGTCATCATTGTAGCTACTATTTAAAGCTCGGTGATTTATCAGATCGTTAGCTTTTAGTAATAATCCACCAAGTAATACAGGGTCTTCTCCATTGTATTTTACGGTATCGCCATAGTGTTTTAAGCTTGCTTCAACGCTTCTAAACTCAGAAAGAAAGTCGAACTCCGCATCACGTACAATTTCTTCTCTAACGCGCTCTTGTATTGCCTGCAGGCTCTCTTCGCTCAGCATAACGTATTGTGGTCCACCAGAACCAAATACAGCATCAGCTAAAAGTGAACCAAACCCCGATAGTAATTTACTTTTTACTTTATCTAAAATCTGCTCACCGATTGTCGCGGTTTTTTCTTCTTGTTCAGTAGCACCAACAGTAAATGTTGCACTACATAACGCTAAGCTTACTACTGCGGCGATTGAATGAAATTTCATAGAAATAATCCTTTTATATTAGAAAGTATGTTTTTATAGACCTTAGCACCCACAACCCACATCAAATACAGGCTTTTTACCTAGCTTTAGAATTGTTATGCTTACTGCTTTTGGATTGGTTTGATTTATAAACTTAGTTCCAAAGGCTGGGTCTTACCTATGTTAGGTGAGTTGTGTTAAAAAAAGATTAAATAAACGATGTTTTCTTTTACGATGTGGCTAAATTGGAAGGTGTTATTAGTTTGAAAACATTTTTCATACTGCAAATGGCTTAGTCCGGATATCGCAAAATACGTAGTTTACCTAGCTTATCTTCAGTGCTACTCTACGGTGATATTCAAAAAAGTTTAAGGAGAATTTGATGATTGTTTTATTGAGCCACCCGGTAAAAGTTGTAGCTAGGTGTGATTAGTAGACTTTAACTTTCGTCTTTTCTAAATTTTTTACTCCTTTTACCCGGTGTGATGCCTAATGGGCTTATCCGGGGTCAATGATATTCATTAACCCTGCTTGATTTTTGCAGTCTTTCTGCATTTTTGAGATTTTATAATGAATACATCTTATTCGCCAACACTGCTTGGTTGGCAAGCATTTTTTCAACAGCAACTGACACTAACAGAACTAGAATCATCAAATCTTGGCCGCGTGATAGCGCACCACAGAAGTAATTATTTAATCCAGTTGCAATCACGACAAATTTCTTTAGCTACTCATGTATCACTGCCTAGTATGACGGTTGGTGATTGGGTTTTGTTGGATGAGAATTATCAATTTATTAGGCTATTATCCCGCAAATCGGTTATTTCAAGGAAAGCTGCGGGCAGTAAAGTCGCGGAGCAATTGATAGCCGCAAATATCGATAGCCTGTTTATTGTTTGCTCGCTAAATCAGGATTTTAATCTAAACCGGATCGAACGTTACTTAGCACTGGCTAACGAAGCTCAAGTGGAGCCAATTGTTGTTTTGACCAAGAAGGATTTGGTCGATTGTTGGCAACAGCAAGTACAACTCGTTCAGGAGTTGGATCCATTTTTGACAGTCGAAGCGATTAATGCGTTGGAGCCGAGCTCCGTTGAGTGCCTAAAAGCTTGGTGTAGCGTGGGAAAAACGTTGTCATTTGTAGGTTCTTCTGGTGTGGGTAAGTCCAGCTTGGTGAACACGCTGTTAGAGTGTAAAGAGCAGCTCACCGGTTCAATCCGTGAAGATGATGCAAAAGGGCGGCACACGACAACCTCTCGCTCGTTACATTTTATGGACAATGGCTCAGTGTTGCTCGACACACCAGGAATGAGGGAGATCCAACTAGCCGATTGCCAACAAGGGATTAGTAAAACATTTGCAGAAATTGAAGTGTTAGAAAGCGCTTGCCGCTTCAGTGATTGCTCACATCAAAATGAGCCCGGATGTGCTGTTCAGCAAGCGATAGAGAGTGGCGAACTTGAAGTTAGGCGCTTCAACAACTTCATAAAACTAAGAAGTGAACATCAAAGAAACAACGCCAGCCTAAAAGATAAGAGAGACAAGGAAAGAGCACTTGCAAAGAAATATCGTTTTGTACAAAGCGATACTAGAAGACTAAAAAAGGGCTACTGAGCAGTAATTGCTAGTTCTGTTTATCTTAAACCAAAGTGGACTCGCTCCACTTTGGTTTTTGCTTTTCTACGCTAAAGTACAGCTAAAGGGCAAGTACGGCTAAAGAGACACCCACTTATCTTTTGAGGTGATAAGTTAAAATGATAAGTTAAAAAGACACCCATTTTTAAACTGTGACGCTAGAGTGGGTGTCTGCATATGCCAACATGAAATTGTATCGTTTCAGCAAAGCTCAGAAATAATTAATGACCAAATTTAATGCGGATCCCTGCATTGACCGTAAATCCATCGTTACGAGACCAAATATCAGTTGTCCATCGTCCACTTGGAGCCTGTTGGGTTAGCAATATTGGCTCTTCTTTAGTTTGCCGAACATTGAGCAAGTTCTCTGCATTTAAGAAGTAACTTACGCTACCAAGAGTGATTTGACCAAGTAAGCCTAAGTGCCAGTAAGCGTCGCTTCTATCACGGTAAGGGTTATTTTCGAGATGCTGTGTACCAGTATAATAAGCTTCAAAACCTAGTAGGTGACTGCCATGCTTTTCCCACATAATTACTGCACCAGCAGAATGTGTTGGTGTTAGGGTTAAGGGAGTTCGGCCAGTGCCTAATCCGCTAAGTTTTGTTGCGTCAGTATATAAATAGCTTCCAGTTATTTTGATGTCATGCCAGCGGTATCGCAAAAGCAATTCTGCGCCACGAATTTCGGTCTGGCCTGGGTTATTCACTAATCGAACGTGGTTATTTGTATTCGGGCTTTGGGCTTCGATGATCTCAAGCTCAGTGACATTGTCGACATCCGAGGCAAACAGGGTGACACTTGTTTCAATGTCATCAAATATATAGCTGAGATCAATAGACGCTGTAGTCGCCAGTTCCTCCTTTAAGTTACTTAAAGGCTCAAGGCGAGACAGGCCACTGTCTTCAATATCTTCAATAAAAGGTGTCGGCGCAAAGAAGCCTTGACCGTAGGATCCGCGAATTGTCCAGCTGTTTGGATTGTACAAAATGGATGCGCGTGGACTAAACTGAGTGCCGTATTCACTGTGCCAATCGGTTCTGGCGCTCAATGATATTGAAACGTCTTTTTCTGTGTCATAGTCTATCTGTGAAAATAACCCAGGTACTTGATAGTTATAGTTAAACTCTGAAAAGTCATCAGACTCAAAGCGGTCAGACTGATAAGCTATTCCAACAAGCCAAGCAATAGCTTCACGATAACCCGATACACTAGATTCAAATAAGTAACTTTCATGGTTATCTGTTTCTTGAGTCAGCCCATAAACATGGTCATGCTCCTGATGCATAGCTGAACCACGAACACTGAGGTTTATTTCTTCACTAAGTGGTTGGTCGAAAATAAAACCGCTATCTAACCTTAATGAGTCTTGGTGTTGAGGAAATGATTCGCCAGTAGGTAATGTATCCGTTTGTTGCGTACCACCTTCACGATTTTCTTTCATCGCACCAAACGTCCAATAAAGGTTGGCACCGTCTTCATCTTCCCAATAAAAACGTGGGCGAACGGTCGCGCGCTCATAGCCTGCTATATCAAGCCAGCCATCCTCATCTAAATCTTGCTGAGCTTGATGATGAAGTCCCAGAGTAATTGACGCACGAGTACTTGGGGTCAGTGGGGTTGCAAAATAGGAGGTAATATCTTGACCACTTTTTGATGTTGCATTGAGTAGCACTTCACCTTCAAATTCATCCCCTGGTGTACGAGAGATAAGATTAATCACCCCGCCTAAGGCTGACCCACCATACAAAGAAGAAGCTGATCCTTTGATAATTTCAACATTGGCTAAGTCGGTTGGAGGGATTTGAAGCAACCCAATTGACGCAGTTTGTCCACCATATAATGGCAAACCATCACTAAGTAGCTGGGTATAGCGACCATACAGGCTTTGCAATCTTATGTTGGCACTGCCTAAAGCCGGAGAGGTATTTTGTACTCGTACACCGCCAGTTTCAGCAACTAGCATAGAAATATTTCCGGGCCGCATTAAGGCTTTTTCTTGGATTTCTTCATTATTGATAATTTCAGTTCTAGTTGCCGATTCGTTCACGATCCGACCAAGTCGTGACGCGGTTACTTGAATTCTCTCTATTTTATTCTGGTTATGTTCGTCATGATGTTGGTGTTCTCCTGCATAAGATACAGACGGGCCAAGTAAGATAGCCAGCGCCACCTTTGAATATTGATTAAGCATGTTTTACCTCAGGTAATGCAAAACACTGTGAAGTTTTTTATTAGTTTAATACCAGCTCAAATTGAGGAAAAAACCTGACGCGAGCTACGTTAAAGGCTTATTATTTAGAACGACTAAATAATAATATTTTCGTCTTGCCCACATGGGTGTAGATACCTTGGCGATAGCAGGGCGCGGTAGCTGTGTTATCGACAAGATTTTTTCGCCTCAAAATAAACCGCTTAATTAAGTCAATTGGTATAACTTTCGCAGCATATAAATTAAATTTTTAGTAAGAATTTAGTTTGGCTGTAGCCTAAGCGGTAAAATAGGAGGCCGATAGAATGAGGTCACAATACTATGAATATCTGGAGTCTGAGTCGATCGTACAGGACCACCAAAACGAATGAGTTCTGAGGCAATAGGGTTTATAGGAATGTATGCAAAGGTTGCACAGGCGTTTTCTGGGCAAATGCAATCGTTCTCACAGCAATCTGTGTCACAACAATCATCTGCACCTTGCTGGTATTCGTTTTGAGATTCAAGTGTGATTGATTGCGTGATAATAATGTCATCATCAGATACAAAAAAGGGTGATGCTAATGCTTGCCCAACAAAGGCAACCAAGATTGTCATCATAATAAGTAGTTTTGACATTCCCTTACACATAATAATCTCAACTCGAAACTGCTGCACATTGTAGGGAATAATTTTATATAAGTGAAGTGTATCGGAGACGATAAATGAGCGCTGATTATAAAAGCCTGTGGCGTAGCGATACTAAAAAGTTAAGAAAGGCTGTTTATTATCCAATATGAACTCAGGTTTTGGGTCAAGGTGGACTTATTCCACCTTTTTTGAAATACGTATAGCGACTTAAAAATTATGTAAACTAGAAAGTAAATTTCAGATCTTTAATAACTCTTGATTGGATACCTCTAATCAAGCTATTTTCTTTAAGTTCACCGTTAAAATGACCTGTTCTAACTCTCTGAATTTCCATGTCAAATTCACATGGTTTTGAAGTTGAAATCTGTTCTAGATCTATGAAGCCAGCGCTTTTTGCATTGAATGTATTGCTTGTCGAGCTTCCAAACTGTGTTGAGAAAGAGCCTGTCACTAACCCCCCCGTATTATTTGAACATGCATAGTTAACGATAAGAGATGTTTCACTAGCTGAGTCTATTCCATCAATATGAATTTCAATATTTTCATCATATCGAAAAGTTTTCTCTGCTTCGGGGGTAAGCACCAGAAAGCCTAAAAGAAGCTCAACAGACGCTGAAGCATTTGCTTCTTTCTTGCGATTTAACTGGATAGTATATAGGCTGTTACCAGTTACAACTGAGGATCTGCCCTCGTAATCAATATCAAGAATGTCAGTATCTTTAGCCAATTGGATCGTCTGGCCATTTACGATCGCTCTTAGCGTATCACCTTCGCTTAAGTTTACATTAGAGCCGAACGAGTCCCCGACGTTTAGCTCGGCCACAATTCGGGCTCTCTCCCCATTTGAAGTTATTGATATATCAGCACTAATTGCGTTTGTTTTCAACAGATCAGATTCTGTCTCAGATGTACAAGCCGTAAGAAATGTGCTGACACTGGCTGCGGTTATAAGTAACAGAGAAGATTTGGTTGATTTCATTTTTTACCCGTGATTCATTTAAAAGCAGATTCTCCGATTTAGAAACAGGGATGACAAGTTAAAAAATGTAATAGGGTTGTACAGTAAAAGGAAATAATCACTGTTAATCGCAGGGGTATGTGTTTATCCAACTATGTTGCTCGTCGCTTTCCTCGGAGAGAAAACGTTAAAAAGACACCCATTATTAAACTGTGACGATAAAGTGGGTGTCTGCATATGCCAACAATACAGGCGCTACAGTTAGTTTGATGTTTGAAACTTAATTGTCGTCAAAGCAAACTTTTTACGGCCTCAATACGACAATAATATTTTAGTGTTTGAATAGGCCGATATATGAGAGTCATGAAAATCACACTGCTGGCAGCTCTGGTTACTGTGGCGAGCTGTGCAGAACAAAAGTTGAAAGCTGTAGCACCAGATTATGTAAATAAACAACGAGTATTCGAGCAGAGTATTCGCGAAATTAATGATAACGGGGTGAGTAGTGAAACAGCGAGTACACTTCAATCCAGAATGAGCACATACCGCGTCCCTGCTGTTAGCATTACTGTTTTTGATAATAATCATATTCTTTGGTCGAAAGGTTACGGCGTTACAGATGAGTACTCAAAAGTGAATGTAACGCCGGATACGCTGTTTCAGGCTGCTTCCATTTCTAAAGCTGTAACGAGCTTTGGTGCTTTTAAGATGATAGAGCTAGGTCGTTTTGGACTACATGAAGATGTAAACAGTAAGCTTACACGCTGGCAGGTCCCCAATAATAAATTTACTAAAGAAAATAAAGTGACACCCAGTCGAATTATGAGTCACACCTCAGGGCTCAATGTACAAGGGTTCGCTGGTTATGGCAGAAACCAAAAAACTCCTTCGCTCGTACAGGTTTTACAAGGGAGTGAGTTGAGTAATTCCCCATCAGTTAGAGTGTTTCAAACACCTGGGAAGTCTGAATTTTATTCAGGTGGTGGCATGACAGTTTTGCAACTGTTGATGGAAGATAGTAGTGGGCTGTCATTCTCTGAGTTAATGGAAAAGCAGGTATTAAAGCCCCTAAACATGAATAACAGCTCTTTTGAGTTAGCGTCGCTGAATCTGCCTCAATATAGAGTTGCTAAAGGTCATGATTTACAAGCAAATATGATCGCTGGAGGTTATCGTCTATATCCTGAAAAGGCAGCTGCGGGGTTATGGAGTACTCCTTCTGATTTAGCATTATTTATGATTGCTCTAGGTAAGTCCTATCGTGGTGATGAAGAAAGCTTATTATCTCCACATCTTGCGAAAGTCATGCTTACTAGAGTTCCCGGTGCTGGTGGTACAGGAATAGGACTCGATGGAGAAGGTAACGCTTATAGATTTAGACATAGTGGTGGGAATGCCGGGTATACTTGCTATGCTGTGTCTTTTGCTAGTGTTGGCCGAGGTTTTGTCGTTATGACAAACTCAGACAATGGCTTTCAATTAATCCATGAAATCTCTAGAGCCATTTCTGAAGTTTATGATTGGCCTGCATTATGGATGCATGAATAAGCAAGCTATATTGCTTCTCGCTAAGGTGCAATTGGTCTAGGCTCTCAATTATTAATTAATTTGATGATTAACCAAAAAGTGCTAAACAATTGGAGATATTCGAACGCCGTTGAATTGAGAGTGAATCACAATATTTTTGCTTTGCTGCTGAGCTACCTGCAGCTCCATGGATCACAGTACTAAATTGTGTTGTCAGGGTTATCCAGTTCTTAGAGGTTAGATTTAACCTGTCTAAAATCGGTTGTTTGTTTATAATGCAACCTATTTTGTCACTTCTTATGCAACGCCCTGTGAGTTCGACCAGTTCGAGATATGATGACAGCTCAAGCGGTATACCTTTAGGCATATGCTTTCTCGGATTGCCAGCAAATCGGAATAGTGAGCGAGGTTGCTTACCTTGTTTGGCTAATTCAATACGCTTTTTTACACTCGTGTATTTAGATTCTTCAGGTAGCTTAGCTAGGTTAGCGCGAATGGGATTTAGATCAACATAAGCCATGCACGCAGCAAGTGCAGCTTCATCAAGTAGTGCTTGTGATTTGAAGCGCCCTTCCCAAAACCGACCTGTGCATTGGTCTTCTCGATTTGCTCGTCGTGCAATATACTCATTAAGAGTTCTCATAAACCAGCTTATACAGGTTATGCGTGATCGATATATATTGATAGTGTTATCAAGTATTGATCTTTCCGCATCTGATAATGGCTCATTACGAATAAACTTATGTGTGAGCCAATTGCCTTTAAACTGCTTGTGCCAGCGAATGATAATAGCTTTGTCAGTTAGACGTTTGGCTTTTTGAATATCAACGTGCAGAACTATATGAGTGTGGTTATTCATAACCGCATATGCACAGACATCAATGCAAAACGTTTTTTTAAGGGCGAGTAGCTTTTCTTCGACCCAATCTCTGCGATGCTCGTAAGAACGCCCAGTGGCTATATCCTGACCGCAAAGGTAGGCTTGCCTAACACAGCGAGAAATACAGTGATAATATTTGGTTTCTGATAGACAAATTTGTCGGCAGCGTGCAGTGGCCATATTAGATACCTTCAATCCTTTGAATGTATCTTAAGAGTAGATTGCCTTAGCCAATTTAACAAATGAAATACTAAATAACCTGAGCTGTGGATAATTAATGCCTTTCTAGCAGCCAGTTTTAGTGCTAACTGCGTTGAATTCACTTCCAATAGCCAGCTATTGGCGCGTAAATTCGCCTTGCCTACAGGATGTAGGTACCTTAGCGAGAGCAGGACGCGGAAGCGGTGTTTTCCCTAAAACTCTCTGGCTAGACAAGGAAAAAACTAAGTTGTGCTTTAGCAACAATGAGTTGGAACATTCCTTATCCAAACCTCAGGTTAAATAGGTGGGTGTCTTTTTAAAAGCTTCTTTTTAAAAGCTGTTTTTAAAGTTTCTACTGAGCAGAATTTAATAAGACACCCATTTTAACCTTTAAGGATCACGGGTTTTGTTTGAGCTGCTCGATGCGTTGCTCAAAACTTGGGTGTGTGCTTAACCAACTATGCTGTTCATCGCTTTCCTTGGCGAGTTTTTCGAATATAGAGATCATTGCGTCACTATTACCATACAGCGCCATTAGCTTGTTATGCGCGTACAAATCAGCCTCGAGTTCAGCTTGCTGAGAGTAATTTTGGTTGATACCTAACATTGCGCCCTGCATCATAAGATCTGAGAGCGCAGAGATGTCACCCAATACGACACTCAAACTGACAAATACGATGGACGAGCTCACAAGAGATTCCATGACGTGATTATGCTCGACATGACCAATCTCGTGGAGTAATACTGCGCTAAGCTCTTGCTGAGTAGATGCCAGTTCGACCATGTTATCGGTGATCACAATGCTACCATCGGCCAATGCCATGGCGTTGGCTTTATCTTTCCACTGCCTAAATTCAAGTTTAAATTCACGTTCACTCGATGCATTGGTGCCAAGCAGTGAGACAAATAAAGCGCGAGTCTCTTGCTGTTTGATTTCACTTAGCTTTGACTCCGAGAATTCCGAGTTATCTAGCTCGTTTAGGCTTCCTTCGTCGATGATTTGGTAGATTTGTTTGGGCAATGAGGCCGAGATCTCTTCAGCGAAGTACGGCACGCCTTTGGTATAAAACTGATAACCACTAAATAAAACGACCACTACTGTGGCCGCTATAATCCAAAGCCACTGCGTTTCTTTAGATTGTTTGACTCTGTTGTGTATCTTTGAGCTCATCTAGTACTTCTCGCATTACATCGATGTTGTATTTTCTCACTATTTTTTGGCTGTTAAATAACTGAGGTAGCTCAATTAAACACACTAAAATTAGCAGAACCCAGCCATAAAAGAGAATAAATACAAGCCCCAATAGCATTAAGGTGAGGTTAATTACACCTCGTGCTGTTTTACCCAGATAAAAGTGATGTAAACCTGCGGCAAAAAAGTAATTGAGTACGGCGTAAGTATCAGGATCTTTTACTAGCTGTTCTTCAAGTTGGTAGTACTGCTTGCGCGCTTCAGGACTTAGCTGAGCAACTTGGTTTCTTAACGATTCTTCTTGTTCTCTTAATGCTATTTCGTCCATGCAAACTCCTAGGATTGGTCACGGTAGGGGGTCTGACTTTACTTCAATACAATCTGGGTCATTACAGCGCTTGATACGACAAAAGCCGATACGCACGCCTTTAAAGAAGCCGTATTTTTCGATTGCTTGATAGGTATATTCAGAGCATGACGGCGTAAAGTTACAACTTATATTGAAGTGGGTTTTTGCTCCACCATTCGCTTGATAGCGGCGAATGGCAGACAGAGCAAAGCGTTTAAGCACGTTTACGACCAAGTGTTAAGATCACGGCTTCACGGCTCCAAAATAGCAGAAAACGTTTGTTTTCGATAACTTGGAAAACAAGCTGCCAGCCATCTTGCGCTTCCATGTTTAAAGTTGCTTCAAGTTTTTTTAACGGTAATCCACTTGAGCCAAGTAACAGTGTGCCGCAGCCACCTTCAACTACATGGATAACTTTATATTCGTCGTATTGGGTCATAATACATCCCTGATTTAATTAGGGCCTGTTGACCTTTCAAGTTTGTTTTTGCAGCAGTTTGATTGGTATTTATACAAGGCAGAGCCTGCGTAGCATAGTTATTCTATGTAAGTTAGGCGATAACACAGTAGAAATGCCAATCAAGCGCTGCCCTTTGGGTTCCCCTGAGTGCGCTTTGTTCATTGTTGCTCAACTTTTGCCTAGATTACTAGGCGACAAGTCGAGCGTCGCGATCAAAACACACTCAGGAGAACAAAAATCAAACAGCAAAGGTCAACAGGCCCTAGAGTAAGTGAAATTTTATTCTATAGGAGCCAAGTAATCGCGACAATAGCGATTTCGTTGTTATTTTTTAATTACAACAAAATTTGATATTACTCATGAATAAAGCAAGATGTAGCCCCGAGTGACCACTCTACAACGGCTTCGGCATGAAGTTTGGTTGTGTCATAAAGAGGGACTTGAGTATGCACTTGTTGAACGAGCAAACCGATTTCTGTGCAACCTAAAATAACCCCTTCAGCCCCTTGTTGATAGAGTGCATCGATGATGTCTAGATAAGTTTGCCTTGAGCTCGCGTTGACTTCACCGCGACATAATTCGTCATAAATTATGTGGTGAACTAAAGCTTGTTGGTCCCCATCAGGTGTTATGACCTCAATGCCGTGAAGATCTTGTAATCGTGCTTTATAAAAGTCTTGCTGCATCGTAAATCTCGTACCTAACAGCGCAATGCGTTTTATGCCGTCATTTTTAAGTCGCTTCGCGGTTGCGTCGGCAATATGCAGTACAGGCAATCCTGACGCTGCGCTAATTTCATCTGAAATTTTATGCATGGTGTTGGTACAGATCACAATGGCATCTGAGCCGGCAAGCTTCAATGAAGTAGCAGCACCTGCCAAAATGGTCGTCATTTTCTGCCAATCACCAGCTGCTTGAAGCTCTGCAATTTCGGCAAAGTCGACGCTATACAAGCAAAGCTTAGCACTGTGTAGTCCGCCAAGCTTTGCTTTAACGGTTTGATTGATAAGCTGGTAGTAGCTTTGTGTTGACTCCCAACTCATACCACCAATTAGCCCAAGTTGTTTCATAGTGATTGCTCGTTATTTGCTGATAATAACGACAATAACGGATCTGGATTGAAACTTGAACCGTCAGCTTAGGGCGAGTTGCCGGTTTTTCTTACTCTTGAGTTTCTTACGCTTTCTTTGCCACCATAAATATAACCCAGTAAAGCCAAGCAATACGGGGGCGAGTCCCATAATGCACCAAATTATTTTACTGGTAAGCCCTGCAAAGTGGCCAAAGTGAAGTTTTCTAAAACTGTCGATTACCCTGTCTACAGTAGACGCCGTTCGAATATCGTAGGCAAAGGTTTGTATACCAGACTGCGCGTCAAAACTAACCGTTGCTGCATAGTTACTAATGAACGGGTTGGCATCGGCGACGCTACCAAAAATGGTAATGTTGGTTTGCTCTGGCTCAAATGGAAATAGCCAGTAGGTTGGTTTAAGTCCGTTAACCGCACGATGGCTTTGGGTCATCATGGCATCAAAATCTAATGAGTGATTAAACATTGCGTGGCTGACAATATGGTGCTCATCTTCTTGGTGTTCAAAAGCCTCGTGGTAATACTCCACTGCATTAAAGTAAACGCCAGTAATACCGAGCGCGAGCAATACTGGCGCACTCCAAATGCCAATTACCTTATGCAGGTCGCTCATCATGACGAGCTGAGGAGCTTGTCGCCTAAAGCTAAAGAATCGCCGCCAAAAGCGCCGATATATCACTAAACCGGAAACACCGAGCAGGGTAAAAAGTATAGCCACAGCTAAACCGATAACGACACCCATGTGTGGAAAGGTTTTACTCACATCATCGAGTAGTAAGGTGTAATGTAGGTGAAGAATAAAATCAGTAAAGTCGCTGTGAATACCCACAGGCTCGCTTAGCATTTTGCCTGCGTACGGATCTAGATACGTTTTAAACCACGTGTCTGTGCCATGCTTTAATAAATAGACTCTATCAGCTTCATAGCCATCATCGAATATTTCCCAGCTACCAATTTCATAATTTGGATGGGTGTCTGCGACATAATTAACGAGCACCTTCATGGGCTGACGTTGGACGTCTTGGTCTTGATAAGTCAATGTCGCTTGCTTTGGAAGTAATAGGCTATCTATCTCGAATTTAAACACCAACATGCTACCTGTGACTGACATAACGGCGAGCGGCAGTATCGCGATTAATGCCATTGCACTGTGCCATTTAAATAGTGTTTTACGCATTGTTTTCCTTTGAGTTAAAGCTAAATGAGAATGAATAAAGGGATGAATAAACAGGCTGAATTAACAAGGACACCCACCTTAATGAATTAACAAGGACACCCACCTTAATGCTTGCAGGCGCGTTAAGGTGGGTGTCCGTTTAAATCTTTCAGTCTATGTCCTTCCGTAAATTCTCCTAGATGAGTGACTAAAAGCGGTAGTGAAGACCGATATCGGCTTTACGCTCAGCACCCATCCAGCAGTTACTTTCGTCATAGCATGCACCAACGTATCGCTTGTCACTGAGGTTACTAATGCTAAAGGTGAGCCTGGCTTGCTCGCTGAGTTCATAATCAAAGGCGATGTCGAATAAGGTATAGGATGGCACGGTATCTGAGTTGTATTTGCCAACATAACTCTCGCCAACATACCGAGCACCAACACTTACTTTAAGTGCGTCTAGCAGGCTTGGATAATAGTTCAACCAAAGCGATGCGGTGTTATCTGCAACCCACACTAAGCGTTTCCCCACCAAATCTTGATCTAATTCGTTTTTAGTGACTTTCTGGTCCAGATGCGTGGCATTGAACTGCACATCAACTTGTTCGTTAAAGGTGTGAGAAGCCTCAAGCTCAATACCTTTGGACTGGATTTCACCGGCTTGAGTTTTCGTGACAAAGTCTTTGCTGTTAATGATTTCGTTCTGCTTGGTGAGATCGAATAGCGCAAATGTTAGCTGTGTATCGCGAGATTGATATTTAACGCCAAGTTCCCATTGTTCTGCTTCAGTTGGTTTGAAGGCTTGTTGAGTTACGCTATCTTCTCCTGCAACGGGCTCAAATGACTGACTATAGCTTACGTAAGGTCGCCAACCAGAATCCAGCTGATAAAGTGCGGCAATCCTCCCGGTGAGTTGGGTGTCATCAATAGTTGATTCCGTTTGCCACTCGGTGCCAGCGTAGTTTTTATCAGCAGTAACATCACTTGTGAAACTGTCGTATCTAAGACCTGCCAAGAGGGTTAGCGCTGATATTGTCACTTCGTCTTGGACGTAAAACGCACGGTTACTCTGTTCAATATCGTGCGCTTCGGTATAGAAGTTAAGTGGCAAAGCGCCTACATCAAAGGCTGCATAATTGGGCGCTGCTAGATTAATGTTTGGTGTGCCTGTCCCGAGTGTATCCCAATACCCTACGGTTGAGCTTAAGGTTTTGTATTCAAAACCCAAGAGCAAGTGGTGTGATGAATTGCCAACGGTAAAGTGAGTAGACAATTGGTTGTCTAAAACATAGCCATGTTGCGTTTCATCGGTTTTATATGCTGCACGGGCAAGTATGGTATCGCTATCTGCAATTAAGTTTTGGTTGTAGGTATTTTGCTGTAGGCCTTCTGCATCGGTGTAACGCCAGTTGGCAAACAAAGCCCAATTGTCGGACAAATTGTGTTCCAACTTTAGCCCTGCCATTAGCGTTGTTCTATCAAAATTAGACCAATTGATATCGCCTGCAAATGCATCGGCATCTAGATAACCGTAACTTGCACGCGTGAGCGTACCAACGCTATGTAAGGGAGTGGACGGTATAGCTTTGGGATCGTCTTGGTAATAAAGCTGTGCAGTTAAAGCCGTATCATGGCTCGGTTGCCAGCGCAGTGATGGTGCAAATACAGTGCGTTCTTCTTCAGTTGTTTTTTGCTGGCCATCACTTGTTCTTGATAGCGCAATGGCACGATAGCTCAGCTCATCGGTGATCACACCTCCATGATCAACGCCGATTTCTTTGAGCGCTCTGCTACCGACTCTCAGGCGAACCTGTGTTTGCTCAGTGCCATTGGCAAGCTTTGCGATTTGATTCACCATGCCACCTGGCGGGGCTGAGCCGTAAAGTACTGACGCTGGTCCTTTTAGCACCTCAATGGTGTCGGTGGCAAAGGCATCAACTTGAGGATATAAATTCCAAAGGTTATTGGATTGTAGTTCTAGGCCATCGTAATAGTTTCGATAAGATTCAAAACCGCGAATAGTGTATTGGTCAAAAATGGTGACCGTGCTGCGGCTTTCTGGTGTGATACCAGAAACATAGCGTAACGCAGCATTGACCGAGTCAGCTTGGCGTAGTTGCAGGGTATCTTGATCTATATGAGAAATAGAAAAGGGCGCGTTGATTGGTGCTAAAGACGACTTTGTTCCGGTACTTTTATATTGACTGCCCTGAACTTCTATTCTTTCTAACTCATCTTTTTGGTTTTCATTGGCACTTGTGGTTTGAGAAAGCAGTGAGAGGCACACTGCAGCATAGAGCGTGTTAATTTTCATTGTTCTACTACTATGGATAATGAGAGTGATTCTTATTATATATATTTTGCACGGTTCAGTTTTGTCTAAGAGTGCACTCGTTGTGAAATTTGTTTGGGAGAAAGAGAAAATAAATGTTTAAAACGACGGCTGAAGTGCGCCTGATTTTTAAATCCGCTATCAATAGCAATTTGATTTAAGGATGCGGAACTATTGAGTAACTCAAAATAAGCGTGAGTGAGCCTAGTGCGGATCAGATATTCACTGGCACTCAGATCAGATGCGGCAAAGAGTTTGTGAATATAACGTTTTGACCAGCCAGAATGCTCACAAAGCATATCGATACAAAATGCTTCATCACTTGCATGTGTGGAGATGAGCCGTTTTAACTCCGCCAGCGGCGATGTTGGTAATTGAGTCGGCTGGCAAGCACTTAGATGCAGTACAATTTCATCTTCAAGCCATTTTGCCGCTGTTAAATTTAGCGTTGCGGCGGTTAAGGCGCTTTTGAGTAATGTTGTTAGACCAGAGGGAATTGTCAGTGCTTGTCCATGCAAAAGCCGCTTGCCCGTTCGAGATGCGAGCCAATTGATTGGAAAGTTGAAGCTAACGGCGTGGTATTGTGTAGGAAGGTGAAACACATGTTTTTGATTTGCTTCAAGATAAATTAACTGTGTTAGATCAGCACGCTGTAAAGATTGTTCAGTCAACCACCAACCATTTCCTTCTGAGATAAGGATCAAACTACCATAGTTTTCAGGCATCATCGCCGCAGTTTGCGCAGTGCGATGGTAAATAATACCATCGAGCTTTACTTGCGAGATACTACTACAGATGAGTGGCACTTCGGTGTGTAGTTCACCGTCAGATACATGGTCATAAAACCCTTGATGTAATAATTGGCTGTAGAGATCTAATACAATACTCATTAAAAACAAAAATGGCGGCTCAAACGAGCCACCACTGTACTTGTTTTTTCAATAAACCCAAAACGAAATGAGATTTATTTGTAATAAAGCCAATTAGTAGCTTGCAACAAGTGTTACACCAGAGAAGCTAGAGTAGCCACGTAACTTGATGTAATAGGTTGCACCTTGGCCTGAACTTAAACTACAAGATTCGTTGTTACCATTTAAGAACGGACGACAGTCATAGGTTGATGTCGTAGGTGCCGCACCTTTACGAACATACAAGTCTGCATCGCCAGAACCACCAGAGCTTGCAACTGTTAATGTTACATTTGCTGGAACATCAATGGTGTATAGCAACTCTTGGCCAGATGCACCAGCTAGACCACTTACTGGGATGCCATTTTCTAAGCAATTACTACCACAGCCACCTGGATCAGATGAGTAAGTACCTGTGAGGGTCGCATTTGCATACGCAGCGTAACCATTTAGCATCACATACCAATCACCTGCAGTCGGATTGGTGAAATCGCATGATTCATTGTTACCATCCAGATACGGGCGGCAAGCGTAACTATTCAGCGTTGGTTGAGAGCCTTGCTGTACATACAGGTCGGCATCGCCAGTACCACCAGCAAGTGAGAAGTTCAGTGCGCTAGCGCCTGCTGGAACAACCAACTTATAGAAAGTTTGCTGACCAGATGCACCAGATGCACTGACGCCTTGGCCGTTAACTAGCTCTGTGATTGGATCTGGGTCCGGATCAGGATCAGTGCCATCAGCTAGTGTATAAAGTAGCTCGTTAGGTGAACCGCTTTGTGGGTTAGAGACTTTACCTTTTGATGAGCGTTGGCTCAGCAAGCTATCAATTTGTGACGGGCTTAGACTTGGGTTTTCATCCAAATATAGCGCAACAGCACCCGCAACGTGTGGAGCGGCCATCGATGTACCGCTGATGGTATTGGTTGATGTATCTGAGTTATACCAAGCTGAGGTGATGCTTGAACCCGGTGCATAAATGTCTAGACAGTTACCATAGTTTGAGAAACTAGAGCGGGCATCGCTGCTTGTGGTTGAACCCACAGTGATTGCATTGGCTGCACGTGCTGGTGAGTAATTACAGGCATTGCTATTGTCATTACCCGCCGCAACAACAAAGCTAACGCCCGAGGCAACTGCGTTATTTACTGCGTCATCAACAGCTTGAGAAACGCCACCACCCAAACTCATGTTAGCAACGGATGGGCCTGATGCATTGTTTTTAACCCAATCGATACCAGAGATAACGCCTGAATATGAACCCGAGCCGTTACAACCCAATACTCTTACGCCAACGATATTGACGTTTTTCGCTACCCCATATTCACCGCCACCAATTGTGCCTGCAACATGGGTACCATGACCGTTACAGTCTGTTGCATCATTGTCATTATCAACAAAGTCATAACCATGTGATGCACGGTTACCAAATTCATTGTGACTAATGCGAACACCCGTATCGATAACATAGGCCGTTACGCCAGTTCCATCAAAATCATAATGGTAGTTTGAGTTTAGCGGTAGATTACGTTGATCGACGCGATCAAGACCCCAAGTTGGATTAGCTTGGTCGCCGCTTGCTGTGATAGCTGGAGTCACTGTAACCACTTGGTCTTGTTCGATATAGTCAATATTTGGGTTATTAAGCAAACCTTTTAGTTGCTTTGCCGATGCATTAATGACCACACCGTTTAGCACGCCACCAAACTCTTTTGTAATGCTTACGTTATGTTTATTCTGTAACGCTTTAGCTTGCTTATTAGCGAAGGCTGCAACCGCTTTACTGTCTTTGACATTTAAAACAGAAGGTGTTGTGAATACCACAATATACTGATCATCGATTGCTTTGTTTGACTCTACGCTAAGTATTTTAGCGGCTTGTGCGTTGACTGAAGTCAAACCCGCTAATACTGCAAAACTAATAGCACTTAATTTACGCATTTTGTTGTTCCTTGCATGTTGTTTTGTTTAATTGTGTTTACCAATCTCAAGGTTATGAACTTATCTAGCTGCTGTAGACGCGTTATTCACCAAAGTTCAACGCTTGATTGCGTTTGTTTTGAGATAATGAGCAACGCCAGCTAAATAAAAATTGCACATAATTTCGACTGGTTACACTAGGATAGAAGTAAAGCTTAAAAAATAAACAAAAAATACAAAAAAAATTTACAATGCGTATTTTAATGCATAGATTAGCAGGCCAGATAAGCGAGAGGTTTGCTCCTGCTTTTTATATTTTACCAATAAATACATGTGGTTAATTTTTATTTTAGGGAGAGGTAATACTACAAGGAAAGGGGAATAAATAGGCTGTAAAAATTCCAAATGAGTATAGTGTATGTGATTTTTGTTAATTTATCTTTACGTTTAGGTTTGGTTTTTGACTTTTGAATTGTTAACAAGGACAAAACCAACTAAGGTGAAAACCATGCTTATTATTAAACCTAGTTGATACAGCTTTAGCTTCTCTTTGCTCCTCATTTTCTATGCCGATTTGTTGAATATCGCGGTTATATAGCAACTTTAAAGCCACTAAACCATCCCAAGTTAAGCCCTTTTTGCAGTAACTGCATCACCATTGCTGTGCGCTTGTAGAATTGTTCTCTGTGCTATTACAACCGACCAAACCCGCTACCATCATCGCCATTGCAGCGCCCGTTAATGCTTTCATGTTTTTAATCCTCTTTGTTATCTATTAACGTGCTTAGCTTCGGCCTAGGATCGAAACGCAGTCACGTTATAAAAGACCTAGTAACCGCAAGATCCATTTCAGTGTAGAAGAAAAAATGGGGGATAAAGTTAAATCTTACGAAAATAGGAAGGCGTTAATCCCGTCCATCGCTTAAATGCACGGCGAAAATTAGTGATGTCGCTAAATTGTAAAGCGGTTGCAATTTGTTCATTGGAATAGCCTTGCTCGGTCACGTAAAACATGGCTTGTTGACGATGCAGTCTGTCTTTTTCGTTAATAAAAGTAGTCTGATGTAGCTTGAGTTTGCGTTTAAAAGTTGCAGCGCTCATGCCCATTATTTCGGCGATTTGCTCACTATGATATTTAGGATATTTTAACTGTAAGCGGTGCAGCTGGGCGAGAAATCCACGCTGTGGTGAGGGCAAGGCTTTTAACTGCCGAGCCACTAAATAAGGAAAAGTGCCAATTTGTTGCTGAGCTAAAGCTTGGTTACTCATTACTACGGCAAAATCACTGTGATCAAAGCTGTAAGCTAGGTGTATATGGCTCAGGTATTGCGCGACTTGTTTTGGCTTTGTATACGGAAACTGCAATGTTAATGTGGTTTCTGGGCTGCGCCACTTAAGGTAGCCACAACAAAGGCTTGCCATTGTTTCACATAAAAATCGCGTGACCGCAGGCTTACCTTCTGCAATGGCGGGTGAGAACAGTAAATGGCAGCTTGTTTCTGTCTGGAGTTTTCTAACGTGGTAAAAAGGCAGTATATCCAAACCTTTAAGCAGAAGTACTTTGAGTAATTGCTGTATATTGTGGCAATTAAATAGCAGCTCGGCATGGTGACTGATTAGGGTATTAAGTAGGTATTGGCCGTAAATAAAACTGACTTCCTGACAGCTCGTCTGACTGACAAGGTTGCTTACTATTGTTTCAAACTGCTCATAACTAATGAAGGTTGGGTTAGCGTGCAGATCGGTATAAAACAACTTACTGCCTTTCAAAATGACGTCTGCATGTACACCGCGCTGGGAAGCCAACTCCACCAAGGGGAGTGCAAAATAGCGACTCGCAAGTTGTTTTGTTTGGCACTCAAAATAGGACATTAAGCCGCAGCTACCTTGGTCTGATTCAGCTCGTTCACAAGCGCTGCTATCAAAGGTTCAAATTCACAGTGTTTGTCATCAACTTCGATACAGCTCCATCTCACTGCACTATATTGCGGCTGGTTTTCACCGTCATCATAATTGGCATGGCGGGCGATAAATTCGGCCGTACGGTTGGCAAAAGCTTGGGCTTGAATATGGTTGGTTTGTGGGTGAACGACCACAAATTTATCCGCTGCAAAGCGACATAGCAGATCACTCTCTCGCATGCTCAAAGAGAGCATATCGGCAATATCGCGTAGTAACTGATTACTTTTTTGCATACCATGCTGGCGAGCGTAAGCGGCAAAATCACAAATATCGAATAGTGTTAAGCAAAATGGGCTATTGCCATTGGCAAGGCGAGATTGTTCGTGGCGAACTTGATTTTGCATATACTCTACGCTGTAGAGGCCGGTGACAAAGTCGGTCATGCTGTGGTCACGATAAAAGCGCTCTTTTTTCATTAAGGTTTGATTGAATATGCTTTGTTCTTTATACCAGTAATAGGCTGAAATACTCATCAGCACCATGCCAAAGCAAGCAGGGATCGCTTCAAAACTGGTTAAATAATGGGGCGTGAACACCACCATCTCATCTAAAAAATCCCACAGCATAGAAACATACATGGCACTCAACCCTGCAAACAGTAGGTTAGTGACGAGTCCTTTTGGTCGAGTGAGCAAGGTCACCGCTATCCAAATCAGTGTCATCAGCGTGAGGCCACCTTCACCAACGCTATCGAGCCAATTGACGTCCGACAGCGGTCGCAATACAGAGGTATAGGCCGTGATGGTAATGGCAACCAGTGTAAGTACCACCAGTAGCAACCACCGCGATTGATGCAGTAAAAAAGGCTGAAGTTTCATGTTTGTCGTCTAGTCAAAATTTAAAGCGATATAGTAAAAACTTGCGCTTGGTGCTGATAGGGTCAATTTAGCTCAATAAAGGCGATGTTTTTATGACAAAAACCGCAATACTTTTGCATAACAGCAGCTAGCAAACCGATTGTTATTCAGAGTTCAGGTTAAATATCGTTGCCAAAATTCTAAGGGCTGGGGGGTCATATCGGCTCAAATTTACGCGTTCGGCTGGCATAAACGCCCTGTTATAGGCTGCAGCGCACTCAAGTGAAATAAAAGCGTCACGTTTTCGCACTAGGGTAGCCGCGACGTTTTAGCGGGGCGCTAAAATTCTACTCAACCTGTGCGAGCAAATAATGAAAAAAAATCTACCGACTAGCTTTACACTTTCTGCCGTTGCGATGATCTGCGCTGGACTGACGTTAAGCTCAGCTGCAAATGCTAACACCCTAACAGGGCAAGTCAGTTCCGTATCGAAAAAGAGCCACTTTCAAGGGGCTAAAGTGGTGATCAAAGAATTAGACAGAACCCTTATCTCTGAGCGAGATGGTCGCTTTACCGCAACGAATGTCCCAGCGGGTAATTATACGCTTGAGATAAGTTATCTTGGCGCTGAAACCGTGACTAAAAGCATCACAATTACTGATAACCAAGTCACCGGTGTTCAAGTACAGCTTGGTTCTCAAACGGGCCAAATGGACGATATTATTGTTGTAGGGCAAAGAGCTGGACAAGCTGGTGCATTAAACCGACAAAAAAATGCGCTATCGCTTAAATCTATTGTTAGCGCCGATTCCATCGGTCAGTTACCGGATCAAAATGCAGCTGAGGCGCTGCAACGTCTGCCTGGACTTTCTATTCAACGAGATCAAGGTGAAGGCCGTTTTGTGGCAATTCGTGGGATCGACCCAAATCTAAATAACGTGACCATCAATGGTGCCAACGTGCCTTCTCCTGAAGCGGGCGTGCGCTCGGTGGCGATGGATGTCATCCCAAGTGAGTTAGTGCAAAGCCTAGAGGTGAGTAAAACGGTTACACCGGATATGGACGCATCGGCTGTGGGCGGTAGCATCGAAGTAAAAAGCCTCAGTGCTTTTGACCGAGAAGGGCAGAGCTACAGCGTAACGTTACAAGCGTCACACAATGAACAGGTGAGCGAGACCAGCCCAAAAGCGTCGTTTAGCTTCACCGATATTTATGCCGCAGGCAAAGAGGTGGAAGTTGGGGTTGCAACGGCGGTATCTTGGTTTGAGCGTGAGTTTGGTTCTCATAATATGGAAACCGATGGCGGCTGGATGGAACTAGAAATGGACGATGTGAACTCAGGAGAAGAAGTGAGCTTCTTTGGTGCTGAGGAAATGGAGCAGCGCCACTATCGTATTACGCGAGAGCGTTTAGGAGCGGCACTGAATCTTGATGTGCATCACAAAGGGTTTAACAAATACTACTTACGCACGCTCTACAGCAAGTTTTCTGACGATGAATTTCGTCAACGCAATGAGCACAAGTTTGACAAAGGCGATGTATTTGCCGATGAGCTAAGCCAAAATGCGGCCTATTTCTCAGGTGCAGAAATGGATAGAGATACCAAAGACAGATATGAAGAGCAAAGCATTTTATCTGTGGTTTTGGGCGGCGAAAACTTAGTGCAGGATTGGTTTATTGAATACAGCATTGGCTACTCGAAATCAGATGAAAGCGAGCCAAATCGCTTGGATACCTCATTTGCTGGAGAAGACTTTGCGCTAGGGTATGTACTGGATGGTAAGACACCCACGCTTTCAGCAGATGAAGCTTCTCAGCAGCTTAGCAATTTTGAAATCGATGAAATTGTCTGGGAGAACAACCTAAGTGAAGATGAAAATACTAGCTTTAGACTGGACTTAACTAAAGACTTCACTTTACTTGGTCACAATGCGCAAATTAAATTTGGTGGTAAATATGCCGACCGTGAAAAGTTTAACCGCGTTGACGCCAAGCTATATGACGGCGGCTTTGATGATCTAACGGCGAAAGACTTTGCCGCCAATGAGCCTGAGTATGAGCTTGGGGCCTTTGGTCCGGGTTTAAGTCGCGGCCAGATCCGCGACTATTTCTACAGTACCCGCAGCGCCCTTGAGCTAAATCAGCTTGAAACCGATATTGAAACACAAGGTCGATCGTACATCAGTGAAGAAACCGTCACCGCGCTCTATGCTATGTTGACGGTTGATATAGATAAACTCAATGTTATTGCCGGATTTAGATACGAAGACACAGATTATGCAACGAGTGGTAATCGCGTTGAGCTTATCAATGATGAAGTGAATGACGTTGAGCGCGTCGAGATCAACCAATGGCAAGTCGAAGATAGCTACGACCACTTGCTACCAAACTTAACATTACGCTATGAAATCAGCGACAAACTGATCACCCGTTTTGCCTACACACAAACTCTTGCGCGTCCAAGCTTTGAAGATGCAGCAGCATTTCAAATCATAGAAACAGAGACCACAGAAGATGAGGGTGAAGTTGAAATTGAGCGTAAAGCCGAAGTCGGAAACCCAGACTTAGACCCATACAAGTCAACAAACTATGACTTCTCGGTAGAATATTACCCCGGTGCGATTGGCGTGTTATCTGCGGGCGTTTTTCACAAAAACATCGATAATTTTATTGCCAAAGCCGAGGTGCAAGATAACGGTCAGTGGCAAGGCTATAAAGAAGTTATTCAAAGCGTTAATGGCGGCGCCGCTGAACTGACAGGGGTGGAGCTTGCATACACGAAGAACTTTCAAAACGGTTTGATGCTCTCAGCTAATGGTACATTTATTGACGCTGATGACAATCTACCAAACCAATCCGACACCGTGGGCAACCTGATGTTTGGTTATGAAAATAGCCAAATAAGCGCAAGGTTAAGTGCGTCGTACAAGAGCAAAAGCTTTTTGTTTGAAGAAAACAAGCAGCGCGTTTTCCAAGACGACCATCTGCAACTCGATTTCAGCATGAAGTACTTTTATACCGAGCAAACTCAGCTTTATTTCAACGCGATCAATTTAACCGACGAGCCGATGAGCATTTATCAAGGCGACACTCGTTACAACTACCAATACGAAACCTATGGGCGTTCATTTGAGCTTGGAGTAACGGTAACGTCTTTCTAAGAGAGAAGTAGAGGTGGGGTCTTAGGTATAGGATGTATTAAAAGGACATCCACCTTATTTATATGCAGGAGGATGCAGTGGTAACACTGCGTCGGTAACAATGAAAATAACATCAATAGCATTACTATTCGCGCTTAGTAGCACAGCGCAAGCCGCAGAAAATATTAACTTTCTGGCCTTTGGTGATGGCGGCTATCACCCAGATTATCCAAAAACAAAGCACATTAAATCGCCTAAAAATAAGGCTGAGTTTATTGCTGCTGAAAAGGCGGATTGGTTAGAAGAGCATCGCCCGCTCGAAGAGTTTAATCATGCGCCTATCTATGTTTATCCGGGAACCGAAACCGCAACGGAGGAAACCGGTGCGTTGGTGGTTGGACAGGCAATGGCCTCTTTGTGTGAGAAAAAGCCATGCGACTTTGCTATTCAGCTTGGTGATAATATCTATCCTGATGGAGCGGCGGCTAACGATGGCAAGGACGACCAAAAGCGTATGGATGACTTGATTTTAGGGCCGCTAAAGCCGCTCCTTATTCAAAACCCAGAGTTGGTCGTGTACTCAGCATTAGGCAACCACGATTGGAAGACGTCTCGTCGCGGCGTGAAATTACAGACCGAGTGGATGGCTAAGCAAGCTAATTTTCACATGGATGACAAAGGTTATTACAGCTACACCTTTGGTGAGACAGGCAATAATGTCGAGTTTTTTGTACTTGATACCAATATGTTGCTCTCTGGCCAGCATTATTACGAAATTCCACTAAAACCGGACGGTAGTGAACAGGGACTGGCGAGTGCACTGGCAAGCGGACAAGCTGAAGTGGAAGACATTGAGAAGCACGAGCAACCTGTAAATGGGGAAGATCACAGGCAATTGGCTTGGCTTGCAAATGGGCTTAAAAACTCAACCGCAAAATGGAAAATTGTATATGGACACCATGTACTTTGGTCGATTGGTGGCACCAAGTACGATGAAGCTCATGTGCTACGCCGCTTAATCTTACCCGAACTATGTGAGTACGCAGATGCATATATTGCAGGCCATGAGCATGATTTGGAGCTGTTAACGGACGACTGCTCGCGTGTACTTCCCGGAAACACAAAGCCTAAGTTACCACTTATTATCAGCGGCGCCGCATCAAAAATGCGCGGCACGCATACACCGCTTGCTAACTATCAAGAAAAGCGTTACCCAGAGTACGACCTAGTCTGGAATAAAGCTTTTACTTGGGGCTTTGCGCATATCGAATTAGACAACCAAAAAGACATGTTAAATGTGTCGTTTTACTCAACACCAAACGATTTAAGCGGTCAGCTGGTGCCAGAGCAAAGCTTTAGCTTCGCTCACCGCAGTAAGTAACGGATCAGCAGGCGATAAACATGCGGTTTTAAGCAATTAAAAAGGGTGAAATACAGATTAAATGTAATGCTGTGTAATTGATAACTTCCGTTTTGATGAACTAGATTTAACAGGAGTTTTACATCTTAAGGAAAGCATCATGCTACCGTCATCAATTACACGCACTAAACTTCAACTACTTGGAATATCATTATTGCTTGCTACAAGTACATTGGCTGCGCCAAGTGCGCTTGCTTACTCGAATGATACTTCTTGTAAACCGAATAACGATTGGTTTGGCAGCCCTGTGCCAAATCCTCCTGAAGGTGCAAATAGTCCGTTTGCATTTAAAGATGGTAAAGATCTTTCGACAAACTGCGATTTTCATCAGTGGTCGTGGAATAAGTTTCTCTATTTAACGCAGCCTGACAAGCGTGCTCCTGGTGGCTTGTTGATGTTTGGTTCTGGGTTTTGGCAGGTTGATAATGCGCTAAAACCTTATTTTGCCCCTTGGAATGATTTATTAAATCCAACCGGACTTCGCCCCGCAAATGTGTTGATCCTTGAAGATATAAATCAAGCTGGATCAGATGGCGTTATTTACAGCAAGTTTGGTGGGACGCCCGTACATTATTCGATCCACGTTAACGATACTTATATGAAGTCAGCAACCTCCCACCCTAAAGCAGATAGCAAAGCTGAATTTGCTGTGGGGTCGGTTGAGTTAAAGGTTGCTTGGATGGATGTCAAAGCGCTGCAGCAAGTCTATCCAAAGCTTGATTTAGCTGAGCATTTTTATATTCGTAAAGCGGTTTACCAAAAAGACAATAAATATAGCGGTACGGGAGAAGTGGCGCTCGTTGGCATGCATGTTGTCGGTGTGGTTGAAAATCACCCAGAGTTTATTTGGGCGACGTTCGAGCATAAATTGAGTGCACCAGATTACTACAGCTCTGAGGGAAAGTTTAAGAAAAGCACGGCTTACTTACAGCAAGATAAAGTAGTGAGTAATAGCCATGATCTGCTATTTTATCGGGGCGGAACTGAGGTGCAAAATGCACATTTAACGTATCCAGCTTCTGAAACTACGACCAACACGTTTCGGTTATATCAATACGGCGTGCCAAACGGCAATCCATATATAGCGGGTGATAACCCTGAGCTGGTGGGGAGTCAGACACAACAAGCTCAAGATGAAACTAACTTCAATAATATTACTGAACTAAATAGCTTAGTGAATGTAAAACTGGAACAAAAGAATCCCGTTTGGAGTAACTACTTTTACGCCGGATCAATCTGGCTGAGCACGCAAGATTACGATTTTGCAAATGGCATTAGTGGCAATATCGTGGGTAAGGAAGCCAACGAGGCGTTACGCGGCTCATTGGCGGTTGCCAATATCACTATGGAAACTTATACCCAAACTTTCAGCGATGTCACTGGCACCGAGCCACAAATTAAACCAGCTAACTGCTTTAGCTGCCATGGTATTAGTGCAGGTAAATCAACGATGCAAGTAAGCCATATTTACAACAACTATTTAAAGTTAATGCAAAAGAGTCAGTAAATCAGGTTTCCTGAATGCGCTCAGGCTCATAATAGTAAGCCACCGATTTTTGCGGTGGCTTACTTTTCGCAGTTGTTTTAATTAGGTCAATTAGTGTTACTGCACTTTTTTGTTTTTAGACCCATATAACATAAAGAATAGTCGGCCCATTAAAAAGATATTTATCAAAGCGATAGAAAGGGCGATTCTATCGTCCTCATCGCCTCTGAAGTTTGACAACAATTCAACGAGGATTAGCAGACAAAACAAAGTACTAATCAAGTTTATGCCCCAACCAGCGAACTTAGCGGTTTTGACAAGTTGCGTGTAATGGCTAAGTCTACCCATTATTGAGTGATATCCGAAAGTTATGCCTATCGCCATCATCATTAACCCCATTGCCGCCGGATCTCCTCTTCGATTTACGTTATACGCTTCAATGCACAATAACCCTACCGCAGTGATGATAGACAAAATGACAACAGTTCTAATTAAAAATTCAGCAACAGGATTTGGTTCTTTTTTGCTTGAAACTTGAGATTTTGTTATCGTAACTTGCTGTCCGTTACGTGTCACTTTCTGTGCATGTTGCTGTTGATAGACTTGGCCATATTTGGGTTGTTGATTATTAACACTCACATCACTGATTGCACGAGTAGGCGTTCCTTCATCTAGAATATGCTCAACGCATTTCTTAAATAACTTTTTTATTGTCACAAAAACTCCTTGTTATAGAGATTAATTCGAGTATTACCAAAACTCTTTATCTATTGGGCGGTTATTTTTTAGGTCATAAAAGGGGGCTTGTTTTACTAAATCTTCGCCTAATATTTGAATATGGTCTTGGTGGTCAAGATAGGGGCTTTCTATCGTTTCTTGCCAACCTTTATAAAACGAACTTGGTATGGGCTGAGTGGTATCCATAAAACGGTGGATTTCACTCCACAGCTGCACGCTGCCGTCCATATCCTTTGGCTCCCAATCGGTTGAATAAAGTGTCTGGCGCTTAAGTGTTTTTGGGTATCGCAGTGGGGCTAAAAACGCCAAGTTATGCCTCACACCTTTCCCCGAGGAGACCTTTACAATATACAGTTCAACTTCACCAAGTGTTAACGAGAAGCTCCCTTCATTATTGCCAATGGGAAATGTGACGAGGCCGGTATTTCGGAAGAAGTCGACCCGTAGCACTTCAGAAGTATAGTGTTTAATTCTGTGAACTCTATAAAAAACGAAGCTTGCAAACGCCACTAACCCAATCATAAGGTAAAGGATATGAGGCTCAGACTCTTTCAGATATACGGGGAGACAAACAAGCGCAAATATTGAGGCCATATAAGCAAAAACGATATTCGCAAGTTTCCCTGCTCGCGCAAAGTCAGCTCCGCCTAATGCGATACGTAGGTTCGATGAGAGCACGTTATTATCTTGCAAGACAAAGTCTGCTTTACTATTTACAGCCACTTTTTGCATGCCTTTACTAATGTTAAAGTCTCGTGGTATCGAGTCCTCTATTTTTAGTAGCGGTGTTTTTTCTATTGGCCGATCATGCACTACCTTATCTACAGGCGCCGAGGGAGTTAACGTTTGCGTCTCCTTTTTACCCTCAGTTTCCATCACCATTTTTACTATTTTTTGCAGACCTAAAGCGAGCAAGGCCACCACTTTTTTCCAACTGCGGTTATGGGTAGGGCTGACTTCCTTGTGGTGTGCTTTCATTGTTTTATTGCTACCAAAACACTTTATCTAGTAGACGGTTATTTTTTAGGTCATAAAAAGGCGCTTGTTTTACTAAATCTTCGCCTAATATTTGAATATGGTCTTGGTGGTCAAGATAGGGGCTTTCTATCGTTTCTTGCCAACCTTTATAAAACGAACTTGGTATGGGCTGAGTGGTATCCATAAAACGGTGGATTTCACTCCACAGCTGCACGCTGCTATCCATGTCCTTTGGCTCCCAATCGGTGGAATAAAGCGTTTGGCGCTTAAGTGTTTTTGGGTATCGCAGTGGGGCTAAAAACGCCAAGTTATGCCTCACACCTTTCCCCGAGGAGACCTTTACAATATACAGTTCAACTTCATCAAGTGTTAACGAGAAGCTCCCTTCGTTATTGCCAATGGGAAAAGTGACAAGGCCAGTATTTCGGAAGAAGTCGACCCGTAGCACTTCAGAAGTATAGTGTTTAACACGGTAAACATAGACAAACAGGGGCAAAGCAAATGCTAGTAGTCCCGTGGTGAGCCATAAATACAAACTATCACCACTACCGAAATAAAAAATAATTGAAAGTAGCGCGATGATGGATGCCATATAGGCAAATACAATGTTTGCTAATTTACCAGTTCGTGAAAAATCGGCACCACCAAGCGCTACTCGCCTATTCGAAGAAAAGAGGTTATTTTGTTGGACTGGTTGAGTACGAGTAGATACCGCAGGACTCACTTTCAGCATCCCTTTACTAATGTTAAAGTCTCGTGGTGTCGAGTCCTCTATTTTTAGCAGCGGTGTTTCTTCTATTGGCCGATCATGCACTACCTTATCTACGGGTGCCGAAGGAGTTAACATTTGCGTCTCCTTTTTGCCCTCGGTTTCCATAACCTTACTTACAATTTTTTGAAGACCTAAAGCGAGCAAGGCCACCACTTTTTTCCAACTGCGGTTATGGGTAGGGCTGACTTCCTTGTGGTGTGCTTTCATCGTTTTATTACTACCAAATCACTTTGTCTAACGGACGGTCGTTTTCTAAATCGTAAAAAGGGGCTTGTTTTACTAAATCTTCGCCTAATATGATTATTTTATCTTGCTCCGTAAAGTCACTGCTTTCGATTACCTCTTGCCAGCCTTTGTAAAAGGATGCAGGTATAGGTTGTGTGTTATCCATAAAACGATGGATTTCACTCCACAGCTCCATGCTATCTTCTAAGTCTCTTGGCTCCCAGTCGACAGGGTACACAGGTTGATGGCGAAGGCGTTTGGGGTAGCGCTTTGGTACCAAATAGGCCATGTTAAACTGCACCCCTCTACCTGCAGAAACTTTACCGATATACAAATCAACCTCATCTAACGCTAACGAAAAGGTACTAACATTGTTACCAACGGGAAAGGTAACAAGGCCACTATGGCGAAAGAAATCAACACGGAGTACTTCAGCTGAAGTGCGTCTTATATGAGAAGTACGAATGAATATAAGTGTAGCCAGTACGCTGAGCGTACCACCTAACCAGAGAAATCTTGGATCAGGATTATGAAAATAACTCCAATAGCAGATCGCCACAACTAATATTGCCATATAAGCAAAAGCTGCATTCGAAAGCTTATCGATACGATCAAGGTCAACACTCATCAATTTAATATCTCTGCTGGAGGCCATTAGGTTATTTTGCGAAAGCATGAATCGACTGTTTAGCTGAGCTGGTACTCGCTCAAATCCCCCCTTTACTTTTTTACGTCTTGGTACAGAGTCTGCTATTGGTAGTAGAGGAGTCTCTTCCACCGGTCGACCAAAATCAATGGGTGATAAATTGTCCTCTGTATGTTCTTTTATCTCTTGTGGTGTTTTGGGAGCTACTTCAGTTTCCATGACCTTACTTACAATTTTTTGAAAACCTAAAACGAGCAAGGCCACCACTTTTTTCCAGATGCGGTTATGGGGAGGGCTGACTTCCTTGTGGTGTGCTTTCATTGTTTTATTGCTACCAAATCACTTTGTCTAACGGACGGTCGTTTTCTAAATCGTAAAAAGGGGCTTGTTTTACTAAATCTTCGCCTAATATGATTATTTTATCTTGCTCCGTAAAGTCACTGCTTTCGATTACCTCTTGCCAGCCTTTGTAAAAGGATGCAGGTATAGGTTGTGTGTTATCCATAAAACGATGGATTTCACTCCACAGCTCCATGCTATCTTCTAAGTCTCTTGGCTCCCAGTCGACAGGGTATATAGGTTGATGGCGAAGGCGTTTGGGGTAGCGCTTTGGTACCAAATAGGCCATGTTAAACTGCACCCCTCTACCTGCAGAAACTTTACCGATGTACAAATCAACATCATCTAACGCTAACGAAAAGGTACTAACATTGTTACCAATGGGAAAGGTAACAAGGCCACTATGGCGAAAGAAATCAACACGGAGTACTTCAGCTGAAGTGCGTTTTACAAAGCCAACATGGATAAAAATAGGTATGGCGACCGTAAGCAAAACGGCTATCTTCCAAACAAAAAATTGATCGTGTGTAGCCAAATAAAAACACGCCGCAATCATTGCCCCTGCTAAAGCAATATACGCAAAAGCTGCATTTGAAAGCTTATCGATACGATCAAGGTCAACACTCATCAATTTTATATCTCTGCTGGAGGCCATTAGGTTATTTTGCGAAAGCAAGAATCGACTGTTTAGCTGAACTGGTACTCGCTTAAACCCCCCTTTTACTTTTTTACGTCTTGGTACTGAGTCTGCTATTGGTAGTAGTGGAGTTTCTTCCACCGGCCGACCAAAATCAAAGGGTGGTAAATTGTCTTCTGTATGCTCTTTTAGCTCTTTAGGTGCTTTGGGAGCTACCTCGGTTTCCATTACCTTACTTACTATTTTTCTGAGTAAAGTAGCAGATAGGGCTGTAAACGTTTTTAGATTTAATTTTTCTCTCATTATTTGGCCTTTTAGTTTAATAGCCTCTGTAGCAACCCTGCTGCACTTAAACCATAGTCATCGATCTCTACCTCTACGGCTTGTTCACTCCAAAGCCGTGCTTCTGAAATATTGCCATCTTGATCGCGCTCTGGAGCTGGTAGCCTAAACTCTTGACTCGAGTTTGGGCTAATGGTTTGCCCCTTACCAAGGGGGTATTTTGTACAGCGCATGCGCAGCTCTAACTTTGTGCAGTTTAGCTTGTCAAAATAAGGGTATAGCGCGGTTTCGTCGAATTGCAGCTGAAACCCGGTAAATTGAGGGCTAACGGTAATTTTGACATGTTCCCAGAAGTGGTCGATTGCGGTGGAGGCTTGGCCCTTTGCCGCTGTACTTAGCAATGATTGCCATGGTTTATTAGAGGCAACGGGCTTAATATCAAACTCTAGGTCTAAATAACCCTGTTGAGATGCAGGAATATGCCCTGGAACCTGCATATTAAAGTTTACGATATGAAATTTACCACGTTTTGATATTTTATCAGCAACACGTGAAAAGGTGTTGAGCTGCATCACCTGAGATTCAGCCATAATAGATGGGGCAAATAGCGCGTCGTAAAGTGCATGCAGAGCATATTCTGGGTGAGTTTGCCAAGAATAAGTTAAGTTGTCCCCCAGCATGTTCTTTTCGCCACCCTCAAAGGCGTTTTTACCCCAAGGGCAGACGGTTAACCAGTTTTTGAGCGGATCTTTATGGATTAAATAGAGAATACCGTAGCCTATAAGCACCGCTATCAGACCATAGATGCTCACTCTGCCAAATTGTAACATAACTGCGGCACGAGAATATTTGGCCAACACCATAGGCAGGCTGTCAATGGCCATCCCCGCAAAACCTGCTGTCACAAGTAAGTTTCCTGTGGTTGCCCACACATCTCCTCGCTTATAGGCATAGTAAGCATCAAAAGCAGATATGGTCGCACTATATGCTGAGGCGAATAAGTTTAACCTACTTGTCCATTTCATTAACGACGCTTTACTCGAAAAGGTTGGCCCATATTTTTGTTGTGCGCTATGACTTCCAAAAACACGCCTATGGTGTTCAAAGGCGGCATATTGTCGTGGACTTGGCAAACCTGATCGCATTTGTGTCACTGCGGACTGCACTGTTAAGTGAATTGCAGCAAGATCAGACACTACTCCTAGTGTATCAAAAGAGGCCCTAATACTTGGTTCTATATTTATTATTACCTGCCTCACATTTGCAATTTCAAAGATATATAAAGCACCTAATACACCCACCATTCCTCTTTTTAACGACTGGCTGGATGCGGCCTCGGTAACGACTTTATTTTGCCATTTCTCTAGATTTGCTGTTCGCTCTGCGAGATTTTTGATAGTGGTGTGTTGGTTTTCTAACTCAGTTGAATAGTGTTTTGCATTTTGTACCGTGTCGTCATAAATTTGTTTTGCCCTTGCTGCTGAGGCTTCAGCAGACAAATCGGCACCGGTTGCTTTAACCAAATAGGCAATGACTTTCTCTTTACTTTCAATAAAGGTGGTTGTTTGCGCTCTGTCTAACGATTGGGTTAGGAGTTCAAGGCGTTTATTCAAGTTCAAAACATCTTCCAGAGACACTTTATGGCTTGCGCCTCCGTATTTTATATTGACGTTTCGCTTTCTGTTCGCTCGTATCAGCTGATTTAATTCTTTCACTTGCTTCTCGGCAGAAAGCTGGCGAGATTTGGGGTCAAGCGGCATGTAACCTATAGGAAAGTTACCATTTATATAATCGGAGACCCTCATTTCGACTTCAACAAGGTGCCCAGGTGTTGAGATATCTACTAATCGCATCAGTGGCTGTAATACATCCGCTTTTGCATCAATCAATTTTGCAAAAGGGTATTTGTGCCATGCATTATTGACCTTTACGAAGGTAGATACTTGTTTTTGAGCTCGTGTAACCGACGCTTTTGCTGCTGCAAACTTGGTCTCAAGTCGTCGTAATCTTGCTCTTTCAACTTGTATCTTTGCGTCTAATTCTGCAGCTTTGAGCTGATGCTCTTCAGGAGTCAAACGCGATAGTTCAGACTTTCGTTGTTCATACTCAGCTTCTTTTTTTGTCAGCTCATCAAGCGCTTCATCTCTTGCAAGTTCGGCCTCTTTCAGTGCTTTTTGAGTTTGTTCATACTGCCGTTGAGTCGCGTTTGTGGCTGCTTGAGTCGCGGATTTTTGTTGGCCTAACGTCCCTTCGTGACTCGAAAGTTTATGGGCGATATCGGGGATCTCAAATACGCTAACGGCTAAACCAAAAATCACCTGAGAAAGCCGCCTGCCTAATTGTTCTCCTTCATTCCAATCTATTAATTCCTCTTGTTTATGGATCTTTTCGATTTTTGCGCTCGCAAGCTTAAGCTCAAAGCGGTTAAAGTCACGCTTTTCGTATTCACTTAGCTTATTTCCCGTAGGTTTTGGAAATAAAAACTGCGCAATTTCTTTTCCTGGTTTGCTTGGGTGTTGATCTAGACATTGCAGAATAAAGTCTTGTCCTCGGTGGCCGCTACTTAGCGTGTGCCAAAACTCTTTGTCTCTATTAATTTGGGCTATTTGTGCTGCCGGATGGGGCTTCAAAACCAAAAATAAATCGGTGAGTAAGTCATAGGCTTCAAAAAACCTTAAGTCAGTTTGATGCGCATAATCCTTAAAGCACTCGGTAAATCCAGCGGCTAAGGATTCTTGATCGAGAAAGTTAATGAGTTCATCAGTGAGCTCCGCTATATTTTCTGCAAGTTCTCGAAATGTTTTTTCCTGCAAAAACTCAAAAAAGGCCTCTTCATCTAAGCATTCTGTTCGCCATTCTTTAAGTTTGTTGGCAAAGTCGATGGCGTCTTCATCCGATTCGACTAGTTTTTCACCAGATGACTGTATTTCTATGTCTTTATCTAAAACGGCATCTGTTTGCAGATAGAAAGTTTGCAGCATGTAAACTGCAAGCTCGTATTTATTACGTTGCTGATAGTCGATTTCACCTGTGTCGCTGTTTACACCAGAGAGGTGGTTCATAAGCGCTTCAATTTCAACCACCAAATTTTGAATTTTCACCACATACATTCGAGCCACATGGATCCCGTCAAAAATCGGCACTTGGGCGATTTTATCGCGCTCTGGAAGGTGCAGCTTTTGATGAAGTGTCGGGGTGTTAACTACTTTGCCTTGGTCGTTATAGCCTGTGGCAAATTGCCCTAAGTTATCCAGCTTCGTCATGCGCTGTGCTCTGAGCGCTGCTGCATCTCCTAGGGCAGGGCTATGTCTTTCTTCGTCAGCGAGTGGTGTGCCGGTATTTAAGCGCGGATCCTGTTCATTAAACCCGCCAAACAACAAGATCTGCTCCCATGACCACTGAACTTCAGACCATGCGATTTCTACGCTTACTTCGTTGCCATTTAGTTTATGCGGGACGAGAATGCTGCTGGTTGGCTTACAGGTTGCTGCACGCGTGCCTTGCGGTCGTGAGTTAGGTTTATTGGCCGACTTTTTCCAACTTAAAAAACCTTTTTGCCAATACAAATTCACATCTGAAAATAGCGCCGGAGCGTCAAAGTCTTCGGGTTCGATAACTTGTAGTTCACGCCATAAATAGCCATCGACATAAATATAGATAAATCCGCTGGTTACTGGAGAGGCTGATTGTAGTTGCTGCTCTGGCGTGTCGTATAAAAATGGATAAATGTGCACCAGCTCAATGTCAGCATCGCTGCTTTGTTGGTCTACCGTGTTTGAAGTGTAAAGGGGGACCTTATAATAGCCTTCTTTCGTGCCATCAACCGAGGTGTCTTTGAGCATCAAAGAAACCACTTCTTTGTCGCTTGCATAGCCCTCAAAAACAAGTTCTCTAAAATTACCGTTAGCATTGGTTTTGGTTGGTAAAGAGTGGCTCATCCTATCTTCACCTCTTCATCGCTAGGTTTGCTACTACCCGACACTTTTATATTGATCTTATTCGTACCGGCTTGGCTTAGTGGCTCTGCGCCAAGCACAACATCAAGGCCTGCAGGAGTCGCACCACCGGGCTGGTTCAAAGGTGCGGGGGGCGTATTTTTATTATTAGATACCATTAAATCTCCCTGCCGAACCGCTGGTTTTCCCTCGATGTAAACATCAAAGCTGCCTTGCAGAAACTCTGCTTTTTTACCCAATGTTCGACTAGCGATACCTTTTTTATTACCGGGTTGGTCTCCCGTACTTTTTGAAAAGTTAGACTTGATATTGGCCGCACCGTTACCTTGAATTTTTACTGAGCTGGCAACGCTTGCGGCGTCTGATGAGCGAGCAATGTTACCGTAGGGAATAGGCACAACCACTTTGCCTATCTTAGTCAAACAAACGTCTACTGTGCTTAACACACCGCCGCTGCCACTATGCACAGCGGTTCTACCGTTAATGAGAACATTGGTATTTGAAACGATAGCTGCTTGTCTGGCTTCGGCTTCAAAATCTCTGGCAACATCACTCTCAGTTCCTACTTGCCAACCCAGTTTAAGGGTTACCAAGTCTAAGAATGCTTGTGGGTCGCTAATTGGCAGATTAACATCCATTCCCGTTATTGGCTCAATATGCGGTAGAACAGCCGTTTGGTTTTGTTCATCCCATTGTGGTGGGTCGATGATGTAGTCAGGAATAAACGCATTGACCATTTGGCCTAAGGTAAAATCGCTGTATTTGGCTCTTTCGATTTCTTCTAAAAAGGCTTGCTCTCCCGCAGCACGGTCGGGAAATATTGCAATACGATAGGCCTGTCCCAGCGCTTGATTTCGCTTTGCACTAATATTTAATGGCAGTAGGGCTGGATTGTTGTGCCGCCAAGAAGCTGAACCTGAGGTTCGTAATTTGGCAGTTTGCGCGTCGACATTGTATTGCACGCTCTGGGCTTCGTTGCCTGCACCGGCGCCGATAAAGCTCATTGTGTTGTCCTTAAATTATTCCTTTAGTCGCAGTTGTATTGGGTTTATCTAATACAAACGGCGTAATTGTTCCGCATTGTCTGCGCTTTGTCAAAGTGTGAATTATTGTGAGCGTTTATTAACGTGAGCTGTATAAAACAAGTGTGAGTGGCGATAAAGGAGGATGTGAGCTCACAAATGTAAAGTGGTTTGGGTCGACTTGGATTGATAGCTTCTGGGAGTTAGGCACAGCTTTCGTTGATATAGCCTGCGTCGCCAATAATAGCGATAACGTCGTCTTCTCCTTTGGTGTGTAAATTCGCCGTGTTATCCCTAAAACTTACTGGCTAGGTGAGAAAGAAGTCATTATTTCTCTTAAAGGCAATGAGTTCATCTATTTCTTATCTAAACCTCAGGTTATTTATCTATGGAAACTCTTTTTTCTTCTGTTAGATAAATGAACAATTTTGTTTGACCTTACCATAAGGGTAAGGATTAGTGTCCAACAATGAGAATTAACGCGTTTGCGGAGATAGAAATGGACAAGGTGATAAAATTTAATGTATCGGGCATGACATGCGCCTCGTGCGTTGGCCGAGTTGAGAAAGCCTTAGAGAAAGTGTCTGGCGTTGTCAGTGCCAGTGTTAACTTAGCCTTGGAAGCGGTGTCTGTTGAGGGCAGTGCGGAAGTGTCGGCGTTGGTCAGTGCGGTAAAAGATGCAGGCTACAAGGTCAATACCAATGAAGTGCAATATCAAGTTAAAGGCATGACTTGCGCGTCTTGTGTGAGCCGAGTGGAAAAGGCGGCGCAAACATTACCGCAGGTAATTAAAGCCGAGGTCAATTTAGCGACTGAAAAGCTAACCTTAACTTTAGTGGCAGAGTTACCGTTCGCTGAAATCGAAGCCAAGCTTAACGACGCCGGTTACACTGTGGTACAGCCACAAGCAGACCCTGATGAGTCAAGCGAACAAGTGGCAGCAATTCCCTTTTATCGCGCTGATTGGTTCCCGGCAGTGGCGTCACTGACGCTCACCTTACCTATGGTGTTACCCATGTTTGCCATGTTGTTTAACCAAAACTGGATGCTCCCGGCGTGGATGCAATGGGCATTGGCCACGCCTGTTCAGTTTTATTTTGGTGCGCGTTTTTATCGTGCCGGATGGGGAGCAATAAAAGCGGGAACGGGGAATATGGATTTGCTGGTGGCCATCGGCACCAGTGCGGCGTATGGCCTGTCGCTGTATTTGTGGTGGACATTCAGCGGTGAGCATGGCGCTCCACATTTATACTTCGAAAGCAGCAGTGCCGTGTTGAGTTTGGTGCTGTTGGGTAAGTATCTTGAACACAGAGCCAAGCGACGTACAACCAGCGCCCTTAAAGCGCTTGAAAGCTTAAGGCCAACATCGGCTATGGTCTGGCGTGATAACAGTTGGCAAGAAGTCCCTGCTGGGGCAGTAAAAAGTGGCGAACGACTATTGATCAAACCTGGTGAGCGTATACCGGTTGACGGCGTTGTAGTTGAAGGTCACTCACAGGTAGATGAAGCGCTTATCAGCGGTGAAAGCGTGCCTGTTTATAAAGCACAAACAGATAAAGTTACTGGTGGTTCGGTGAATCTTGATGGCGTGCTTGAAGTGGATGCAACCAGTGTTGGTGCGGAATCAACTTTGGCAAAAATTATTCGTTTGGTAGAACAAGCACAAGGTGCGAAAGCACCAGTGCAAGCGTTGGTGGATAAAGTGAGTGCGGTATTTGTACCTGCGGTATTGGTGATTGCGCTCATTACATTTTTTGCATGGGGGCTCAGTACAGGAGATTGGCCAACGGGTATTCTGAATGCGGTGGCTGTTCTTGTTATTGCTTGCCCGTGTGCGCTTGGTTTAGCAACACCTGCCGCGATTATGGCAGGTACAGGCACTGCGGCGCGCTATGGGATCTTAGTAAAAGATGCTGGTGCATTGGAGCAAGCAACTGCCATCGATATGGTGATTTTTGATAAAACGGGCACGCTTACGATGGGCAAACCTGAGCTTAGCAATATGCACACTTTTACGTATCATCAAGACGATGTGTTACAGCTGGCGGCATCGTTACAGCAATACAGCGAACACCCGCTTGCCAAGGCGGTGGTCAATAAGGCACTGGAAAAGCAATTGTCATTACTTCCTGTAAGCGACTTTAAAGTGGTAGCGGGTAGAGGCGTTAAAGCACAATACCAAGATAAAACAGTCTATTTGGGGAGCGGCTTTTGGATGCAAGAGTTAGGCTTAACTTTGCCTGCGCTACCAGAAGAAATACCCGGCGCTTCTTTATCTTGGTTAGTGACCCAAAATAGTGAACTGAGCTGCGAGTTTTTGGCGCTATTCTACTTTACTGACGAGCTTAAAGCTCATGCCTATACCGCGGTCAAACAGCTTAAGCAGCAAGGGATCAAAGTTGCAATGTTGACCGGAGACAGCCAAAGTAGTGCACAGTACAATGCTAAATTGCTAGAACTGGACGATTACAAAGCGCAAGTACTGCCAGAGCACAAAGCTGAGTATATTGCTAATGCCCAACAGCAAGGTTACTGTGTGGCAATGGTCGGTGATGGGATCAATGACGCCCCAGCGCTGGCACAGGCTGATCTGGGTATCGCAATGGCAACCGGTACGGAAGTGGCGGTAAGCGCATCGGCAATGACGCTGATGCGTGGCGAGCCAAGCTTAGTGGCATCTGCTTTAGCGATGGCAAAATTAACCTATCGCAAAATCAAGCAAAATCTATTTTGGGCATTTATCTTTAATGTCATTGGCATTCCATTGGCAGCACTGGGTTACCTTAGCCCTATTTTTGCAGGTGCGGCGATGGCGACCAGTAGTTTACTAGTCATTAGCAATGCGTTGTTATTGCAACGTTGGCAACCAAAGGAGTAAACGTCATGGAAAAACTGATCACAATCGGCGAAGCCGCGCAGCGTACAGGACTCTCGGCAAAAATGATCCGCCATTACGAAGCGAGCGGGCTACTAAAGTGCAGCAAAAGAAGTGAAGCAGGCTACCGGCTGTACGATTCACAACAATTACAATTGCTAGGTGTGATAAAGCAAGCACGAAAACTGGGGTTTCCTATTGCGCAGATCCAATCTTTGCTCGATTTGTTACAAAACCCAGATCGTACTAGCCGTGAAGTCAAATCGATAGCGCAGCATCATTTGAATGAGATTGAGCATAAAATCAATGAACTTCAGCAAATGCGTGAGACTTTGAAACAACTGTCGGACAACTGTAATGGTGACGAAAATGCAAACTGTCCAATTTTAGATGGGCTTTGCCAAAATAGCCTAAAGTAGCCGAAGGTTAGAATAAGCAAACGTTAAATAGCCAGTCTTCATCATTGAAGACTGGCTATTTTTGTAGTTGCTGTAATGTCTCTGTAATCTGTTGTAACTCGGTGTAATAGATAAAATCACCACCCTTAAATATGCTTTTAAAGTAATAGCTTAAAGGAGCATATTAAAATGAATAAAGAACTAGATATTGCCATTGTGGGTGGCGGTGTATCAGGTGTCTATAGTGCATGGCGTCTGCAACAAGAGCTTGGTGATACACATCGCATAGGCTTATTTGAGTATAGCGATCGTATCGGTGGTCGTTTGTACAGTCGCACGCTTCCGGGGTTACCCAACGTCGTGGCTGAGCTTGGTGGCATGCGCTTTATTCCTGATGATCATGTGATGGTGAGTACGCTGGTGGATGAGCTAAAACTCCAAACCAAAGACTTCCCTATGGGCTCAAAGCTGCCGTTATACCCTTCAAATGCAGAAAGCTCTCCTGAAGCAGGCAGTGAAAACAACCTCTTTTACCTGCGCGGACAATATTTTAGATATCGTGATTTCGCCGAGTGTCCAGACAAAATCCCATACAAGCTTGAAGAAACAGAGCGAGGCTATGGGCCGGAAGATCTTCAAGTTAAAGTCATGAACCTCATCTGTCCGGGCTTTGCCGATATGTCTCTTGCAGAGCAGATGAAAGTCAAAGTGTTTGGCAAGGAAATCTGGCGCTTTGGCTTTTGGAACTTGCTTGAGCATGTGTTGAGTAACGAAGCATACCTTTTTATGAAAGAAGCGGGGGGCTACGATGCTAATGTGGCGAATGCCAGTGCGGTTACTCAGTTGCCTGCCACTGAATATAGCGATGATACGGTATTTAAGACCCTCAAAGATGGTTTTCAGGCGTTACCGCTGAAGTTATGTGAAGAGTTTGCAGCGGCACCGGGCTGCCTTGACCGCTGTAAGCGCGTTAATATGTTGCATCGACTTGCAAAAATTGAGCTGCATCATTGTGGCGAGTATCGTTATGAACTCACCTTTCAACCAACACAAGTGAACAGCAGTGGGAAAGTGGTTGATAAAGATGCTCCAGCGTACAGCGTTAAAGTGAAGCGGCTTATTTTGGCTATGCCAAGGCGCTCGCTTGAGCTGATTGAATCGCCGTTCTTTGACGACCCTTGGTTAAAAGAAAACATTCCGTCTGTGCTTATCCAAAAAGCGATTAAGATGTTTATGGCTTACGAGCAACCTTGGTGGCGCAGTTTGGGCCTTGTTGCTGGTCGCTCTGTCACTGACTTACCAATCCGTCAAACTTATTACATGGGCACGGAATGCGATCAAAAAGAATGCCTTGAATACGAGAGCAACGAAAAAGGCGAACGGGTATGTAAAGTAGAGCATACCTATGGTGAGCCTAATACCAACTCGCTGCTAATGGCTTCTTACAATGATATTGGCACTATCCCTTACTGGAAAGGTTTAGAAAAGGGCGAGCATTACCAAGGCTATATGCCAGCCTATGGTGCACAAGGCTATACCGAAAATGAGATAGTACCTAAAAACCAGTATCAAATTACCACTGGGATGGTTGAAGCGGCACATCGCCAAATTCAAGCGTTACATAATCAAAAAGCGCTCCCAATGCCATATTCTGCTATCTACCAAGAGTGGGGGGATGACCCTTATGGCGGTGGCTGGCATGAGTGGAAAGCCAATTATCGTCTCGATGAGATCATGTGCAGAATGCGCCACCCTGTTGCAAGTGAAGAAATCTATATTGTTGGCGAAGCGTACTCCTATGAACAAGGCTGGGTTGAAGGGGCGTTAAATACGGCTGAATCAACATTGGCTGAGTTCTTTGCTTTACCAACGCCTAATTGGTTATCCAAAGACAAAGCACAGTATGAACAGTGGCTTGAGTCACACCACAACTACTTACCAGTAGATTGCCGTAAAGGTGGCTGCTCGTGTCAGCATTCAGCGCAGCAGCCAAATGCCAGTTCGGACACCCTGGACGAAGTCACTGAATTCGCCTATCGAGGTATTAATCATGAGTACCGCTAATTTTACGGTTGCTGACCATTTACTGTGGCGGTTAAAGCAGTTGGGCCTTGATAAGGTGTTTCAAGTGCCTGGTGACTATGTGCAAGAATTTATGACCGCACTGGACAACTTTCCAGGTATTGGCGCTGTAGGCGATGTAACCGAACTAGGGGCAGGCTACGCGGCGGATGGATATGCAAGATACCGAGGTATTGGCGCGGTGTCTGTGCAATACGGCGTTGGCACGTTCAGCGTATTAAACGCCATCGCCGGCGCTTATGTCGAGCGTAATCCTGTTGTCGTTATATCGGCAAGTCCGTCGGCTGAAAACCGTGTAGATATTGAAGAAACAGGCGTGTTATTTCATCACTCTACCGGCGACTATAGCGCAGATAAAAAGGTGTTTGAAAATGTCACTGTCGCCAGTGAAATTCTTTCGGATCCCGCTTCTGCTCCTGACATTATTGACAATGCGTTACGCCTTGCCATGAGTGAAAAGCGGCCTATTTATCTAGAAGCATGGCAAAACGTGTGGGGCGCAGCTTGTGATAAACCAGATGGCCATTTAGTGATCCCAAGACCTGCATCTAATCCTACGATGATGGCAAATTTACTCGATAAAGTAATCAACCGACTCAAAGAAGCTGAGAAGCCGTTGGTATTATTAGGCATAGAGATCACGCGACTTGGCATACAAAGGGAAGTCGAAAACTTGCTCTGTAATCTCAATATTCCGTATACCACGACCACGCTAGCCAAATCAGTATTAAGTGAGGCGCAAGGGCTCGGGAAGGAGCTGTTTGTTGGCACCTATGCGGGTGAAGCGTCATGGCCTGAAACGTTTGACTTTGTTAGCAAACGAGATTGCATTTTAGCGTTGGGGGCAATATTCACTGATGATTACCTGACCATGTTAAAAACGCAAGACAACGAATTGATCCGCGTGAATATGGGCGAAGCAAGAATTGGTAACTGCGAGCGTTTTGGTGGTATCGATTTAGCACAGTTTATTGATGATTTAACGGTGTATGTTGAGCATTACCCGATGCAGCATCATGCGCTTTGCTCGTTGCCGGAAAACCCCTACTTGAAAAGTCCTGTACGAGATTGCGATACCATCAGCTACGAAAACTTCTTTTGCACATACCAAAAGCAGTTAGCCCAATGCCAAAAGGTGCGTGACTTCAACCTTATTTTAGGTGAAAGCTCTTCGCTTTATATGGCGGCTCGTTTAACTGGTATTGAAGAAAGTCGCTTTATTAGTGACGCGGCTTGGGGGTCGTTAGGTCATGAAACCGGTTGTTCACTCGGCACAGCCTTGGCTGACAACCGACGTAGTGTTGTGGTTGCCGGCGACGGTGGGTTTATGATGATGTGCCAAACACTGTCTACCATTAGCCATAACAAACTCAATACTGCAGTGTTTGTAATGAGTAACCAAGTGTATGCAATTGAGCAGTCGTTCGTTGATATCTGTGCGTTTACTCCTACGGGCGCATTTGCACCATTTGATGATCTGCATCGTTGGGACTATAAATCATTAGCGAATGCGTATTCTGTTGAATATTTGAATGTAGAGACCGTCGCAGATCTAAATGGGGTTTTTGCTGCGCTTCATGAAAACTCATGTAAGCCGTACCTCATTAAAGTCAATATTGATAAAAAAGATCTCGCACCGGCGATACAAGATCTCGCCGAAGCCATTACGGGTAACAAAGTGGACGACTGTCCACGTGGAAATTGCACAGCGCAAGGAAACAACAATGCCTAAACAATCCAATAAACCAATCCCTGAATATCAGTTAGAAGAAGCACAAAAGCGTATCGACCGCTATTGGCGCGCGACACAAGGATTTATACTCGCGTTAGAAAGTAAGCATGGCTTTTCTGCAAAGCAGTTGCTTACTTTATTGCCAACGGGGGATACTTCGATGGAGCGCTTTAGAGAATATCAAGCTAAAGCACTTATCTTTAACACACGATTTCAGTTTTCGCCCTCGGTGATTGTGATGTGTAATAACACCGATGATGTAATGCGCGCCTATCAAGAGGCGATAGCGTTTAACTTACCCATTCGGGTGCGCTCTGGTGGCCATGATCACGAAGGGGAGTGTAGTGGCACAGATGTGGTGCTACTGGATTTAAGCGGTTTAAAAGACTTCTCCATTGAGAAAGAAGGCGATGACTATATTGCTCATATTGGCTCTGGATATCGCTTTTATCAATTAGTTCCAAAGCTTGCGGAATCTGGTTACAAGGATATTCCGCCGTTAACCATTCCGCACGGCACCTGTGCCACGGTTGGGTTAGCTGGGTATATTCAAGGCGGTGGTTGGGGCCCGTGGACGCGAGCAAAAGGGATGTGCTGTGAGTCACTCGTTGGTGCGACTGTTATTTTGCAAGATGGTTCGAGAGTTGAGGTATCTGAGACTGAAAATGAAGATCTCTTATGGGCACTACGCGGAGGCGGGGCGTTAAGTTATGGAATAGTGACGGAGTTTAGAGTCAAAGCTTTTGAGCTACCTGATGAAATCCACCGCTTTGAAATTAACTGGAATAATGAGGCGGTTGGCTCTACAGACTTAGCAACTTGGCAGCTGCTCAGCCAGTGGGAAGATGCGATTAACGATACGGGAAAGGATACCGAGAACTTAGTTGGTACTAACCTAAAAATCAACGCGATCCCAGATGTTAGCGAGTGTGAAAAGTCATCTGGCTACGAAAAAACGTTAAAGCACCCAAGCACCATGTATGGTTATTGGCAAGGCTCAGAAAAGGCGCTACTTCAGTTTGCTAAGCAGTATTTTCCCACTGCTAAAGTGCAGGTGACGGGCACGGATACAAAGCAGAATTATAGCGAAGCATTGATGTCTGACTGGTCGCGAAACTCTTTGGCTAATCTCAAAAAACTGGGGTTAAAAGGGACGCTTGCCGCAAGCGTTGATGGCGAACCATTTACACCAGACTTCGACGCCCCAGCGCCACACAAGATCACCTCGAAGCTAGTGCGTGAGTCTGGTCTTACCGAACAAGGCAAGTTGGCGCTATTGCGTTCACTTACATCGCCTTTACTGTTTGCACAAAATGCCCCACTTGGACTATTTAGTTATGTCACTCTAGGTGCCATTGCGGGTAAGTTTTATGCCAATGATACTTGTGATGATGCTAAGGAGCGTGTTGCCTTTCCTTATACTACTGCGCAGTACACCATTCAATACCAAACTTGGTGGAATACCGAGTTAAAATACGACGGCAGTTATGACAGCAAACGCCTTGGTCAAGCAAATCCAGTATACCGTTATGTAAACCGTGCACTTGATTGGATTGAAGTTAGCCGCGACACCACCATAGAAGGGGCATACGGCGCGTTTATCAGCTTTAAAGACGCATCCATCCCGACGCAAACCTACTTCCAAGAGAATTACGAAAAACTCATTGAAATCAAAGAGGAGTATTCGGGTTTCACAGTTAAATTAGACTGTGGTAAAGAGGTTTACGTCAACTTTAATCGCCTAAGAACCCGTAAGACTATTATTTAACAGTGTTAAATGTGAAGAGCAAAAAGCCAGTATCGGCTTTTTGCTTGGTTTCACCTTGAGGTAGGAGATGTTTTACACAGCGACTTTGTTGTTTTTATATTGAATTTTTGGCTGGTGAGATGAGGGGGATTTTTCATCAAAAATTCGTTAGAAAACATAAACTGCTCGGCGAGTGAATCGCCTCCTACAAGCATGACTTCACTACAGGGTAGGAGCTGTTTTACACAGCGATTTTGTCGCTTTTATCATGTGCTTTACGCTGCGGCCTTGAAAGCATTTTAAATATCTAACACCACCACTTCCATTTGGTCTTGCGTATCATAAGGCTGGATCTGCATTTTTATTTGGCTCTCAGAAAGCAACTCCAGCTGACCTTCTGCGGCTTTGTATTTGCTGTGAACGACCTTTACTGCATGAATACCAAATCCGATTTCTCGCTCTAAGCGTAAAACTAAACCATATGAAGTGGTGGCTCCGCGGTCGGTTCGGTAAAGCACATAGTTATCGTCATTGACATTCAGTCGATTAAGTTCGGCAAAGGAGTTGTCAACGCCGCTTTGTTTGATCTCGGAATAATCACCAGCGGCAAAGATAAATACGATGAAACTCGGCACTGCTGCTGCCAAAGCGACTAATAAGCCAGACATTTTGAGCAGCTTGGTGCGTCGACATAACGACCACAACAACACTGAAGCGGGTAAGATGATGGCCAGTATCATAACGAAAAGGTAATTATGCTGAGGCGCTGCAAATCTTAACTCCCAAGGCAAATTACTCATATTAAGGATGACTAGTAATACAACAATGACCAACGCAGTACTTGAAAATCGTTTCATAAATTAAACCTAAACTACAACCAAAGTAAGTGATACCAAAAATAAACCTCAGGTTATTTAAACAAGCTGAATTTCCCTGTAAATTCTTTAAGCTCCGCGCTATCGCCAAACATGCAAATGCCAAAGTACTCTAAGTCTTGCTCTGGTGTTTCAGCGGTGGCGCTTACTTGCTGTTCGGATGTGCCAACAATCATGGTATTTGTAAAGTCGGTAAAGGGGATGTTACGAGCCACAAGCTCTGCTCGCACTTTTCTGATTTTATTACTGTTATCTGCTTTAAGCACAATAAAAGGGTAGTGCGAAATCGAAGGGTGAATGCCGCCATCTTTGTCTTGATACGGTAAAAAGCAGAGCTCATCAGTATTACCAATTTGGTCAATGAGCCCAGCGGTCATATGGCCAAGCGCATTAAAAAGTCGACCAAGTTCAACTTTTTTATTGAGCACAGCAACAAATCGCTTCGAGTTTTCGTCCGGTAAAACGGAAAAATCAGTCATAGACTTCCTTGAATAAGAAAAGAGACGCTTAACCATATCATAATAACACTATCACCGCGCCTAGATTTCGATAATTGATTGTAATTCCTTAAAAATTTCCTAAGGAGATACAGTAAATTTTGTTAGGCCAATCAGTTGTCCTGAACTGGTGACAACGTGCACCTCCCACTTACCTGTTGAGTCGGCGGGAAAGTTGCTCTTATGGCTCCAAGCTCGATAGCCTTCCTCGCGTCCACCGCTAATATTTAAGGGGATTCGGTCAACCACTTGCTTGTTGTGTACCCACACGTGAAAGATCTTTTCGTTTAGTCCCCGTGGTGCTTTTACCGCGCTCCAACTATACAAGCCTTGTTCGTGAAGCGAATGGGTATCGAGTTGTTGGATACTGTTCATTGGCTTTCGTTGCTGCCTATCAACTTCATAAGCCAGCGTAATGTTGGTGAGTCGTAAGGCCGCCGGGGGAACCCAGCTACGTAACTGCCACAAACCAGCGCTAAGCGCACTTAGCAGCAGAGCCAATAAGGGAAAACGCCACCACCTTGCATGTGGCATGACATTACCAAGACTCGGTAGGGTAAGAATAATGGCGGTGACTAGCGCTATTTGTATACTTTGGTCGGTTGTCAGGTGAAGCAAAATAGGTAGCGTAACTGAAATCACAACAAACAAGGCAAAATTGTGGAATACCATAAACAGCACATTGTGCCGGGCTAGCTTTTTGTAATATATCGGGTCTACAACGGAGATAAACGCGCAGAGTGCAATTAAGCAGGTAAACGCGGCCTGTGGATGATTCCATGTCGTGGCAGCCAAGAAAAAAGGCAGTGCGAAGAATAGGCTTTCCTGTTGCACCATTTGTAGGGCAAAGCGCATAAAGTTGGGTGACAACACAATACCAAAACGTTGCTCCACTTGGTCGCGAAGCCAGTTATCAATAATAAGCCACAGCCAACTGGTGAGTAAAAGCAGAGCGATGATCTGTGAAAACGACTCTTTACGTTCAACTAAAATAAAGCTCGCTATACCACTGCAAAAAGCCAACAGCGCCATTAGGCCGGGCCACTTCTGCATCATCAAAATAAATTTTGTTATTAGGTTTTTGAAATAACGCATTGAAATAGAAATTGCTTGCTGGTCTGTAAGATTCAAGCACTTCAACCATGAATGCAGTATGAGTTTAGTAATTAACACACATAACTAGCTAACATTGGTTTGGATGGCGTTAAATGTGTTTTGATTTTAGCGCGAATGTCACTCGACTGGTTTTGGCTTAACTTAAAAGCGCCATGCATCGTATTGATTTTAATCTTGAAAAAGTTAATGGCGTTAAACAGCGATTGGCGTTGATTAGCAGGCACGCTATCAAGTTGCCAATTACTATTTGAAAACTGCTCAAAATGCATTATCTGCGCTTGCATTGACGCGTATTTTTCATCATCAGTAGCAATAAGTGCGAGCTCACCTTCAACTACCACATTTGCGTACAACCACGTGGGGAGCTTAATGTCAGGGATAACCGTGGGTGAGAGGTAATGATCTTCACAGTGGAAAACTGCTTGAATAACACCACCTGTGTGAAAAATCGGGTTGTCTTTTGTAGCGTGTCCGAGCAAATAAGCATGGTCATCACTTAATGTTAGCGGTACAAAAACCGTCTTTATCTTGCCTTCTTGGATCACCGTCAGCGTGGCCAGCGGGTGTTTTGTGATCACAGAGCTGAGTATGTTTGGATTGCTTTCAATGTAGTAGTTTCTTGGGTAGCTCATAACTTTTCCTCCAACCTCGCTTTCACTTCAGGCCACATCTCATCAGTGATGGCAAATCGTGCTGTATTACGGTAACTTCCGTCAGGCAAGCGTCTATCTTTTAACGACAAGCCTTCAAAATGGGCACCGAGTCGAGCGATGGCATTACGAGACTTATGATTACATTCATGCGTTTGAAATTGCACACGCACCAGTCCAATCGCTTCAAAGGCATATTTGAGCAACAGGTATTTGGCGTGGGTATTAACATGCGTACGTTGAAATTCAGTACCAATAAAAGTATGGCCGATTTCGGCACTTAAGTTGAGTTTATCAAGTCTAAACAAGCGGCTATTACCAGCCAGTTTACCTGAGTCTTTATCTATGATTGCAACAACAAGTTGTTCGCTTTCGTCAAATTGCGCAGAGCCGTAAAACCATTGCTCTATGGTTTTTTGATCGCGACAATAATTATTAAATACCCATTTCCAGATCTCAGTTTTTTTGCCTCGAGCCAATAACTCAGGTAAATGCGCGGCTTCAAGCGGAGTGAGCTTAACGCGATTGGATTCTAGCGTTTGTTTTGAAAGCATCAATTTTCCATTCATTCTGTGTTTTTAATGCTTGCATATTGCGCTGATTTTGGTTGATATAAAACAACCAGATTTAATAATTTAATTAGACCAGACTTGATTTCTATTAGCCCAAAAACACAGTCTCAAGATGCTAAACATAAACGCTTAGCAGATGTTTTGCGCAGTGCCATTACTGAAGGTAAGCTCACACCCGGTGACAAACTTCCTTCTGCCCGAAAGCTGGCTGAGTTACATGGTATGAATCGGCACACGGTGATGAATGCGCTACAAAACTTGGTAGCTGAAGGCTGGCTGGTGGTTAAAGAGCGCAGCGGCTATCGAGTCAATACTGAACTACCTATTTTCAGTAGCCAACAGATAGACACAAGAGTGCCTGCTACACCACAAATCGTACCGCAATTTGCTAAAACACTGACCCCAGTAAGCAGCACTAAGCGTACGGCCTACCGCTATAGTTTTGCAGGGGGCTTACCAGATCTTCATGCTTTTCCTTATGATGAGTTTAAGCGGTTTTTAGTAAAGGCGTGCCGCAAAACCAATGTCAGTCATTTTCACTATTCAGACATTGCGGGGTGCGAGTTACTGAAATCCCAAATTCAGGCGTATTTGCGCAGAGCGAGGGGACTGGTATGTGATGATTTACTGATTTGTAATGGCTCCCAAGAAGCGCTCTCATTGGTGGCAAATGCATTTATTAATCCAGGTGATGGTGTTGCCATCGAAATGCTTGGTTATCCGCCTGCGCGACACGCCTTTACTAATGCAGGGGCTGAAGTTTTTGCATTAGCACAAGATGCAGAAGGCATTAAAGTGGAAGCCTTGGCGCGCTGCCTTGAACAAAACAAGGTGAAGCTGTTGTATTTAACTCCTCTACATCAATACCCCACGACAGTGACTTTATCTGTACCGAGGCGCATGGCGATTTATCAGCTGTGCCAGCAGTATGGCGTGTTTATTATTGAAGACGATTACGACCATGAGTTTCATTATCTCTGCCCACCGTTACAGCCGATGGCGGCAAGCGATCCAAGTGGTATTGTGATTTATATTTCTACTTTCTCAAAAATCATGTTTGCCGGTGCTCGTGTGGGTTATATGAGTGCGCGGGCAGATGTGCTTGCGCAATTGGTGGCACGTAAGCAGCTACTTAATCACAAAAATGATGCCCTTACCCAGTTGGCTGTGGCTGACTGGATGGAAGAGGGAGGGTTTGAGCGCCATTTACGCCGCATGACCAAAGCCTATCAAGGACGCCATCAGGCGATGGCGCAGCATCTAAGCGAGCTTAAAGCCAAGTTAGATATTGACTTTGAAGTGCCACAAGGCGGCATGGCGTATTGGGTAAACAGCAAACGCGACGTCTCGAGATTATCTGAAAAAGCACTTGAAAAAGGGATTTACGTACAATGTGAGCCTGAATTTACTCTCGGTAAGGCTAGTAGTTTAAGTCATATTCGCTTAGGCTTTGCGGCGCAAGAAGTCGAGCAACAGCAAGCGGGGCTGAGTGAGTTATTTGCTTTGGTCGCAGAGCTGGAGAAAAATCATGAATAAGCAACAAGCACTGGCCGAGTTTGTTACATTCGGCCCACACAAAGAACAGGCGTTAAATATATTATTGAGCGATAACAGTGCAGTATCGCTCGCTATCAGCAAGGCGATGTTAAGCGTGGTATTAGCAAAATATCTCAGCGGTGAAATTGACGAAGATGACCTCGAAAATTGGGCTGGGTTTGTTGAACTGCGTGACGAGATTGATTGCACCTTGATAGAAGATTACCTCTATGCGTTGAATAATCCAGAGCTGATGGGTGGAATTAACCTCGATTCCATCGGTAATATGTTGAAACTCATTAAAGGTTAAATACAAAAGGAAATATCATGAGATTAATAGCGGCTGCATTGTTTTTATTACATAGCCAAATCACGTTGGCGGGGGGAGATGTGTGTGAAAACCCTATCTCAACCATAGACATCAACGAGTGTGCAATGAGCGAGCTTAACGCGCGAACTGAAATACTTGAACGTTACTACCAAAAAAGCCTTGAGCATAATGCCTTTGATGAGCAACTGGTAGAAGCGATTAAAGCCTCGCAGTTGGCGTGGCAAAGCTATCTCGATGCCCACTGCGGCGCGGTATATACCCAATGGCGAGAAGGCACTATTCGTGGCGTGATGGCACTCGAGTGTCGTAAGGAATTAGTAAAAACTAGAACCCATACTCTTTGGGCTAACTTTTTGACTTATATGGATAGCACTCCACCAGTATTACCAGAACCAGAGTAAACGCGTGGTTCTGGCAATAATTTTGCAATTGCCCCTTGGAGATATTATCCAGCTGTGGTTATGCGCCTATGCTGGTGTTTCATCTCTCAATAACATCACACCTAATACGATAAACCATAGGATTTGCCCCAATCCGAAGATAGCAGTGGTCACGTCAAAAAATGGGTTTGCTGAGAAAGAAGAAAGACCAGAAAACAATGTAAGGATTCCTGCAATACTGACCAACAACCCCCAATAATGCAACAGTGGACTAAAAACGTTATGTTTAATGCCAACATAGCTAACCGCTAGTACCCATATTGCACCGACCAACTCGATACCACCGCCAAGCGCATCTACCACTATCGAGATGGTGCGATTAACCGTTAGGGCAAGTGCTGGATCGATCTCATAAAATTTTGCAATTGTTGCAATGCTGGTTAAAAAAACCATGGTACTTGCAAGTACAATTGCGGCCCATATATAACCCACTATGCTAGCAAATTTCATCAGCTCAGGAGAGGCTTTACTCAAGCGCTGCTGCATGGCTTGTACCAATACGATAAGCGTGAAGCTGAAAATAATCCCAATGACAATATAGCCGAGGAAAAAGGTGTCGCGATTTTGGATGAAAAAATCTAGGTAAAGCGCTGGGGTATTATGCCCACTGGAGTCCAATACTCCAAAAAATAATACAAAGCCAAACAAATAAGTTGCCGCTTCTGTGAGTGCGCGACTCCTCCCCATTTTTGTAATGACATGGCTACTCCAAAAACTTGATTATTATTGTTGTGCTCAGTTTAGCAACATATGGAGAGTCAGCGCCAAAACAGGGAGGATTATTTGTAACAATAGTTTATCGATGTGGGTGTTTTAGGAACAATGTTGTATATGAACAATGCTATCCGCATTACTATTTCGCATCATAATCACAGTACAGGCTGCAGGTGGAGCCATTGAGATGCCAGACATGGGTTCTCATGCAATCTGGTGAAGGTAAACAGCATAGCGAAGCGTCGCTATGCTGTTGAAATGAGGTTTGCAGGTTATGCAGGTGTTCTGCGTCTAACAAAAGCCAACAGCGTGCTTAGCATCGCTAGTAAAAAGCCGAACGCACCACCGGAACTACCTTTATCTTCCTTATCGGTAGTCGTTGGATTATAACTCGCTTTATACTGCGCTTTAACAACTAGTTCACTGGTGACGTTGTCAAAAGTAGTATCCCACCCAGTAAATGCGTAGCCATTTCGTTTTGGCTCTAGAGGCGGTGTTGCTGCTTGCCCATGAGAGATTTCCACGGCCTTGATGACTGTACCATTCCAATCTACGAACTTAACTTGATACATATTAATTTCAAATTGTGCAGTAATGATAAGGTCTTGCTCCACTTTGCTAAAATCTCCATTCCATCCAGAGAATGTGAAACCTTCTCTGGGCGGAACTTGAGGAGCATTCGCGGAAGTACTTTCTTCAATAGTTTGAGTAGCAAGCACGCCACCGTCCCAATTCTTAAACACGACATTAAACAGTTTTGGTTCGTAGCTTGTTACTTGAAACGTGGTTTTGTTGTCTGTGTAGTCTAATTCAGGGAATTCTGACGAGAAGCGGACGGTTGGCGTAAATACGCCTACTTCGCTGGGCGTTACATTAAACGAGACTTGAACTGATTTAATGTCAGCGCCATTGCTAAAACTACATATGTGACGGTTACTTAACGCTTCACAGCTAGTAGTATATTCGTTATCTACTGACTCGAAATCAAGCTTTAATGCGGCTTCAGAATCTAGGTAAAGATGAAATTGACTAGGTAAACTGGGTAGTGTGTTTTCAGTTATTTCTAACGTAACTGGGATGCTAGACCCCATTTTTACCTGCTTGGCTCCCGTTATATCCCTAACAGAAATTTTATTGATCTGTTCTTCATCAACAAAGATATAAGGCGTAGCGCCTAACGTTGTTAACTCTCGCGCTTTAGCACCTTGGCTATATATTCCCGCAGAGTCTATTTGAGTACTAGCGTCTAATTGCCAAACACCTTGACCTTGTTGCAAGTCATCGTTGCTGAAACTCAAACCTTTAGTACCAACAAACTCATTTTGACTATTGCCTTGTTGCCATTGCTCTATAGTGAAAAGCTTATCTTCCGCGTCAGAACCTTCTGGTGCTCTGAGAGCATAATAACCTTTGGCCATCCCCGATAGATCTGACGCTGTGACTGTTAACGTTATGTTTTGCTCACCATTCGCTGATGCCAGTTGATTAGATGAAAAAGCGATATGGTTGATTCTGGGTGGTACTAGATCTAGTTCCGTTTCATTTTTTACAGTGATGACAGAAGGTAAGCCTAGTGTATTAAAGTGTCCTCGGTTGTAAACTCCCATATTTCCGTTGCTGTCAGTGAGCATAGCTGTGGCAACAAACCACTCACCAGGTAGGTCTTTATCAGTAAAGGTGAAAGAATAATTCGAGCGATAAATTCCCTCGACATCTGTTTCTTGCCAATCAGATGACTCAGCCTGTTTTATAGCAAGTGATTTATACTGGCTAGGTGGTGAAACCCTAATTACGCCTTTAGACATAGTCGACTGGTCGTAAGCTTCTACGGTTACGTTAACCGTCTTATCGCCTGTATTTACATCAACTTCAGTGCCTGAAATCACAATAGATTTGATCTCAGGATTAACTCCTTCAGAGACCTTATCATTTGAGACGACGATGTATGGGTTAAAGCCGGCAGCTTCAATTTCACTCTCGCGAAGCCAAAAACGAACCGCGTTATTTACGTCAGTTACGTGGCCTAAGGTTAAAAACCATTTACCATTAACGTCGGTATCTGTGAAAGTGAAACTAACCGTACTTTCGTAAACCCCCGGTACGTCCGTTTTCTGCCAATTAGCAGCGGCTGCAGATTTATTGCCACCCCAACTAAAGCCTGTTGGTGGTGATAAATAAACACGTGCGGATTTTACACCGCTTTCATCGTAAAATCTCAAGTTAATATCTACGGTTTTGTCACCGTCGTTGACATTAACTGAGTTTGAGGTCAAGTGGATTGCTCTTAGCTCAGGTGGGGTTCGTTCAGTTTCATTTGTAGTTTGTTGGTGTTGCTGGCAATGGGTATTGAGCACTTCTAACATAGTCTCAGCGGGCAATAAATTGTCACTTACGCCACTGGCAGCATTTGCCATCAGTAATTCAATTTTTGTATCACAACCTATTTGTGGATCGGTGATGGTATCTAAACTGAGCGGTTGGCTTGCTTGTGCATTCATTGCAGCTAGCCCAGAGACTAGTGTTGCCAGTGTGGTTTTCGTGAAGAGATTAAAACTCATTGTTAGTCCTTTAAAGTTATAGTATGTGGCTCTATTTTTAGCGAAATACTCTGTTAGCACGGTTTAGTACTACAAAGTTGAGTAAATATCCTAAATTAGCATGTGGCTCTAAATCTTTAGAGAATTTTTTGTACTTGAATTGTGAACAAATGTGAAAGTCATTCTTCTCTACTCTGTTGCTTTAAGGTGCTTTTTAAGGTGATCAATAAAAAGTTGAGTTTTATAGGGGGTGTAGTTTGCCTTCGGATAATACGCCCACAATTGTTTTGTTTCTGATTTCACTTCAGGTAAAACAGGTGTGAGCAAACCTTGGTCAAGCTCTCTTTTCACATAGCTAGGAGAAATAAACACCAGCCCCAAACCTTGCACGGCCGCAGTCAGCATTGCATCTAACTGATCAGAGACGAAGTTGTAATTGTCAAATTGGAAGGTGTCTCCATTTTCAAGAATAATCCCACCTAGCTTATGGTAGTAACTGCTTAACAACATTTTATGTTGGCGGAGATCATCCAGAGATTCGATAGGGTTATGCTGTTTGAGATAGTGAGGAGCACCAAAGATTTGCATTTGGTAGTCAATGAGCCGGCTGCCTTTGTGAGAGGCTGAGTCAAACGCTTCATAGTAGCGTGTGATCACTAAATCGTGATTAAGATCTGGGTGTGCGCCAGGGGCGATGACATTAAGATGAATTTTTAGCTTGGGATATTTAGCTAAAAATGAGGCGATATTTGGCATCAAGATGGTGCTGCCTACCGCGAGAGTTGATGCGATTTTCAAGCTACCTGATGGCGCTTGATTCAGCGTTTGTCCGTGATCAGTTAAACATTCAAACTGCGCAAGCCATATTGAAGCTTTCGGCAAAAAGTGCTCCCCAGCCTCAGTGAGATTGACTTGGCGAGTAGTGCGAATAAATAGCGTTAAGCCTAGTTGTTGTTCTAGCCAGTCAATTCGTTTGCTCACTGCAGACGCTGAAACACCTTCTTCATCTGCGGCCCGGGTAAAACTGCCAAACTCTACAACTTTGCTAAAGCTCCGTACTCCGGTTAACCAATCCATTAATTGTTTCCTGATGGGAATAAGTGTTTTTATTATTACCTTGTTTTTTGGATATTAAAAGCTCGGTAAAATTACCCTCTATTAAGTTAAGAGGAGCTGACGTGTTTCAAGTGGTGTTTTTAGCTGTTTTGCTGATGTCTTGCTCTCAGATCGCAAGCCAAATCTACATCCCTGTTTTACCTACTATCACGGATTCCTTACAGCTTACGCCTAGTCAAGGACAAGCAGCAGTAATTAGCTATTTCACTACACTAGGAGCTGCGCAACTGCTGGTTGGGCCGCTACGAGATAAGTTTGGCGATAGGCCTTTATTTTTTAGTGGGCTGGGTATTTTACTGTTAGGTACGGTTTTTTGCTCAATAGCATCTAGCGCCGAGGTATTTTTTATCGGTCGAGTGTTGCAAGGCATTGGTGCTGCATCGCCGGTGTTAATTGGCAGAACGCTTCTTGCTGCAAGATTATCAGGTGCCGAACTTAAAAGCGCGATGGCGACACTGGCAATGTCGGTGAGTGTGACTGCTATTTGTAGTCCATTCTTGGCTGGGGTGTTATCTGGCTGGGTAGGGTGGCAGGGGATGTCATGGTTTGCATTCGCATACTATGTTTTGATTTTGGTGTATGGCTATAGAATTATGCAGCAGAGCAGTAAAACTACTTTGTCGTTACGGCCAAACGCGCTCTTTTATGAATATCAAAGTCTATTGCTAAACCGATCATTTATTTCCCTCGCGTCGCTCAAATGGTTACCTACTTTTTTGTATCTTACCATTCAGTTGTATCTGCCGTTTTTACTGGCAAGGCAGTTTGGCTTGGAATCCAAAGCAATAGGTCAGGCGATGATGCTCCCCATGTTTGGCTTACTCATAGGGTCAATATTAACTAAGGTATTGCAACGTAAGCGCTCCTATTTAGATATTGTAATTTGGACTTGGCCTGCATTAGTTGTCAGCGTGTTATTGCTGCTATTTGCAAGTGGTAGTGCGCTTGCTGTTCTGCTCGCTTATGCTGCGATTATGTTTGTATTTGGCGCGTATTTTCCAAGTTACATGCATCTCATTGGGGTTTTACATCCAGAAAAGGCAGGAACAGCGAATGCGCTGGTAGGGGCGGTTGAGCTGCTATTTTTTTCTTGCGTGGCATGGGTAGTTAATAAGTGGTTACTGAGTGGTGTAGAGTCTCTTGCGGTACTCGTTTTTGGCTGTGCACTGTTACTGTTTTTAACCTGGCGGCATTTATGCACTGTTTTTATGCCGGTTTGTAAAGAGTAATAAAATGCAGGGCTGCTTGCTACTAGGGGGCGTTTATTTTTGAGACTGGTGATTATGTGTGGTCTGCGAGTGAGGAAAAATACCAATGCAGTTTGAAACCGAACGTTTGTCCATGAGACGTATGACAATGGACGACCTTGATGCAGTTTATAGCCATCGGAAAAATCCAAATACGTCAAAATATATTGGTGCGCCTGCCACGTTCGAGTCGGCAAAAGAGCGGCTAGTTCAAGCATGCCAGCCTTGGAAGGGAGAACAAGACGAGCGCTTGATCTTGGCTATAGTGAGCAAACAAAAAGGAAAACTGATTGGCGAGCTAGTTTTTAAATATGTCGACGAAGAGAAAAAGGTTGGTGAAATTGGATTTCGATTAGCGGAGGATGAAATTGGTTGTGGCTACGGCTATGAGGCTGCTGCGGCGCTGATAAAGGCGGCTTTTCAACAGTGTTCTGTCGATACCATTCAGGCAATGTGCGCTGTTGGCAATCAACAGTCGCAGCGGTTGATGCTGAAGTTAGGGATGAAACGCAAATGTCGTTTAAAAGCCTTTTTGGATATAGGCGGTGAAAAGCACGATATCTATATTTATCAATTAACTAAGGCCTGTTATCTGGAATTGTAAAGGGAACAAAATACAGTTACTGTAAAAGTGGTTGATAATCCTTTGTCCGTATTATGTTTATTTGAGGAATTAAAATGGAATTTAAACTTTTAGCGCATCACAAAGCATTCATCCCAACCATTGCCAAGTGGTATTTTGATGAGTGGGGAAGCATTGTTGAGGAGGCCTCTGTAGAGCGTTTTGAGCAAAAGCTTTTAGACTACCTTAACGACTCTAGTATTCCTTGTGTAATCGTCGCGCTGGATGGCGACACAATCGCAGGAGTCGTGCAGCTTAAATTTCATGAAATGAGTATCTACACAGATAAAGAGCACTGGATTGGTGGCGTTTATGTGGATAAGCCCTATCGTGGAAATAAACTAGCGTCACGCTTAGTCAAAGAAGCAGAGCGATTAGCCTCAATGTTTGGTGTTACCACGTTATATTTACAAACAGAGCATCCAGAAGGTGGACTCTATCGAAAACTCGGCTGGCAACCGCTCGAAAACGTCAATTACCGAGGCGTAGATGTCGTGGTGATGAGTAAAACATTAGTTTAGTTAAACAAGCTAGATTATAAGCTCAGGTATAAGGCTTAATAAAATCCGATAGTCTCATATGTGCAAAACTGGACCGTTCAACAGCAACTTATTATCTTAAATCCAATTGCGATAACGGACGCTCATCTAACTTGTATTTGGACAGAAATGAGTTAAAGCTTATGTATGGCTTGCGTCAACAGCGGATCTTCAACGCTCGCGTAATAGGCGCGAGGTACGAGCGTCCGGCTCCGCAGGCGCGTAGTTAATTGCCTTGTTATACATTGCCAATAATCTCAACAGATTTAATCCTATTAGGAAGCACAATAACATTTTCTGAATCGAAAAATGTATTTGCGGATGAAGCTGCTTCGAAATGCGCTTCTCCATCTTCAACTAGCTTTAAGTAAAGCAATGCTTGAGGTACTTCATACCCTTTAGATTCAGATGTGAAAGAGACTAGGCAAGGAGCGCTTATCTCTTTAAAACTGTTCACTAATTGTGAATAGTTTTCACCAAGCAATGTTCCGGCAATATCCTCTACCATTTCAGGAGAGTCTAGATAATTATGGTTTGGTGAGGGGGCATGAATAGCAACATCTCGCATTAGAAATGCAAATGGACCTTCATCATGATCCCCTTGTTTTCCAGAAATAGATATTGAGAATGGATTGGAGCCAAAGCTTTCCATGCCTTCTGATAACTCTTTGAGCCGTGGCTCTATGAATTTTCTTGCCTCACTTTTAGTAAGGATGCCAAGTTCATTAAACCGGCTCGCATCTTCGGTTCGAGTTCCATGAAACCAGACAACGCTTATATTATCTCTTGGATGCCCGAGAACATCACAAGCTTCTTCATATAAGACCTCTTCAGCTGGCTTATAGATGCTTTCGAATGGATTTATAGATTGCAAAAATGAGGTTAATTTGTCCTCAGTGGTACTAAAAATATCTAGAATAGATTTTTTGGTAGATTCATAATTTGAACAATCTAAAATCACGTCCGCTACATCCTAATTATTTACGTATAATACCAATTTAATTAATTCTTTAATCAATTTGAAGGGTGAAATATCATATTAGCTTCGTTAAAAATTTCTCATTTAGAACAACTAAATAGCAAAATTTTTGCCTTGCTACTAAAGCTATTTCCCCGCTTCAAAATAGCTCATTTACTTAATACAATTGGTATAACGCTTTGCTACACGGCAAAAAAATAGCTGACTGAAATTGCTCGAACGAGCAAAAGCCAGCTGTTTTTGACCGTTCGAGCAATTTTTTATAACCCGTTTGATGCTTCGGGGTAATATACAATACCAGCCTCGCCTGATCTATCGTATTTAGAAAACAAATCGGCTTATCGCATTTTAGTGCTTTTCATCAGAGGTCTCATAATCACCTCTGATAACATATCGCACTTAGCACACTTAATATTCAGCGTTTGATTGAAGCGCAAGTCTTGAAAGTATCTGATAGGAACTTCTAAGTTTTCATCGCAGCCTGAGCATGAAAACTTAATAATGTTTCTAATCACTTCAAAGCCATCATTTTTATTCTTTTGAATGACGTAGCTTTCTTTGCACTCTGGGTTTATACAGCTTAAAACTGTTTTATCCAGCAAGCTTTTTACAGGTCGTTTTAGTTTGGTCTTACATGAGGAGCAATTAAAGCTATATTCTTCTCCGAACGAGCCTCCTATCAATAGGTTGCCGTTAATATCAGAAAGAAATGAAATAACGTCTACGACTTTCTTTCTGATACGGCCTTTTTCGCCATAAATATCAATATTTCCAGAGGATATGCTTGGCACTGGAATATGTAAAGCAACGTTAGATACACCATTCCACAGGCTATGTAGCCTATTAAACTTAAGTTCCGATTGAGTACCCAAAGGGGTGTATTCTATCGATTCAAATTCTTCTCTCGTTTCTGGAGATCTACCATTTATTTTTTCAGTTGATATTGATATCGAGAACTCTTTTGAAACATGGTCATCAATTTGATCTGAAATTTGTTTAATGATGTGTTTGGGCTGCCAGTTTTTTAAGTCATTTTGTGATAGGTATGAGAGGTAGAGTTTAAACCGTTCGTAGCACAGGTATTCTAATGTAAGTCTACATTCTAAAGCAGCATAAGTAAGGCTCTGTTCAGTATCTTGTTCTAAAAGTGCATTTATGAGTTTGATTCTTTTGGCTATATCCAACACTAAAAAGCTCCTTGGCTAAATATTCAAAACAGTTTGTTATGTCGGCCAGAAAATAGCAGACACCCACCATAACATAAATGCAAATTATGGTGGGTGTAAGTGTTAGCCTAGTATTATTCATCTTGCTCACATGAAAATGGGCCAACCACGTCGCTTTTGATGGTAAATTTGGTATCAATTTCCGGATGCCGTGTTTTTATCTCCTCAAGCGCTTGCTCGAAGTTCTCTTTAACCAGCACTCTCCAAGGATGCGATGAAAATAAAATATAGTTATCGTAGTCATTCACATGAAAGTGGATATCCCCGATATAGGTGAGGCTATTTTCTGCTATATCAAAAGTGCCAAGGCAGTTTAAGTCGGGATCAACTAATTTGGATCCTTGCATATATAACACTTGGTCAATTTTGTGCGTCCCCACTGGCAGTGGCAGAACAATCAACTTTTCCCGGGTGTCTTTTAGAACGAAGCTGTAGTTGTCTAGCATTTTTTGTGTATTTCGGGTAATGAATTGAGCATTACCAATATCGCCAGAGGTACTAAAACGGGCTAAAGCTAAGCCATGTCCTTCAGGCAAAGGCTTTTTAGCATCATATGCCAGTTGCGCGCAGCCAGACAGAAAAAGAGAACAAACAACAACCATAGTTTTAAACATATTTACTTCTCACTACATAAAGGTGCGGCATTACAAGCACCTGTCAAATTCTAATCGCAAGCATTAAACCCAAAAAAAGCAAACATTACAACTACAAGAAATACACAAATAATCAAGACCTTAAAATGCAGATAGCAGACACCCACCATAACATAAATACAAATTATGGTGGATGTCAGTGTTAGCCCTCCGAAGGTGGACTTTATCGGAAGCAGGGGACGATAAACAGCTCGAAAACGTCAATTACCAAGGTGTTGATGTCGTGGTGATGAGCAAAGCTTTGCTTTAGCTGTATACTGTTCCAAACCGAACCTGACGCAACTATGGGATCCTCCTTCCAATGGCAGACCAAGCTATTTCACTTTCTAAATATAATCAAGATTGGCCACGAATGTTTCAAGTGGAAAAGCTAAGGTTAGCGCCTTTGCTATGCCCTTGGATTGAAGGTGATATTGAACATGTAGGTAGTACAGCTGTGGTTGGTATGGTTGCTAAGCCGGTGATAGATATTATGGTGGGGGTTAAGTCGCTAATAGCGTCAAAAGAAGCCATCCAAGTGCTCACTCAACACAGTTATTGTTATTACCCCTATAAAGCTGACGTAATGCACTGGTTTTGCAAACCAACGCCTGAGTTTAGAACCCATCACTTACACCTTGTTCCTTTCAACAGCCTACTTTGGCAAGAGCGTATTTCTTTTAGGGAAAAATTAAGAGCATCATCAGTTTTAAGAGCTGAGTATTGCGCGTTGAAGCAGGCGTTAGTACAAGAATACAAAGATGACCGTGAGCAATATACTCAACAAAAATGGCCGTTCATTAAACGGGTGTTGGGTTGTTAATTTAATGTTGATATTTTGGTTCTAAGCCCAATATAACGTAAAGCAGTAGTCGAGTATTAAATAGGTGAGGCTTGGCTCTGTTGTGATTTTTACGTTAGAGGAGTTGAAGAAAAGGAATGAAAGGAAAAAAGGTATTAATTGTTGGTGGGAGTACAGGTATTGGTCTCGCATTGGCAAAACGAGTAAGTGAAGATGGAGGTGAGGTATTAATAGCCTCGAGATCTGCATTTGACAAACAAGCTAGCATTAGAAGTCAGCCATATCTTGAAAGTTGTACTTGTTATTCGGTTGATATTACGGTTGAAAGTGAGATTAAAAACCTACTTGAGAAAATAGGAAAAATTGATCATCTTATTTTTACTGTTAAGTCTCCACTCATTGTTTCTCCATTTTTAGAACTCGACCTCAAAGAGGTTCGTCATGCTTTCGATACTAAGTTTTGGGGGCAGTATAGCTTTGCTAAATTGGCTCACCAATATATTAACGATGGCGGGAGTATTGTGTTTTCGTCGGGAACATTAGGTAAACGGCCTTACAATGGGTACTCAACATTAAGTACGATAAGCGGTGCAGTTGAGTCACTTGGGAAGGCTTTGGCAATTGAGCTTGCTCCTATTCGGGTCAATACCGTTTCACCAGGATTTAAAACATTGAAAGAGTTGGAGGAAAAAATTCCTCTAGGTCTTGGAAGTGATTCACAAATTTCCAATGCATATTTGTTTTTGATGAATGACAGTTATATAACGGGCGCATCGATAGTGAGTGATGGTGGGGCTATGCTCGTATAGGAGTGACCTACAATGCCAAGAAAAACCCAAGAGCCTTGGCTCTTGGGTTTACATCAAAGCAGCAATTAATTCGCTTTTGTCGCTTTATATTTGATAGTTACATTGTAATAAGGGAATAGGCCGCGCAGGCGGAAATTCCATTTACCTTCTGCAGGCTCATCAAATACACAGCTTTCTTCACTACCCCAAAGGTATGGACGACAGTCGTACTTGAAGAAGTTTGGCATTTTCTTATGGCGCACATATAGGTCTGCTTCGCCTTGACCTGTGATTGACACTTCTAGTTTATCAAAGCCCGCTGGTAGCTCGATTGAGCGATGTTGCCACCAGAACCAACCTGCAAGGCCTGTAAACTCGCCTTCAATAATCGTCGGCTCTTTAGCAAGGTTAAGGTCGATTACCACTGGGTCATGATCCGATGCGCGATAAGCGTGTGCTGCATAAAGACTTGCTTTGTGAGTATCTGATTTGTACTCAGTGTTGTAATCTAGCGCGACGGGTTCATCCGCATTGATATGCCAATCCGTCACTGACTTTACTTTTTCCATCATCGTGTTTGAAGCAAAGGCGTGATCTAGGCTACCGATACGCCCTTGATACACGTATGAATAATCTAAGCTACTGCCATGAAGTGTTTGCTTGATGTTGGCATAACCATTCTCGACATAGGTGTTGATTGGATCTTCCTGAGCGTAAGCATTCATGTCACCCAGAATTATTACATCATCTTCTGCAACCCCTGTCGGATTTGTACCAAGCCAAGTCGCAAGGGTATTAACCGCTGTGACTCGAGTTTGGTTCCAACAACCCTGACCATCATTTTGGTCTTGATCTAAGCCCTCAGCTTTTGAACAACTGCCTTTAGAGCGTAAGTGAGCCATTACCACAGTGAAGATTTCTTCGCCGTTTGCCTCTTTGAAAGTTTGTACGACAGGAGGACGGTTACCGTAATCAAATGGTACGGCTTCGGTAAATGCTGGCGTGCCTACTTCAGCTACTTTGTTACTACGATAGATGATGCCGGATGTAATTGCATCCCCACCCACTTGGTCAACATTTAGGTTTACAAATGCGTAAGTATTAGCAGAGTCTGCTGCATTTAAAGCGTTAACGAGGTCGGCAATCGCACTAAACTCACCAAAGCCATCGTTTTCTACTTCTAGCAGACCAATAATATCGGCATCGAGCGCCGAAATTGCAGCAACCGTTTTTGCTTTTTGGCGTTCAAACTCTTCTAGATTGTCAGCTCCTCGTGATGTTGGGAAACCTGCACCTTGACCGTCACCATTGAAGTAGTTTAATACGTTGAAGCTAGCAATACGTAAATCTCCACGCACTTCTACCTGAGGTGCTTCTGTACGTAGATTAGTATGAACAAAGTTTGGTGTTGTCGTTGGGTGAATACGGTATTGGCTATAACCATATCCCATTACACCCTCAAGGCCTGTCACAGAATCGCCCAGTCGTAAGGTGTTATAGGCATCTAGTGTAGGTGATGGGTAAGGAATAACGTCAGGGTTTTGTACTGATGAACCATCATCAAGTAAAATTTCTTTGCGCTTGTTCTCAGCTTCTAGCTGGTTAGCTGCATCACCAGGAGTTGCTACTTGAGTGCTTTGGTATAAACGTTCAGTACCTAAGCGTACTTCGCCGTAGCGTGCAAGTCCGTATGTATCGTTAACGACCAACTCATTTGAAATCGAAACCAACATGCCTTCGTAGGCTTCAAGACCATTCTCTGCAGGTAAAGTAACGGTAGTCGCTGAAGCCGTTGCAGAACCGCATAGCTCAATTGCGTCGACGTTAATAAGTTGAGTTTGACCATACTTCTCTTCAACTTTACCACGTAATTTAACCACATCTCCTGTGCTTACTGGAGTTGCGGTATATACGACAAAAATACCTTCGGAAGTATTATTATCAGCATCATAGTCAGTGCTTTCTTCTTGAAGGAAGAAGCCGCCAAGCCCTGCATCTGATTGTAGGCTTGCAGTGACAACAGCTTGAACTTCAACCGTTTCTCCAGCCAATGGACTTGCATCGCCTGCGCCCTGAATGGCACTTATCAAGGTATTATTTTCGCCACAAATAACTGGCTCTGGCTCAGGTACGTCACCGCCATTAATGTGGATACCTAGGTTGCTAAAATCGTCTTTAGCGAGTGCGAGCCATTGTCCAGCGCCAACAAATGCAGAAGTTGCATCGGTGCGGCCAGTTGTTATTGCAGGATCTCTGACAAGCGTTTTATCTTTTGTTCTAATATCGCCATCAATCCATTCACTACCTGGGTCGACACCAACCTGACCTAGGCTATCAACAACTGCACCATTGAGCGTAAGCGTCACGGCATCATCACCATTAAACCAGCTACTTGTGTTTGTTAACTGTGCTTTTGCGATGATCTCTGCTGCTGAGTCAGCATGAGCAATAACATAAGTTGATTTAGCCGCAAGTTCACCACTTAGTTCTATATTCGTGCGAGCTTCTGTTGCGCCATTAAAGAAAAAGTTGACTGAGTAACCAGTTAGATTGACAGCTTCATCACTACCATTGTAGAGCTCAACGGCTTTGTTATAACTGCTACCTTCAACATACTCAGAGATAATCACCTCTGCTTGTGCATTTAGGCAAGCTAATGCAATAGCTGAAGCTAGGATAGATTTTTTAATCATTTTTTATTTTCCCGTGTATTAGAATTATCCGAATTTTTATTCGGACGCAGTATTTTAAGCGCTATTGATGACAATTCAATTAAACTTCACGGTTTGTTTACATTGGTTTACACTAAATTGTGTATTGAAGGACAAAAGTCGTTGAATTTTATGCCATATTCAAACGTTGCCAGTGAGCAAGTGTGTGTATATTTCTTGATGCAACGGTTGCGCTATACTCAATTAGGGTCGGAGCAAACATTTATAGCAAAGTTGTCAGCCAACTTAGTTTGAAGGTAAAAGTGGGAGAGAGTGGACATGGCGATAAAAAGTTTAAGACAGTCATGCCTCCTGCTTATTGCCCTGTCGTGCACATCATCTGCAAATGATGCCATAGTGGGGGCGCATAATGTTTGGCCTCCCTATGTCATTGATGAAGATTCAGGTTTTACTGTAGATTTAGTTCGTGCGGCATTTAAGGCAGAGAATCAAGATTTTGAAATGCTTATTACGCCTTTCAGTCGTGCCATGCGAATGGTAGAGAAAGGGCAGGTCGATATTATCCCCGCATTATGGCGTTCGGACAGTCGCGATGAACGTTTTATTTTTAGCAAAGCTTATTATAGTAACCGGCTGGTACTTATTTCACGTACAGAATCTGAGATTAACTTTGAGCACTTGGAAGATCTAAAGGGGTTGAGTGTATGCGCTATTCGGGGTTTTCGTTCTGAAATTGCGCTCGCGCAGATTTCGCAAATTCGTTTAGAAAAGCTCACAAATTTGACCTCTTGTTTATCACTCCTTAATAAGCAGCGAGTAGAAGCCGTAGTAAGCGATGAGCTTGCCTTTGCCTATTTACGGAGTCAACACACTGAATTTCATCACCTTAAAGTACATCAATCGACCATTGCACAATGGCCTCTTCATATCGGTATTAGCAAATCCCATCCAAAAGCAATGGAAGTTATTGAATTGTTCGATAAAGGCCTTTTACTACTACAGACTAATAGTATTTATAAAGCGACACTTAAAAAGTATCAATTAGATGAGTGAGTAGCCGAGCATGCTCGGCTCTATCGCCACAGTGCTTTATCGCTAAAAGAAAGGGATAATGAAGTGCAACTTCATTACCCCTTTCTAGTGTGGTTTTTAACCTGTTCAGGTCGTTAACGTGTTATAGCTTGCCACCGACGAATTACTACAAATGCAAGGCTGAGCCAAATCAACCATACCGGCATACTACCACTATCACTCTTGTTCGTGACGGTATCAGTAGGTGCTTTGTTGACTGTAATATTCACACTACCTTGAACACTCGCTTCACCATCTGTGATTGTGTAGGTAACGGTTTCACTGCCAACAAACCCAGCATTTGACTGATAGGTTAAGCTGTAATCAGCATTAACTGCGACACTACCGTGCTGTGCCGTTGCCTCAGTTACTTGCAGCGTATCGCCATCGCTATCACTGTCGTTTGCTAGAACATTAATGGTAATTGGCTTTCCAGAAACAACTGTTGCAACATCGGAAACCGTTATGGGAGCCGTATTGGCAACTACAGTAATTACTACGCTCGCTCCTGCGGTTCCTCCATTACCATCGGTTATGGCGTAACTCAGCGTATCTACTCCGACATACCCCGTGTTTGGTGTATAGTACAGAGTATTATCTGGATTAATTTGTACATCGCCAAAGCTTGCTGAAGCATTTGCTACGGTGAGCATATCTCCATCAGCATCAGTGTCATTCGCTAAAACATCGATAGTAATATTAGTGTTCCACTTCATACTAATTGTATCGTCTAGCGCTACAGGCATCTGATTATTAGATAGCAGTACACCGACACCACCTGGATCCACAATACTACCGTTTGCTTCACCATCGTCATCATTGATACCACCATCTTCTATCTGAAGTTGCACACACCAATGTCCTTCTGTCAGGCCCTCAGACCAGCTTTCATCTCCTGGAGGAGGACAAATGCCAGACTCACCTTCCGCACTAAAGACGAGGTTATTTGCGTCTTCCACAAAGTTCACCCAAAGACCTGAGGACGCTTTAAACTTACGATATACAGCATCTCTTGGGATAGGTAGGCGCTGTGGCATCACTAGCTGATATACTTGACCTGCTTTCGGTAGCCCGTAAGCAATAAAGTCAAACAAGCCGCCAGTGATTTGTGCATCATCATCGTTACCTAGTTGTGAATTACCCTCGTCATCTGTCATCAGTAGGCCACCGGTTTCACCACTAGCAGTAAACTCGCCCTTACGTAAACAGACTCCAGGGTTACCTTCGACTAAGAAGCCGTCCTGCGTCACTACTTCCTGAGGCATAACGTTACACTCGGTGATAGCGTCTTGGAAATCAGGGATCCCGTCTCCATCATCATCGGCGTAACCCTCTTGACTATCAGGGATAAGATCGCCATCCGTATCTTCCGTATCAGATAACTGTTGCAATGACTGGGTCACTTGAATAAATACGCTCTCACTATCTTGCGCACTACTAGAGTCAGTTGCTGTATGCGTGATCTTGTATGTCCCCGCTTGCAGTTCTTGAGGGTTAAAGCTTAGTTGCAGTGTGTCCTCCGTATATTGATCGGAAGTCATACCTGTTACTTTCCATGCGTTCGTCACTGTGTCGCCAGCATTTGGATCGGCCACCGTTGCAACGACAGATACAATTCCTTCATCTTGGCTAACGGTTAATCGGTTTTGGTTATTCTGAGTCACAACTAGTGAGACATCCGGCGCAATATTTTGCTCGCTCACTGTAATAGTGGTTTCCCGTTTTGCACCAAGGTTAATACCGTTATTTAAGCTGACCGTGATCGTCTCATCGCCCTCAAACTCACCATCTGCAACTGTTTGAATTGAAATGTTGGCTTTCGTGCCCGAGCTTATCGTCACCGAGCCGCTACTCAAGTCATGATCAACACCAGATATTGCACTACCTGTTACGGTATAATCGACAGTTACAGGATATTGCGGAGCAGGGCCATTTAGTAGCACTTGAATATCTACCTTACTGCCTTCAGCAATGGTTTTATCTTTACTCAACGACACTAGCGGATTCACTCTCAACAACTGTTGATCTGTTCCTAAGTTACCGTTTGCGTCTGTTGCTTGCCAGTAGACGTTATGCTCTCCTGGTGCAAATATGGTTTTACCTTCTGTAAGCGTAACGGGTAAAGGCTCACCGCTGCTATTAAGTGCTGTCGCAGTACCCAGGTTTACCTTGGTAAATAGCCCTGTCGCATTAATCTCTAGATCTGCTGGGGCGGTGACAACAGGAGGTTCACCATTGACTGCACCACTTATTTCTAATAGTGCATTTGCTTTAGCTCGACCACCATGACCATCACGAATGGCGTAGTTCAAAGTCACAGAGCCTGCGAAGTTACTTGGCGCAGTGTACTGTAGTGTATTGCCAACCACACTTGCGCTACCTAAACTTGCCTTTACGCCTTCAATAATGAGGGTATCTCCATCAACATCCGTATCATTGTCTAACACATTCAGGGTGAATGTATTGTTGGCGCTACCATCAAGCTGGAAGTTATCGTTGTTGGCAATAGGCAAGTCATTTACAGCTGTGATAGTTAATGCAACGGTATAGCTATCACTTTGCAGTTCTCCATCGCTCACTGAATAGGTAAAGCTATCTTCCCCATTGAAATCAGCTTCTGGTTGATATACCCAGCCTGTAGCATTATTGGTTAATGATCCATTTGTCGGCTGACTACCAATTGTCAGCGTTAAGGTATCATCTTCAGCATCTTGTAATGTCGGCTGAATAGTCAAAGAGGTATCTTCTTTAACAGTGAGCGAAAGGTTTTCACCTGTTGGTGCCGTATTCTCTGCAACCACTTCAAGGTTAAATGCTGGTAAACTCGCATTGTCAGTACCGTCACTAACGCTGATTTGAATACCGCTAGTCGTACCAATATCTGTCTCTGACGGAGTACCAGATAGCTCACCGGTTGATGCTGAGAATAGAGCCCAGCTTGGCTTATTAGTGATCGTAAAGCTTAATGTGTCCTCATCTTCATCCGTTGCAGCAGGTACAAAGCTATAGTTTTCTCCCACAGTGACTTTCACGCCGGGTGTACCACTGATAGTTGGCAAGCGATTGATGTTTATTACCCTTATTATGAAGCTTAGGTCGTCACTTTCTGTACCATCGGTGACACTAATAGTGATGATGTGTTGTTCGCCACCATCGCTAAAGGAGGGGGTACCAGATAGTGTACCCGTTGTACTACTAAACGTTGCCCAATCAGGTGCGTTGCTAATGCTAAAAGTAAGATTATCATTGTCTTGATCAGAAGCTGTAGGTGTGAAGCTATAAATTACTCCCTCATTCACAGTGGTTGCTGGCGTACCCGTAATGGTAGGTGCGCGATTTACATCTGTTACAGCGATTGAGAAGGTCAGATTTTGAGAGGCGCTACCGTCACTGACTGTAATGACTATGCCACTGTAAGTACCTGCCTGATTGAAGTTAGGAGTTCCAGTTAATGCCCCAGTAGTTGAACTAAATGATGCCCAGATCGGCTTGTTGGCAATAGAGAAGCTTAGGTTGTCATTATCAGGGTCACTTGCGGTTGGTGTGAAATTATAAGTACCGCCTTCAAGCACTGAAGTGGATGGAGAGCCACTAATTGAGGGTGAACGGTTCACATTTACAACATTAATATTAAAGTTCAGCGTTTGTGTTGCACTGCCATCGCTAACTGTTACTACAATACCGTTGTAGTCGCCAGCATCAGTAAAGCTTGGCGTGCCGCTCAAGGCTCCTGTACTGGTACTGAAAGTGGCCCAACTTGGTTTATTGGTGATACTGAAAGTAAGCGTATCTCCATCAGGATCAGAGGCTGTTGGAGTAAAGCTATAACTGCTATTTTCATCAACACTAGTCGCTGGTGTCCCACTAATACTTGGTGTGCGGTTCACGTTGACGACAGTAATATCAAAATTTAAGGTATCACTGGCTGTGCCATCACTCACTGTAATAACAATACCATTGTATGCACCTGCATCGGTATAACTAGGTGTTCCCGTTAAACTGCCGGTTGAGGTGCTAAAGGTTGCCCAGCTTGGTTTATTGGTGATGCTAAATGTTAAGGTGTCGTTATCTTCGTCGGTTGCGGTAGGCGTAAAACTATATGCAACGTTTTCGTTGACGGTCGCCGCTGGAGTACCGCTGATAACCGGTGCTTTATTTAACTCAACAATAAAGCTAAATGTTTGATTGGTAATTGCGGTAACACCGTCTTCCAAGCCATCCTCTAGTGAAAAGACAAAACTGTCACTCGTATTTTGAGAGTCGTCGTGGGCATAAAATAAGTTGCCATTTTCAATATCAGCTTGTGTGAACGTACCATTGCTGCCGAGCGCTTCACCACTGTCTAAGCTGTCATTACTGTTGGCATCAACAAAGAGGCTTCCGTGACTTGGCAAGGTAGTTACTGTGTACGTTAAACCTGTACCACTGTCATCAACATCGCTTGCAGACAGAGCTGAACTCGTGATGTTTATTGTTGTACCACCATCTAAGGTTAAACCCGTGTTAGTTGCGACAACGGGCGCATCATTGACGTTTGTAACCGTAATGGTAAAGCATTGCTCGCTGGTTTCAGTACCGTCGGAAACAATTAAACAAATATAGTGATCGCCAACATCGTCATTGCTAGGCGTACCCGTCAACGTCGTCTCTGCCGGTGATATTTTTCGAATTCGATGGTTGCCGGTATCTGCAACATAAACGATGCCATTGCTGTCTACTGCAATACCAAAGGGTTGGCTGAAGCGTGCCACACTCGCTAAACCATCTGTACTTCCTGAGACTCCGGCACTTCCTGCAAAAGTGGTTACTACGCCTGCACTGGTTATCTTGCGAATAGTGTGGCCCGTTTGCTCGGATACATAAAGGTTATCGGCGCTGTCTAGTGCGATATCGTATGGCTTATTAAAGCTTGCTTGCGTTCCTGTGCCATTAGCCGAACCCGCCGATCCCGTTCCTGCAAAAGTGGTTACAACACTTGCCGAGGTGACTTTACGAATAGCGTGATTGTTGCGGTCCGCTATAAATAGGTCGTTGTTGCTACTACTACCGCCATTATAGGGGAAGTTGAATTTTGCCGATGTTCCTGTTGCATCAGTAAACCCAGAAGACCCTTTACTACCCGCAAACGTGGTTACGACGCCTGCAGGGGTTATTTTACGAACGATATGAGGGTTCGTTTCTACGACAAATAGATTTCCGTTGCTGTCAATCGTGATACCTGTTGGTGCAGCAAAAGTGGCTGCTGTGCCAGTTCCGTCCGTGCTGCCAGGAGAACCACTGCCTGCAAAGGTAGTTACGACTCCTGCCGGGGTGATCTTACGGATTTTATTGTTTGAAGAATCTGCAACATAAACATTGCCAGAAGCGTCAACTGTTACGGCTTTGGGAAAGTTAAATGAAGCAGCACTACCAGTGCCTTCATCAGAGCCTGCGGTTCCAGAACCTGCTAGTGTAGTGACAACGCCCTCAGGTGTAATTTTACGGATCACATGGTTACTGTAATCGGCAACATACACATTGTTGTTACTGTCGGTTGCAACGTCATAAGGAGATTTAAATGAGGCGGCAGTCCCAGTTCCATCGGCATAACCAGAGCTTTGACCTGCAAGTGTAGACACCGTTGCTTCTGTGCTTGTATTTAAGCTTAGCCAACTTGGAAGCGGGGTGCTAGCCGAGACAGAAACGGTGATATCATCTTTGTCAGGGTCGCTGGTGGCTATTGAATATTTGTACACTGAATCCTCAGTTGATGCAGTGACCGCTGTGGAAGTAAAGGTTGGCTTATCGTTGACTGCCGTGACGTTCACGGTGCTGGTTGCTGCATCACCATCAACGGTACCATCATTCGGCGTAACCGTGAGCGTCATTGCCGCTGTGTTGTCGGTTTCCGTGGTGATATTTAGCTTAGTCGTCACATCGAGATAGGTATTAAGCGCAGCCGCTGACCCACTTAATGTCATACTTGCAGTGCCACTTCCCGCCACTGTGACGCTGCTCACTGTGCCATTGCCATCGGTGCTTGCGATGGTGCCACTGTCCAGAGCCAAGGTAACCGTTAAGTTGTCATCTTCGTTATCAGCTAAGACGACCGCTGATAGATCAACCGTAGTTGCGACATCTTCTGTCACAGTAAAGCTTGCTGGTAAGTTACTAATTGTAGGTGCGGTATTGGAAATATTGGCATCTAAATAGGCTGATTCATGCCATGCGACACAAATTAAATTCAGTGCGTTGTTACAGGGCACACTGCCTATTAAGGTATACCAACTGCCGTTTTGGTTGGCAACACCTTTGACAGTATTAGAAGGTGAGGTTCCGCCCGAACAGTTATTCGCAGCGTTAAAAGTGCCTCCCGAATCGGAGAAACTCCAAAAATACTTAACGTTGCCCGAATTTTCTAGCATGTCGGACGCATTACTATTAAGGGCGCTAAGTGTGCCGTTGACAAAGTCATCCCAATTGGCGTCAGCAAGCTTAGTGCCTCCGCTATTAAAAACATTAACACTAGGTAGACTGTAATTAGTGTCAAGGCTGGCGATGTCATCGGATGCAGAGAATGAAATTACAGCATGTGCTCTAACCGGTCCATTACTTACTGCTGTTGAAGCAGAACTATCAATAATATTGTTTAGACGGTTATGCTTGCGTAGAAATTTACTTTTGCATAAGGCATCTGCTGTGGTTCTTGCTTCTGCAGCAGTTGCTCCAAAGTAGCCATTGCCCAGCTCGCTGGTCTGATCTGCGTAATCAAATACAATGAGTTTATCAGAGGCTGGTAGCTCAGTGCCGTTACTAACGTAGTAGGCTTCGAACACTTCAGGTCTTATCGAGTTACTCGCAGGCAATAACGCAACGACGCCGTTGTAGCTGGCAAGGTCACCTCCAGAGAGCGTAACATGGTAAATTGAGCTGTTACCTGAGTCGACGGTGACTTGTGTGATTGATGCGGTTGTTTTACTACCTGTATCAATAGTTGTGTCGTTATTGGTGTCTTTTTCATCGCCCAGAATCGTAAAGTCACTGGCGGTTGGCGCAACGGTATGTGCGTTAACAAAGGTGACTTTAAAGACTAATTCATCTGCATTGGTAGTTTCGTCAGTTGGTGTGAGCCTTTCGACTTTTTGCCAATTTTCGAGTGCAAATGCGGATGAGGTTAAGGCGAAAAATATACTGCCAGCTATGCAGCTGCTAGAGACAATCTTACGAACACGGCTTAAAAGTGAGCGCTGTGTAATCATAATGACCCCTGAGTGGTTCAGTTACTAGGTTGATAACATTTATAGAACTGCTTCGGATGACATCTCTGTGGGCTTTTTATACAAAGATGTCATTTGAGTGTAGTTGATGTTTTGAAGCTTGGAATGACTCTTATAAAAATTCGTAACCTAAAACAGAAACTTAGGGAAATTCTTGTTTTATTTGTAACAATAGCTTTATGTCTATCAAAATAAAAAATAAGAAAAAAACACTATTTAATGTTGTTTTTTTGTATTTTAAAGCGCTTATTTATGTAATTATTTAATTGTTGTTGCTTTGTTAATTGCAATTTTCATGTTCTCGCATATCGCGAGCAAGGATTCAGTTGCTAGAGGAGTTCATTCATTGCTGAAGCTAAAATACTACTCGGTGTTTATGCTATTTCTTAGTAAGGCTACTTGTTAGTAAAACTAATGCATACGTATTCAGTAGATTGTTTAGCTAGGAATTCTATATTGTTAATCTTGTGTGAATAAGAGGCGCAATAATGAAAAATATAAAACTAAACCAAATTGCAGCGGGTGTGTTGTTAACATCCAGTTGCGTTACACCTGCACATGCAGCTGAAGGCGACCCAACAACATTCGTTCATTTATTCGAGTGGTCTTGGGCAGATGTTGCGACGGAGTGTGAAACATTTTTGGGGCCAAAAGGCTACGCGGCTGTGCAAGTATCGCCACCCAATGAGCATATCACAGGTGATCAATGGTGGACTCGTTATCAGCCAGTCAGTTATGAGATAGCGAGTCGTAGTGGTAGTCGAGCCGAATTTGCCGATATGGTCGCAAGGTGTAAATCTGCCGGAGTAGACATCTATGTTGATGCCGTTATAAACCACATGGCCCATGGCAGCGGCATCGGAGTTGCGGGTAACGCTTTTGGCAACAAACAATATCCTATCTATAGTCCACAAGATTTTCATAGCACCTGTGCAATAAACCCTGAAGACTACGGTAATAATGCATGGCGAGTACAGCACTGCGAACTCGTAGGGCTTCATGATTTAGACACTGATGCGAGCTACGTACAAAATATCCTAGCGGGCTTTTTAAACGATTTACAGTCTCTGGGCGTGGCAGGGTTTAGGTTAGATGCAAGCAAGCACATGCCTGCAAGTGATATTGGCGATGTGTTAGCCAAGTTAAATCAACCAGCGGTCGTTTTCCAAGAGGTGATTGATCAAGGAGGTGAGGCGGTTTCTGCTTCTGAATATCATCAAAATGGCTTAGTCACCGAGTTTAAATACAGCATTAAACTGAGTGAGACATTTAAGCAAGGCAAGTTGGCTTGGTTAAAAAGCTTTGGCGAAGCTTGGGGTATGATGCCAAGTTATAAAGCCGTGGTATTTACAGACAATCATGACAACCAACGCGGGCACGGTGGTGCAGGCTCTATCGTTACCTTTCATGATGATAAACTGTATGATTTAGCAAATGTATTTATGCTGGCATATCCTTATGGTTATCCTAAAGTGATGTCGAGTTACGAGTTTAATGGCGACACCGATGCTGGCGGCCCTTCGGTGCCTGTTCATCAAAACGCTAACCTCAACTGTACTAGTCAACTATGGCAGTGTGAGCATCGTCGCCCAATGATTGCAGGTGCGATGCAGTTTAGAAATCATACTAATGGCAATTGGACGGTGGCAAATTGGTGGGACAATGGTAATAACCAAATTGCATTTTCCCGAGGTGATTTAGGCTTTGTCGCTATTAACCGAGAATCTTCTAGTATGGTTCAAAGCCTGCAAACGGGGCTTGCAGCGGGCACCTATTGTGATGTGCTAAGTGGAGGTATCGGCCAAGGAGACTGCGCGGGTAGAAGCATCGAAGTTGATACCAATGGTTACGCACAAATTAATTTAGCTGCTATGGATGCCTTAGCCATTCATCATCAAAGTAAACTGGCAACACCACCAGAGATTGGTGATTGGCAACGCACATTAGTCTTTATTAAAGCAGAAACGCAATCTGGTCAGGATATGTTCGTCCGAGGTGGCCTTGATCATGCCGCAGCATTGCAGCGCGGGGTTGATTGTAGCGCCGACCCTACGCTTTGCTCTTTACCTGTCAAACATTTGAACATGCGAAACATGACAACTGCGTCTTGGAAAGTGGCTGATAACAGGCTGGATTGGCTAGCGGCTGAAGCAGGGCAGTCTAGTGATGCCCAAGGGAGTCCTCTGGATTGGACAACCAATATGTGGCCTGCTAGCTGGGGCGCGGAAAAGCGTTACGATAGCGATGGTTTTGGCGTCATGTCACTCAATCAATGGGGAGCACATTACTGGTTGCTGGAAGTAGAAATGGACTGTAGCAAAACATTCAACGGTTGGTTTGAAGTAAAAGCATTCGTTAAAAATGGTCAAGGCTGGGAAGGGGATATTAACCAACAAGACACGCCATACACGAGCAATAATCACTTTGCTCAATGCGGGAAATTGAACGTGTTTGAGTTTGGCACAAACTCAGCCTCTATCTCTTCATTATAATAAAGATGGACTAGGGCTAACCTAGTCCAGATTTACATTCCTCTGTTCTGTAAAGATTACATCCAATCAATACACTAATCTTTAATATTTATATATTTCATAAGGTTATATGATGGTATTGATTCTGCATAAGTATCCGCATCTACCTCTACACCAGCAACGTATTGAAGGAGAGAATGATGACGGAGTCAGACAATATTTCAGTCGCGATCTTAGCCACTGACGGGTTCGAACAAAGTGAGCTAATTAAACCTAAGCAGGCGCTTGAAAGCGCTGGATTTAATGTTGATATCATTTCATTAAAAAAGGGAGATATTACCGCTTGGGATGAAGACAATTGGGGTGAGAAAGTCGCCGTTGATTTAACCTTGGATGAAGCCATACCCAGTAAATATGCGGGGCTCGTTTTACCGGGCGGGTTATTCAACCCTGACAGACTAAGGCAGGAAAAATCTGCGGTTAAATTTATACAGGCCTTTTCACAGTTTGGAAATAAGCGTCCAATTGCGGCGATATGCCACGGCCCTTGGCTGTTAATCGAAGCCCAGTTGGTAGAGGGAAAAACGCTTACCTCTTTCCCAAGTATCAAAACCGATCTTAAAAATGCAGGTGCAGACTGGATTGACCTTAAAGTTGCGGTAGACGACAACTTGATCACAAGTCGCAATCCAAATGATCTTGATGCTTTTAATGAAGCAATTATTGAGGCTCTGCAACAAGATACTATCAATTAATCGAAAGAGTGGGTTTGTGCCGTTTCAAGCAGACGCTAATTGATATAAATAAGGAGAAGATAATGTCAGACATAAAGAAAACTTTTTGGGAAGCGCTAGACAGCAGCCCCAATGTGATGATTGGTTTGAGTGATGACAATAATCACCATGAGCCAATGCGAGCACAGTTGGATAAAGACGCCAACGGCGAGTTTTGGTTTTTTACCAGCAAAACAAATCGTATTGCTAAGTGTGGCAAAGCAACCGCACAATTTTCCAGTAAAGGGCATAATGTATTCGCTTGTATTCGCGGACACTTAATCGAAGAAACAAGACAAGACGTACTTGATGCCCATTGGTCAAGGCAGGCAGAGAGTTGGTTTGAAAAGGGTAAAGATGACCCAGAGCTTATCATGCTCCGTTTTGAACTGGACGATGCTGAAATTTGGCATGTTAGCCCTGACTTGAGCGGCTTATTAAAACTAGCCGTGGGCAAAAATGTGGAACCGGAAGAAATGGGTGAGCGAGAAACCATCCGCTTTAGGTAGCTATATCACCCAATGTAAAGAAACAACTAGGGCGCAAAGACGGTACTTGTTTTTGCGCCTTAATTGCTTCCATTCTCTCAAAAATGTTCCCAAACGTATTGTTAGTAGTTTAAATATTTAGGACTTAGGGGAATTCTCTGGACAACGGCTAACGCTGTGATAACAATGAATGTATTGATTTAAAAGTAAGCTGTTTTAGCGAATTCAGGAGTTTACATGGCCACCGAGGGTACCTTTGATAATTGGCAACACGCCTTATCTGCCAGTTACGAGCAATTAATCAATCAACTTGTGACTCATACGCCGCAACTATTGGGTGCGGCACTCATGCTGTTTGTCGGTTGGATAGTGGCCTGGCTATTGAGCAAGCTGACTATTTCGTTATTTAAGCTTTGCAATCGTGCATTGGCGGGTTTAAGTCAACGAGTGCAAACCGAACAAACGCTTCAGCTAAATCTAAAACACGCTCGATTAATAGGGAAAACCGTGTTTTGGGTCACGATGATGTTTTTTATCGCAGCGGCCACATCCAGCCTTGGCTTAAACTTCTTCAGTGATTGGATCTCCTCGCTACTCAGTTATTTACCAAATCTACTCGCTGGGATATTTATTATTGTTGGTGGTTATCTGCTTGGCAATTTGGCCAGTGCTATGGCAAGAGCCGGAGCGCAGTCCGTTGGGTTTGCGCGAGTTGAAGTCGCGGGTAACATAGCCAAGCTCGCGATTCTATTTACCGCAACGGTAATAGGTATTGAGCAATTAGGGATCAATATTCAATTCGTGACCAATATGGTGGTGGTGCTGACAGGCGTATTGTGTGCAGGAGTTGCGTTGGCCTTTGGTCTTGGGAGTCGAGAGCTAATCGCAAATACCGTTGCGGCAAAACAAGCGCTGCGTCACTGTCGAATTAACGATCAAATTGAAATTGCAGGCGTTTCAGGTACGCTCACCGAAATCACAGCAACGATGCTAGTGATTGAAACCCAAAAAGGGAGAACCCTAATACCGGCAAGGCAATTTTTGCAGGACTCGGCACATATTACCGCGACACACAGCCATTCAAGTAAGCAGTAGGGAGGCTCTATGTCAGCGTTAAACCTCAAAATTGCGCAACACTTTTTACAAGAGGAGCCGGCAGGCGCCGCGCGCTTACTTTCTTTGCAAACGCCAGATGTCGCTGCCAAGTTACTAAAAACGTTATCAAATGAAGTTGCGTTAAACGTGCTTAAAGTCATGCAGCCCCGCAGTGCAGCGGAAATTCTGATAACGCAAACGGATGTGGATATTGCGAGATGGCTTGGCAAAATGAAGTTGGCTGATATTGCTGCTATCTTTAGGCATTTACAGGATGAAGAACTTGCCCGTTTTCTTAACCTCATCTCAGTAAGACGACAAACACTCTGTAAGATGTTGATTAGCTACCCTGATTATACTGTGGGAGCATGGGTTGAAACGGACGTATTAATTCTTGAAGAAACAATGACAGTTGAGGAGTCACTGCTGCGCTTAAAAAAACGTGACTATATCGGGTTTACGCTAGTTTATGTGGTAAATCAGCATCGCCATGTGGTGGGTCAGCTATCACTAACTCATTTGCTTCGCAAAGCGCCGCAACAGAAAATTGCAGATTTAATGGATACTCACGTTGTTTCTCTAAGTGGTTATACCGAGTTGCATAGTGCATTGAAATCGCCCGTTTGGGCACAACAAGATCAGGTTGCGGTTGCTAATCGAAGTGGTGATTTTATTGGGGTATTGCCACATCACAGGGTGAGAAGTGCACTTGTCAGAATGGATGAAACACAAGACAAGCCAAGCGAATCTTTAGATTTGTTAGATGCCTACACCAGTTCGTTTGCCAGCATGTTAGATACATTGGTGCCAGTTAAGGTCAGGGGAAATAAGCGATGAGCGTAGCAAAAGATACATTAGATTCAGCGGTAGAGCAGCTCAGTGATGAGTTTTTAAGTAAGTTTCCGCTCAAAAGTGCGCAGCTCCTCGGCACTTTACCTCCAGACGAAGCCGCTGAATTATTACAACAGCAGGCACAACATATCATTTATCGTTTATGGAAATATTTGCCGCCGGGAGCCGCTGAACAAATTTTCCAGCAATTCCCTGTGGAATATCAAGCACAATTTATCGCGAGCCTAGATAGCCATATTGCGGTCGGGCTTTTGAATAAACAGTCGCAGGAGGCGCAGCAGGTACTACTTGCTAAATTAAAGGAGCAGCATTCAACCATAGCGAATGAACTTAGCGAGTTGCTGGTTTTTCCTGAAAATACCGCTGCGAGAATGATGAACAAAAAGGTGCAAGCGTTTTACTCAGATACAACACTACGTGAAGTGCTCGCGCAGCTGAAGCGATTAGACGGTAAAGTGCCAGACGTCATCTACGTATTAAACGAGCAGCAGGATTTAGTGGGTGAGACAACACTCAATGTTTTAGTGGGAAGCTCCTCAAGTAAAACGCTAATGCAGGTTGCGACACCGATCCGAGTCACGCTAAATGTGATGGATCATAAAGATCAGGTCGTGGAAGCGTTTGAAGGGCACAAAGTGCGAGCAATTCCAGTACTTGATGCGCAGCAACAGCTAGTTGGGCAGATCCGATTTTTTGATGCCTATCAGTCAACCAAAGAAGATTTAGCGAGTGATATGCAGACCATGGTAGGTGCAAGTAAAGACGAAAAAGCCCTATCAAGTAGTTGGTTTGCAGTAAAGAAACGGCTTCCGTGGTTACAAATTAACTTGTTAACCGCATTTGCAGCCGCTGCCGTAGTGGGGGCATTTGAGGGATTGATTGCTCAAGTTACCGCTTTAGCTATTTTGCTGCCAGTAGCGGCTGGGCAGTCGGGTAACGCAGGGGCTCAAGCTTTGGCTGTAACGATGCGAGGCTTAACACTACGAGAAATTTCAACGCGACACTGGTATCAGGTGATGCTAAAAGAAATGATGGTTGGGCTGTTAAATGGCATAGCAATAGCGGTTACTTGTGGCATTGGCGTATATTTGTGGAGTCAATCACTCGGCCTTGCACTTGTTATTGCGCTGGCGATGATATCGTCTCTTGTCATTGCGGGAAGCTCAGGTGCCATTGTACCAATAGCATTGAAAAAATTTGGACTCGACCCTGCGCAATCTTCATCAATTGTACTTACGACAATTACAGATATAGCGGGTTTTATGTCATTTTTGGGGATTGCGTTGTTACTGTCAGATATGTTGCCGAAAGGCTAAGTGAGGAATGGGGGAGTTCGTAGAGCTAGTGCAGGCACTAGCTCTGAGCAATACGTATTAGTTAACTACTACGTTGCTTGCTTGAGGACCTTTCTGGCCTTCTTCAACTGTGAAAGACACTGATTGGCCTTCAGTTAAAGTTTTGAAACCGTCAGAAACGATAGCACGGAAATGTACGAATACGTCTTTACCGCCGTTTTCTTGAGTGATGAAACCAAAACCTTTCTCTTCGTTGAACCACTTAACTGTGCCGTTTACTGTGTTAGACATAATTGAAACCTTTTTCAAAAAATTAAATATGTGGTGAAAATCACCGATAAAGCGATAGATAAAACTTAGCTAGTAACGCATTGGTATATCTATAAACGACTTTTTAAAAAAAAGAGTATCAAGAAAAAACAGTGCAGCAGTAGTAAGTGCTCTAAGTATCTAAAGCCTGCATATAGTATAGCGTTCTGACGGCGCTGTCCAATGAAGTTTGCAACTTTTTTGTTTAAAAAACGAGCGAAAATGAATTTTGAGCGGATTTATTAGTGTAACTTTGATTGGAATGGACGAATTTAAGTTAAGTATGTGTTTGCCTGCCTAATCGAATAGAAGGACTTACTACATCATCTTTTAAAACATTACCAACTTTAATCTTACGTTAATTTTTGTACGTTTAGGCTTTTGATTCATTCTTGATTAAGGCAACGATTTTGTGTGCTACATCAGGAAACAAATAGAGACTAACAAGGAGTGTGTTATGAGCTTTATCGCGGCAGTAAAAGGTAAAGAGCCTGATTCGATTCAGTACGATCAAGATGCAATGTCGGCAACGCTTCGAGTAGGTGGGAGCGTGTCGTGGCGACATAATAATCCTGCATTGTTAAAGCTTACTATCGCAGCGAAAAATAATGGTGCCATTGGCTGTGTAAATGGGATAGCCGTATTTCCTGACAAAGCCAGCGGTGAAAACGCATTTATAGATGAGATTGCGCGCGCTAAATATGGCGATATGATGCTGGGTGAAATGATAACCGAGTTTGTCAGTGACTATATTGTCCCACCGCCCAAGTGGAACGACGAAAAAAACGAGCCAATTTTACCTCATCAAGAGCCAGAAACTGGCATGGATATGCACATGCCCATTGACAACCCTCGGGCATTTTTAGATTTGGTTGAGCGCAAAATAGGATGGCAAGCTGGCACTGAGGAACAAATTGAAAAAGATGTAGATAGCGAAGCACAACAAGTCGGTATCGTAAGCGGCCAAAACGTATTAATTAATGGTCGCACTGCAGTCCATAAAGACAGTGGTGGCATGCTAAATACCATAGATGTGTGCTGGACTAAAATTGGTAAAGTTGTCGTGCCAATTCCTTATAGCAATCTCGCTAAGTCGGGTGATGCAGCGAGCACCGCAAGCTCAGTAAAAATTAATGGTAACCCTGCAGCCAATATAAAAAGTAACTTTTCAAAAAGCACAGGTGACCAACCCGGTAAAAAGAAAGGCATTGCCAGCGGTACAATCAAAGGCAAAGCAGAGTTTATTACCAGCTCTTTTGATGTGTATATCGAAGGAAAACCCGCCGTGCGCCAAGGAGATCTTATGATCTCTAACAGCAAAAATACGCCACCTTCTCCCTTGAATCAACCTGGTGGTGCGACCCCTAGCTCACTGTCAGTGGCGAAAAGAGATGCAACGGGTACTGAACAAGATCCAATCCAAAGTGCATTTGGTTTAAATAATCAAAGTAGCCGTAGTCTTATCTCACAGGGAAATTTCGTGACAAAGCAAGGCGCAAACAAACAACAAAAAAAACTAGAACAGGGAGGGCAATAAAGCATGGGCGCACATATTTTTAATACGGAACTCAACGACGAGCAAGCACCTTGTACGCTGGAATTGCAACTTCAAGGATTAAATGGCAAAGATTGTACAGTGCCACTTGGTTTTGCTGAAGTTCAACGAGCGTCATCACCAAAACCGGATGACCAAATTCCTTTTGTAGAGACGGTAGAGTTACGTGTATTCTCAGAAGCGTCGCTTGATATTAATAAAGCAAAGGCACCAGAATACGTGCCCATGTTTAAAGATCAAAAAGAATTTCAAGAAGATGAGCCGGTTGGTTACTACTACTTTTTTGTTAATGGTTATTTGTGGCGAGAAATAGCTGCCATTTCAGGTGGCATGCTCAGTGAAGTTGACCTTCGCGAATATCACGGTCAAAGCTTCAGGCCCAACAACGGCACGCACATGCCAAGACTCACGCTACCAATTCGCGCAAAAGGCCTCTTCTCAGACGCAACTTCTGTCGAAACCATGACTTATCAAGTTGCCTTTTCGCGCGTGCAATGGTCGTGGGATTACATCAGCGCGCTTGGAGATATGAAACCTGATGACAGCCGCTTTGATAAAAAGCCGATGACGTCAAAATGCCCAGACGAAGGTAAAGCCTCGACCTATCGTAGCGAGCGGATGCAAACCATCGATTTTTCATCAGCCCCCAATTGGGACAGTATTGAAAACCTAAAAGCCAACGAAGACGGCGAACCCTGTATCTATTTGCATGACGTTTTGGGGATTGTACAAAATTTAAAACTCGAGGGTGATGTCTTATATCTGGCGTTTGTGCAGCATCAAAACCACCTAGCTTCCCAAGACTTCTACGATTCCGCACTCCTTGCCTCAACCATGTTTGCAAACCCTGAGCTTTTTGAATCTAAGATGGAAACTTATCAAGTGCGGGGGTTCGATGGACCAGAAACTAGACATAACTTAGTATATACGAAGAATGATAAACAATCAGAAGCAACACGAAAGATAGGCGAGAGCCTAAGTCTTGAAAAGCTGCAAAAGCATTTAGTCCACACGCCGAAAGAACTACCGAACCTCATCACTAAAATTAAGCAATTTTTACGCTTTAGAGAGGAGCTTCTTCATTTTTTTGAGGGTAAATACGGTGAACAAAAAGAGATTAATCTGGCGGATACCTGTCGAAATAATCAGATAGCGCCACCCACCAGCTTCACCGCCGCCTACTGGGACTTGAGCCTTTTGTCTCCGCTTGCTTATCGAAATGCATTTGAATGCGCATACGGGCACTTAAATAGCTTAAATATTTCTGAAAAAACATTCCCTATTTACTTTCCCGCATTGGTTGACCATCAAGTCCGCAAGTTTATTGCTGAAAAGCTTAAAAAAATTCACGAAGGTTATAAAGATTTCACTTCGGAGCTTCACGCGGACGATAACTCATGGTTATGCATTCAATTTACGCCACAAGAAGATTTGTATGGCGAGGATTTAAAATCAGAAAATTACATCGTTGATAATATTCGAAGCGAGTTTGGTGCTTATAACCCTGAGAAACTTACGCAAGCAGCGTTTGAAAAAGACATAGATAAAAACGAGTATCCCTTTTTATTTCTTGAGCTTAGATTTCTCCAAGTAGTTGAGAAAGGGCTAAGTGAAAACCTCATATACTGGCAACAAAGCTTCGCAAATAGGACGCTTGCAGATGCCAATCAGTATATAGGTTTCTATCATAAGGTAGGAGCCATCGCAAAAAGTGCTAGCTTAAGTACTTTTAGTGATATTGAATTGCACGATTTTAATAATGTACCAGCCAATCGCGTAGTCATCACAGCACCATTGACCAAGCACCCCTTGTTTGAAGCCTTTAAAATACAACAAAGAGATATAGATAAAGCGAAAAAACAAGAACGAACAGTGATACCAGAGGCCGGTGAACAACATGCTAAATCTGAGCACGCTTTAACAAAGGCTTTGGCAGCAAGAAAGGCGGGAAAGCCTATTCATGGTAACCATATTGCAACGATAGCTACGCGACTTCGCAATGAACTTGAAGGCTACAAGACGTTTAAAACCTTGCCTGCAAGTGTGGTGAGAGCTGAAATTGAAAATATGCTAGATGAAGTAATTGATATTGAAGGAACCTTTAAAGATCACACGAGTGTAGGAGGTAAAGTACTCACCAGACTCGCATCCAACTTTTCTAGGGAAGAGATTTATGAAGAGAACATTATAAGAGCGGAACGAGGTCTCAAAACAATTAACTATACACCACGTCAAGTAACCGAATTTGAGGGAAAACGCTTTGCCTCTATTCCACTTGCTTTGCTCACGGGGATCACAGTCATTAAAACCTATATGGACTATGAGAAAGAGTTTGCGGAGGAAAAGGGTGGAATTGACTATCAAGGCGCTAAGCATTTTTCTCTAGTCGTAGGAGGGTTAGTCGCTGTAGGAACGGTGTTGGAAAACTACGATAAATCAAAATTCACTCAAGCAATTACAAAGAATTACGCAAATACATCGGATATAAATGTTAAAATTACTGCGTTAAGAATTGTAGGAGCAGCAGCAGGAGTTGCCGCCGCTTACGTGCAATTTTGCGATTCAATAAAGCTTTATGAGAAGCGTGATATAGATGCAGCTGTAGCTGGGGTAATGTCAGCCGGTTTGGGGCTCGCTAGTGCTCTTTGGGGCGCTTATTTTGTGGCAATGGGGCCTATTGGTTGGATGCTTTTTATTGGTTCGATAGTATTTGCGATCTTATCCGCAATGTGGACTGACTCAGAAATAGAAAGATGGTGTAAACGCGGTATTTTTAGTAGTGCTAATGTTAAACTTGAGGAACTACAAAAAAGCAAAGATAAAGAAGAAAAAGCCTTTAGCAACCCCCAAAAATACCTTTTGCATATTATGAAAATAATCTTAAAGCCTGTGGTGGAAATTAATAAGGTAGGCGTGGGAAAGTATATTGTTGAGGTCTACCCATCTGATTTTATTAGCGGTACTTCAGAGCTGGAATTATCAATGAGCTTTTTGTCAGGCTTAGGAGGTGATCCATATAACCGACTAAGACAAGGAGACTTAAAAAAAGTCACAGGTCTAGATAATTACAAATCAACCTATGATAAAAATAACAAAATGACTAAGGCAAGCTACTTTATCTCGGTTGATGAAAGTTATATCAACAAGGTGAGGTTTGCTTTGAGCTTTAGGTTTAACAATGAAATAACTACTAAAGGGGAGTATGATGCTTGACTCTTTTCATTACAACTATTATTTGACTATAAACTCCTTTGGGTTTTATAGAAAAAGAGCTGGTGTTTGCTTTACAGCAGATATGATAACTGGTGTCTGTGGTAAAAGATTTAATAAGCCGCATCGTTTTAAAAGCTGCACTAGCGGTAATTCGATTGTTAGAGTGGTATTATTAAGCCCTTTTCTTTTATCAACAACTGCATTGTTGATATTTTTAACAGCGATTATAGTTGGTGTGTTCACCGAACAGGAATGGTTTCACATGCTCGAAGCAATAGGTTGGCTAATACCTATTAATTTTGCGCTAGTAAATCTTACCCCCTACCTGTCAACTTTTGTAAAAGAAAAATGTGTTTATTTTGACAGAGAAAAACAAAAAGTATCGTTTACTTTGGATATACCCCATTGCACAGAGCGAGATGAGTTCGGGAATTGTTGCTTTGATTACTCAGAGATAAACTTACGCTATCAACGTGTTTATACCAATGAATATGGTGCAATGACATACGCACCAATAATCAGCCATAAAGATGGACAGAAGTTCCCAAAAGCCAAAATTACCGCCATCGTAAATGAAAATGGAAGAGTGCCGATAGAGTGCCTTATGTTATTTGAAGATATCCGCCGCTTTATGGATAAAAGCAAACCACTCCCAGAGTCGCCTGAATATGAAGGGTTTAGGCATCTAGACCCAGTTACAGCGGAGCATGATAAAGCGATAGGAAGACCTGCGAGCTATTGGAGCGAGATGTCACTCGAACAGCAGTTAGAGATAGCGAATAAAATATATGAACCAATCTACGAGCTTAATGAGGAGTTTCCTAAAAAGCCACTGCCAGAGATGAAAGAGCCGTGGAAGCACTGGAAACCAGATGGTAAAAAAGGAGAGGGTGAAGGTTTGAAGCGTGAGTTCTTACTAATCGCCATGCAATTATTTACAGCAAAACCAATGTAAAAACAGACTCAAGATCAGTTAAGCTGATGGTAGTCAAAAAAGTGTAGAAGTTAAAAACTTCAAGGAACAAAAAATACAAGGAGAGTTATGCTTGATTCTTTTCATTACAACTGCTACCTGAATGCAAATACATTTGGAGCTTACAACAAAAGGGCAGGCGTAAGCTTTACAGCGGGTATGATTGATACCATTTATGATAAGCGATTTAATGAACCACATCGTTTTAAAAGTTTTGCTAGCGGTAACTCGATTGTTAGAGTGGTATTATTAAGCCCTTTTCTTATCTCGTTAACATTTATGATTATATTTGTAGGTGCAATGCTCGTTGCTCTCTTTTCGGGAGAGCTTCAAGCATACCATTTTCAGCTAATAGCGCTACTAATGGTGATAAATTTAGTGTTAGTCAATCTTACGCCCTATTTGTCGACCTTCGTTGGAGAAAAATGCGTTTATTTTGATAGAGAAAAACAAAAAGTATCGTTTACTTTGGATATACCTCATTGTACTGAGCGAGATGAGTTTGGGCATTGTTGCTTTGGTTACTCAGAGATAAACTTACGCTATCAACGTGTAACTACAGATCAGTATGGTGCAATGACCTATGCGCCAATCATTAGCCATAAAAATGGGCAGAAATTTCCCAAAGCCAAAATTACTGCCATTGTTGATGAGAACCCTCGTAGCCCGATAGAGTGCCTAATTTTATTTGAAGATATCCGTCGCTTTATGGATAAAAGTAAACCACTCCCTGAGTCGCCAGAATATGAGGGGTTTAGGCATCTAGATCCAGTTACAGCGGAGCACGATAAAGCGATAGGTAGACCTGCAAACTATTGGAGCGAGATGTCGTTTGCACAACAAGTTGAGATCGGAAATAAAGTATACGAACCCATTAAGAAGTTGAATGAACAATTTCCGAAAGAGCCACTGCCGGAGATGAAAGAGCCATGGCTACACTGGAAACCAGATGGTAAAAAAGGAGAAGGGAAAGGGTTGAAGCATGAGATCCTACTAATCGCCATGCAATTATTTACAGCAAAGCCGATGTAAAAGTGGCTCGGTATTAGTATGAGAACTACACGTTATAATGGTTTTTTCGAAGAGTACAATATATTGCACTTTATGGGGGAGAGAAAAAAAGGGTTGGCTTTATTTGACAGTGAAACGGATGGAGAGGATTTTCAAACGATCCAGCGGGAAATGTGGCGATTTCACTTAGTGTTAGATGAAGGGGGGTTTAAACGGTTTTTGATGTTTTTACCTCTAGGTTTATGCGGTGGACTATGGTTTCTCTTGTTATTTAATATTGTGTTGTATTTTTTTTCGGAAGATATCACTAATGAAGGGTTAATTGAACTTTTTTCTGGGCGATTTTTATTTAACTTAGTTATTTCGCTTTTTTTACTGAATATTTATCCATACTTTTTGAGAATGTTGGGGCATAAATATGCCTACTTCGATAGAGTTAAACAAACCGTTAGTTTTAGTTTTGATGTTGGCACAGACGAGCTGGATGAGTTTGGCAATCAGTGTTTTCCATGGCTGGATATAGAAGCGGAAATTTTTGAGCAAATTGGCGATATGGGAGTCCCACGTTTTTTTGTCCGTTTAGTGCACAAAGATCGTGATAAATACCCAAAGGTAAACCTTTGTATGGATGTTGTGGGAATACAAAACTCAGCTATGTACTGTCATTTAAGGTGGGAGTTGATTATCCGACATATGGATAATACTAAACCATTACCAGATATTCCTATTTATGAGCTTGATAGAAGCAAAGATGATTTGACGAGGGAGTTTGATAAGCAAAACAATCGACCAAAGCTTTTTTGGGCTGGGTTTAGTTTGGGAGAGCAGAGTCGATTAAAACGACTTTATGAAGAAGACGCAGCAGATTTTAACTTCACTTACGGCCCTGAACGTGAGGAAATTGTAAAGCCTTGGTTAAAATGGAAACCAGATCTGACTCAAGAGCAGGTCAATAAAAAGCAAAGCTTTATAAAAGTCGCGTTAATACAGGTTCTAACAAGGTTACCATAACGGTTGCTACAGCTTTTTCAGGGAGGAAAATAGTGAACACACTTCAGAAAAATAGTTTCTTTAATCGGTTTTATAGTGAGCATAGCTTTAAAGGTGGGCTAAGTAAAAATAGGCATGGTTTGGCAATTTATAGAAAGTTTCATAAACCAAATGAAAGTAGCTACTTTAATTCAAAGCAAAGATATTTGTACATAGCAAATCCTCAAAGTTTAAGATTGATTCTGCTTCTTCTTCCTGCTTGGATTTCTGTCGCATTTTGGCTCTACCTATTTTTAAACTTATTGATTCTTATGGTCGAGGGTGAATCATTTTTTGGGGTATACTGGTTGTCATACCAATGTATTCTATTTTAGTTCTAAATTTTACAGGTTTATTTTATGATCGAATAAAATATAAAGGAGTTTATTTCGATCGAGTAAATGGAATGGTTAGCTTTACATGGGATATAAGTAATGCTGAAGAATTTGATGGTTTTGGTAATCCAACATTCGACTGGGATAATATAGAATGCCGAATTAAAAATTAGTTTGGAGCGCTAGGTATTATGAAAGCGTTTATTGAAATCAGACATAAAGACTTAGAGCGTTACCCGAATGCGAAACTAACAATAAATGCCTCTGGTGATACGTCGAAGCCTGTACGGTGTTTTTTGGAGTGGGAGTCGATTGTTAGGCACATGGAGCAAGATAAACCTTTACCAGATACACCGGAATACGAGCTGTATCGAGAGTTGGATCCGATCACGAAATCGTTTGATGAAAGTAATGGTCGACCAAAAGGCTTTTGGACACAATTTAGTCTTGAACAACAAAGAGAAATTGAAGAGCAAATATTTCAAGAGGCTTTAAAATTTGACTGGTCTGAGGGCAAAGTTCAACCAGAGATTACAAAGCCTTGGGAAGTATGGACCCCTGATCCCAAACGGCCACCCAAGCCAAGAGGTATGTTCACCATGATAATGTTACAGCTAGTACTTTGCTATCCTGAGTAAAACTCCAAGGACATTCTTAACTTTACCCTCGATGGTGATATTTTGGATGTTGAATTAACGCCATTTATAAGAAGAGATGGATTTAAAATTCCTGTTAATTATAAAGAATATGAAAGCTAGGGGCGAAATTGAAAGTACTAACTAGGGTATGCTATTTTAATCGATGTTTTAACGCTGAAAACTTTTATGGATGTCTATCTAGAGAGCGATTTGGTTTGGCCTTTTATATAATGTTCATGAAAAGGAAAGAAGAAGATAGTAAAAATCGTTTTATTTTCATTCATGCTCATCAAGATTGGTCATTTTATATTTTTGCACTCCCTTGCTTTGTATCTGCGTTGATGTGGTTTGCACTTTTTGGGAAACTTATTTCTTATTTATTTATTGGAGGTGATTTCTATTGGCCAGTGTTAATAATTCTTCCAATTTATTCAATATTTTTTGTTAACTTGTTAGGGTATTTAAAGTCTTTTAAACCCAAAAACGGTGTGTATTTAAATCGTGTAGAACAAACGGTAAGCTTTGCGTGGAAAATTGATGGTGAAAAAGATATTCCTTCAGGTGCTAATTTAAGCTTTAATTGGGAGGATATTGTTTGCAAACAAAAGCAAAATGTTGGCTCCGCAGGCTCTATGGTAAGTGTTTTAGAGTTAAGTCATCATAACTTAGAATCGTTCCCAAATGCAAAGATGACGTTGCCTTTAGGTTTGGATAATACATCAATGCCCATTAATAATTATCTAATGTGGGAATATATCGTGAGGTACATGGATATAAGTAAACCACTACCTGACTCACCTGAGTTTGAGCTATTTCGAGAACTTGACCCTTTGACTGCCAAATTAGATGAAAAAAATAAACGCCCGAATAGATTTTGGACACAATTCAGCCTTGAACAGCAAAGAGAAATTGAAGAGCAAATATTTCAGGAGGCTTTAAAGTTTGACTGGTCTGAGGGCAAAGTTCAACCAGAAATTACAAAACCGTGGGAAGTATGGACCCCTGATCCCAAACGGCCACCCAAGCCAAGAGGTATGTTCACCATGATAATGTTACAGCTAGTATTTTGCTATCCGGAATAGGTGTTGTGGATAGCTTTTAACTTTTGATGCTTTTATGGGACGTTTGCAACGCTAGCGTATATAGCCTCATACAAACCTAGATTGATTTAGTCTGCGCTCCGGTCATCAACATGGAAATATAAAATGAAAAATGCATCAATCGACTTTTATAGTATGTTGTATTCGCCTACGATAAATATTCAAAGATTTTTTAGTGTTTTTAAAGTGTAGGTAAGTATGTCTCCAACCAATGAGTTAGGGGGCTTCCTGCTCATTTTTATTGGTCAAAAGCTGGTGATGATATTAGTATGAGAACTACACGATATAATGGGTTTTTTAAAGAGTGTAATATACTGTACCTTATGGGGCCGAAAGAAAAGGGAGTAGCCTTACTTAACGATGAAACGGACGGAAAGATTTTTCAAAATATAAAAAAGGATGGGTGGCGATATCATTTGGTGTTAGATGAAGGAGGGTTTAAACGCTTTTTGATGTTTTTACCTCTTGGTTTATGCTGTACATTATGGTTTTTTTTGCTTTTGGATTCTGTAGGTTATTTTCTTTATGATGATTTTACATTTGAAGAGATAATTGAGCTCTCTGCTGGTCACTTTGTTTTCAACGTAGCTGTTTCACTTTTTTTTCTAAATATTTATCCATACTTTTTGAGAATGTTGGGGCATAAATATGCCTACTTCGATAGAGTTAAACAAACCGTTAGTTTTAGTTTTGATGTTGGCACAGACGAGCTGGATGAGTTTGGCAATCAGTGTTTTCCATGGCTGGATATAGAAGCGGAAATTTTTGAGCAAATTGGCGATATGGGAGTCCCACGTTTTTTTGTCCGTTTAGTGCACAAAGATCGTGATAAATACCCAAAGGTAAACCTTTGTATGGATGTTGTGGGAATACAAAACTCAGCTATGTACTGTCATTTAAGGTGGGAGTTGATTATCCGACATATGGATAATACTAAACCATTACCAGATATTCCTATTTATGAGCTTGATAGAAGCAAAGATGATTTGACGAGGGAGTTTGATAAGCAAAACAATCGACCAAAGCTTTTTTGGGCTGGGTTTAGTTTGGGAGAGCAGAGTCGATTAAAACGACTTTATGAAGAAGACGCTGCAGATTTTAACTTCACTTACGGCCCTGAACGTGAGGAAATTGTAAAGCCTTGGTTAAAGTGGAAACCAGATCTGACTCAAGAGCAGGTCAATAAAAAGCAAAGCTTTATAAAAGTCGCGTTAATACAGATTCTAACAGGGTTACCATAACGGTTGCTACAGCTTTTTCAGGGAGGAAAATAGTGAACACACTTCAGAAAAATAGTTTCTTTAATCGGTTTTATAGTGAGCATAGCTTTAAAGGTGGGCTAAGTAAAAATAGGCATGGTTTGGCAGTTTATAGAAAGTTTCATAAACCAAATGAAAGTAGCTACTTTAATTCAAAGCAAAGATATTTGTACATAGCAAATCCTCAAAGTTTAAGATTGATTCTGCTTCTTCTTCCTGCTTGGATTTCTGTCGCATTTTGGCTCTACCTATTTTTAAACTTATTGATTCTTATGGTCGAGGGTGAATCATTTTTTTGGGGTATGCTGGTTGTCATACCAGTGTATTCTATTTTAGTTCTAAATTTTACAGGTTTATTTTATGATCGAATAAAATATAAAGGAGCTTATTTCGATCGAGTAAATGGAATGGTGAGCTTTACATGGGATATAAGTAATGCTGAAGAATTTGATGGTTTTGGTAATCCAACATTCGACTGGGATAATATAGAATGCCGAATTAAAAATGAGTTTGGAGCGCTAGGTATTATGAAAGCGTTTATTGAAATCAGACATAAAGATTTCGAGCTTTACCCGAATGCGAAACTAACAATAAATGCCTCTGGTGATACATCAAACCCAGTACGATGTTTTATGGAGTGGGAGTCGATTGTTAGGCACATGGAGCAAGATAAACCTTTACCCGATACACCGGAATACGAGCTGTATCGAGAGTTGGATCCAATCACTAAGTCTTTTGATGAAAGTAATGGTCGACCAAAAGGCTTTTGGACACAATTTAGTCTTGAACAGCAAAGAGAAATTGAAGAGCAAATATTTCAGGAGGCTTTAAAGTTTGACTGGTCTGAGGGCAAAGTTCAACCAGAAATTACAAGGCCTTGGGAAGTATGGACCCCTGATCCCAAACGGCCACCCAAGCCAAGAGGTATGTTCACCATGATAATGTTACAGCTAGTATTTTGCTATCCGGAATAGGTGTTGTGGATAGCTTTTAACTTCTGATGCTTTTATCGAGCCTTTAACTACTTGTATCTGTTGATCTCGACTCGGATCACCCCATCTTCGGGCGTTGAATTAAAATAGAAGGGGTGATCTTGCCAGCGTTCATCACTCCCAAATATTTCACCAACAGCCGCTGCGGTTTCGATTGGTTCGTCTTTATTGATATATATATCCACTCTACAGGCCGTTTCACGGCAATCAATATTAGTTACGCGCAGCTTGTTTAGGATTTCGTTTTCCATGAAAAAATAATGAATTTGATCGGAAAATTCGAATGCCCAGGTTTCGTCTACAGATTGCTCGTTAAACCCTTTATCTTTTGAAGGCGTGATTGTTCTTTCGTCACTTTCTTTAGGTGTTTTAATTTCAGTATATTGGTTAGTGCTATTCTCATCTGCAAACTTACCATTAGGCTTTGGCTTGCTGATAGCTACTTCTTCGAGGTGTGGCTTTACATTGTCGGAAGCCTTAATGTTGCTGGAGAGAGCTGCGATACGCTCCTCCAAATTATCTCGCTCAAGCTCTAAGTCTGAGATTACCGTATTCAGATAGATAGAGTAAGCAGCTAATAAAATAGTCCCTATTGCTGTAAGGTATCGCATAGTAAATCCTTGTTTATTTTTTAATTATTATATTTTAATAGTTTTTTATATCATTCAGTCATGGTAAACGGAACTGAGCTAATAGTGTTTTAGCTTCTAAACTATCAAATTGCCCACCAATATGCAGTATGTGTTGGCTAGATTTGTTAAAGATAAAAAGCTCATCAAAACTACGAGTGTTGTTGGTCAGCGATACGGCCAGCCAGTCTCCAGTGTTAAATATGGCAATGTCGTTAGGTGATAGAAGCTCATGGACTTGATAGGCAATATTGTAATCAATGGCTGGCTTATCTTTGTTTTTCAATGCGATAAAATAAGACGCAAGATCAAGTTCATACTTGCTATGTAGACCACCGGTAATATTCTCAGCCGTTTGTAACTGAAAAATGAGTTCGCCATGCTCCGTTGTAACGGTGAACGAGGGTAACTCTGAATGAAGAATATTGAGATGAGTAACGTTTTGCTTGGGGATACAGAGCTTCACAGTACTAAATTCAAGCCAGTATGGTTCGTCTTGGCATTGTGGTTTAGGCCAGCTTTCTGCATAGCTAGAGGTGGGTAATAGCGCAAAAAGTACAATTGATAATAATAACTTCATTGTTACACTCCAAGAGAAGCTAGCTTCATTGGAGATGTATAATTTAATATCACCTTTTTCGCACACGAAAGCGATTGTTCTTCACTTAATTGACTAATAATACTTTGTGTAAAGTTTTTAGCGATCCAACCTATTGTTGCTTTAGCACCTGTTGGTTTAGACGCCGATTTTAAAGCGGTTCTGTACCGTCGCGTTTCTTCAATCATTTTACCAAATATTTCAGCGACTTTAGGGTTTACTTCACCTGAAAATTTTAAGTTAACGCCTGCACTTTTATCAAAGGCGTTAATGGCATCCTTGACTGATTTTTCTTCGTTCATTGGTCATCTCCTTTGTGAACCATATACATTCTTAAAGAAAACAGATAAGAGGTGAACTAATGCTGAACGAGGAGTTTGGGCTTAACGCTGGCAATAGATGATAACTAGATACCTAACAACAAAAGCCATTACGGCTTTTGTTGTTGATCTGTTTTATGTATTACCTCATCGCTGTCATCTTCATCATCGTCTTCCTGTTCGGGCCGTTGATTTTCTACAAAAATGGTGGCGAGTAAGATAGTTACAACACAAGAAAGTAGAATACTTTTTGCGTAGGGGTAACTTTTGTAAACCCAATTCCAGCTCCAGAAGGGCTTAGCCGTTGCCTCTGAGACGCCAAAGATATAATCCATATTTCTCAGTAAGTGCTCACCTAAAACAAGTAAATCCACCACGATAAAAGCTAAGTAGACACCATATAAAAGGATATCTGCATGAGTGGTGTAAATGTATTGCCATTTCTTTGGTTGAAAACGTTTAACAAATTGAAGCGAAAATCGAACTCGGTATTTAAGAATGTAAAAAACGATAAGATCTAGAATGAGAGCTGATAGATATATTAGGCTATTTACCTGATATGGTTGTTCGCCTGTTTCCAGAGTCGCGGAAAAAGTCGAGAATGTGTAATATTCAATAAGGAGAGTTGTCGAAATTAGTGCAACCAAATGCTTCATGTTTTCTTGATACTTAATGAGCAATGTCACAAGCAGCAAAACTCCAATGATTGCAAAGTGAATATGGTCGACAAACTTAATGTGAACGTATGATAGAAGAATTGAAAATACGACCAAAAAAAGTAAAAAATAGTTTGAGATATTCATCATTAAACCTGTGTTGTGAGAGCTGTTGGCGTAGTGCGATACGAGTTATACATTTCAACATTTTCCCCCTCTGCTCTAGGATCTTTTACTTGCGCGCCAGTACTCCCACCTACAATTTTTACCAGTTGTGTGGCATTTAAAGTATGTTGAGTCAATGCTGGAGCTGTTTTACCGCAGATTAGTTCTGCCGATCCAGATTGTTTTTGCTCCGCTCTTGGATCCTTTATCAGTGCACCAGTGCTTCCCCCTACAATTTTCGCCAGCTGTGTGGCATTTAAAGTATGTTGAGTCAATGCTGGAGCTGTTTTGCTGCGGATTAATTCCCCGTTTTTGTCGACTCCGCGTGGATCATCATTGTGATGCCCACCAGAGCCACCACTAACCTTATGCAGCTCTTGTGCACTAAGATTTAACGTTGCCGTATTGTTAATCTGTTTTCCTCGTGGATCTTTATAATGGTCTAAACCCGAACCACCCACTATTCGGTACAGTTGTGACTCCGCCATAGTATTACCGTTGCGATGGCACTGAGTTGCTACAGCGCTTTGTTTGTTTCGACTAGCGCCATTTACTAAGCGCACGCGAGTGCCTTGTTTTATTTTACTCACAAGCTGTTTTATCGTGATAAAGCAAAAGGTTAGTATGCCTGCTGTCACATTTTTGAATAGCTGCATGTTGATTTCCCTTCAGGATTATTTTCGGTGTTTTGGTTAGCACTACTCTATCGCGAAACGTCAAAAATGAGAATAACTTGTTGCTTATTTTGTAAACAAGTGAAACTAAAGATGTTGTATTAAAAGGTGGATGTTAACACACTAATCTTCCTGACCTTTTTGGTTTTTGCGCTTTTTTGCAGGAGAAGGGCTTTCTCGCCAGAGCTTTACGTCTTGCATCTTTGTGCGTAGGTCCATAAAGTAGTCTGTAATTGGATTAACATCCATACCACAGTATGTACTCCATTCTAAAAAGTACTCGAATGAAAATTTCCGAATACCTTTTTCATACTCTTCATAGGTTTGTCGCCGGATCCCTACTAAGTCAGCCATCTGCTGGGTGGTTTTATCAGCCGACATGCGCAGTCTTCGAAGATCATCACCTGTACACTTAAATCGGGTTCTGCCCACTCACTTAATCCTTTTTCACTCGGGCTCGCGGATATGCGAAAGTTAAATTTTAACGCCGTTACTGTTTCTATTTTGTAAAATTTGGATTGTAACCGCATGTACCAAATTTGCAAGCTTGTTTTGTTTTTATGTTGCTAAAATGATTTTATTTAAATGTAAGTTATTGAATAATGGTGTTTATTTAAATTTTTGTTGTGAATTTTTTTGTTCGACAGAATTTTCAGGCGAAGTTTTTGATAAGCTCAGCTTTATAGAATATCGGTTGGTGACAAAGGATTATTATATGGATTACTTACGTCAGTATAACGATCTTAATATTTATTATGAGGCGTTAAAAAAAGCAAGTAAGCAAGGCTCAGATGTGCCAGAGTCCACGGCTAAATGGTTAGCGTTAGTGGAGACCACACTATTTGAGCTACAAGAGCTTGCCTATATGGAGAAGGCATATATGCAAAAGTCTAAAACAATGAGTAATTTAGTCGACCTTGTTTATGCCAGTGCACCAACGATGGAGTAGTGTTTTTAAGCCAAGTATTTTCGGTGGAGGGGATGTGCATTACTGGCATCCCCTTTTTTAAAATAGGTTAGCAGTTTATTTTACTGGGGGCGATTTCAAACTGCGATAAAATAACGTGGTAACGCGCTCTTCTGGTAGCCAATTAGCATAGTTAAGATTAAGTATTTGTAGCGGACGCGCGGCTACAACTTCTTCCAAGCTTGTATTATTTTTCATTGCATCTAGCATAATCGTTTTCGCTTTTTGTAATAGTGCCAGATAATCTTGTAAATTTTGTTTATCTGTTACAGGGCCATGGCCTGGTATGACGGTGGTCTTGTCGCCTATTTTCTCTATCACATCTTGTACTGCTGCAATTATCCCGTTTAAGGAGCCGCCGCTGTCGACATCGACAAAAGGTAAGCTGCCTAAATTAAAATAGATATCGCCCATATGTACGGCATTTGCTCGGTCAAAAAAGATCACTGCATCGCCATCGGTATGGGCGTGATGATAATGCCACAAGTGAGCATGCTCTTGGTTAAAGTGGAGCTTCATATCACTGCCAAATGTCAAGGTTGGCAAGTAGTCAGAACCGTCACCATGTTTTTGTTCTAACCGCTTGTATACATTGTGATGCGCGATAACATGGCTGCCCGCTTGTGCGAAATTTTCGTTGCCTCCTGTATGGTCGCCATGATGATGGGTATTAATAACAAACTCAGGTGCATTGGGTTGGATTGTTTTGATTTTTGCTTTAATTTGTTCACTGAGTTTAGCGAACTGATCATCGACGATATAAACGCCATCTGAGCCCGAACTTATGGCAATATTACCGCCTTGCCCAAATAGCACATGAAGGCCCCTTGCAACCTCTTGCAACTTAAACTCAACGTCATCAGCTTGTGCGTTTGAAATGTTTATCAATCCAAGCGCGATCGCAGTGAATGAATTTCTTACTAATTTAATCATGATCCATCCTTTTTGTTCTATTTTTTGTTTATTTCTATAAAGCAGTGGCTTAAGGTGTTTTATCATGCGTGCAGATTCATTCGTCTGCCGCTGCTGCGTTGTCTATTACCTGCCTCAATGCTGCATCCATCTTCAGGATAAAATCTTGTTTAAATGGATATTTTTCTTCAAACCCTTTCAAGTACCCAATGTGGGCAGTGCGACGCATTACTATTTTATCTTCAACAATATTACTGGTGTTTAAACTTGGTGTTATCTGCGACATTTTATTAATACCAAGTAAAGTGGAAAGCCGATCATTGACGTAACAATCAACGCGCCCACGTGCGAGCTTTTCGATATTTGAACGTGTGCTTTTGTTTTCCCAAAGTTGAATAAGTCCTTGTTTTTGCGCTTCCATTAGGCTTTCATCTAAGATGATATAACCGGCATTAATGCCAATATTAAGTACTCTTTCTGGTTTTACATGAGGCAAGTGCTTTAAGGTGATCCCTTGATTGCAAAAGGCAACCACCACCTCTTCTTGAAGGGGAATGGAATACGGCCAGATATAGGGGCGTTTTTTGATATGAATATAAGGTGGCATTAATGCCATTGCTTCGCCGGATGCCATTGAGGAAACGCCTCGCTTCCATGGTACCGCTTGCAAGTTAACTTGATATTCATGACTCAGCAAACGCGCTGCTTGCTTTACAATATCGACATAGATGCCATAAAGCTCGCCGTTAATTTGATAACTATAAGGCGGATAAGCATCGTCGACCAAAATGGTTACCTTGATAGGTGCTGAGTATTCAGGTTTATGGGGAACGGCGTTAGATAAGAGCGGCAGAAAAATACAGCAGCAAATAAAAACCAAGCGAAATAAATTCATTTTTCACTTATGTACGTAGTAGTCATTTTTTAAATATAGCCAACAAATAGCGAGTTTGTTAGGTGAGGGTACTAAACTTGTGTTATGGAGAGCTTAGGCTATAAATGCCTAATATTTAATATGCTTCATTGTTGCTTGATTGAAGCACTTAGGTATTGACACTGCTAAAGTATATTTAACCTGAGCTGCGGATAATTAATGCCTTTCTAGCAGCCAGTTTTAGCGCTAACTGCGTTGAATTCACTTCCAATAGCAAGCTATTGGTGCGTAAATTCGCCTTGCCTACAGGATGTAGGTACCTTAGCGAGAGCAGGACGCGGAAGCGGTGTTTTCCCTAAAACTCTCTGGCTAGACAAGGAAAAAACTAAGTTGTGCTTTAGCAACAATGAGTTGGAACATTCCTTATCCAAACCTCAGGTTATTTAGATCTTTTTAGGGCAGATGTGTACTAAAGAAAGTTAGTTGAATAGTTTAGCAAGAGGTAGTCAAAGGAGGCAGAAGCCTCCTTGTATGATCCGACCGTTGACTACAGTTTATTTTCAGCGAGTGCGATAAAGAAACTATAACTTAATGCGACATCGTGGATACGCTTAAAGCGACCAGACGCACCACCGTGGCCGGCTTCCATATCAGTTTTTAGCAGCAGTAGATTATCATCTGTTTTGTATTCGCGTAGCTTAGCGACCCATTTCGCAGGCTCGAAGTACTGCACCTGAGAATCATGCAAACCCGTGGTTACAAGCAGGTTTGGATATGCTTGGGCTTTAACTTGATCGTAAGGTGAGTAAGACAGCATGTAATCAAAATACGTCTTCTCATTTGGGTTGCCCCATTCGTCGTACTCATTTGTGGTCAGCGGTAGCGTTTCGTCCAGCATGGTATTGATCACGTCAACAAATGGTACAGCTGCATGTACACCATCGTATAGTTCCGGCGCTTGGTTAATGACTGCACCCATTAATAGGCCACCTGCGCTGCCACCTCTGGCATAAATACGTGAAGCATCACCATATTTTTGCTCAACGAGTGCTTTTGTGACATCAACAAAGTCGTTAAAGGTGTTCTTTTTATTTAATTTTTTGCCGTTATCATACCAAGGACGGCCAAGCGTTTCTGAACCACGAATATGCGCAATAGCATAGACAAAACCACGATCTAAAAGGCTTAAACGGCTTATAGAGAAAGTTGGCTCAACATTAGAACCGTATGAACCATAACCGTATTGTAGTAGCGGGTTAGAACCATCTTGCTTAAACTTATCTTTACGATAAACAATTGAAACTGGTACTTTTATGCCGTCACGTGCGGTGACAAAAATACGTTCAGATTGGTAGTTTTCAGGTGCAAAGTCACCCAATACTTTGTCTTGCTTTAATAGTGTTTTGTCCAAACTAGCAAGGTCGACATCATACACAGAAGCCGGGGTCGTCATACTCTGATAACCAATTCTTACTGCGCCTGCGTCTAAATTTGCATTACCAGTTAAATACACTGCGTAAGCCGGGTCGTTAAAGGTTAAACGCTTGCTTTCGTTATTATCTAAATTTAATACGGTGATTTGGCTAAGGCCATTTTCACGCGTTTCGTAAACAAGGTGCTGATTAAATAGCTCAAAGCTATCTAGTTTTGCATCGGCATTGTGCGGTACAACGGTTTGCCATTTTGAAATATCACTTGCATCACTGGCTTTAACGCGCATCAGCTTAAAGTTTACGGCATCTTTATTGGTGTGGATGTAATACCAGTCGCCAAGTTTAGCAATGCTATATTCATGACCACTTTCTCTTGGAATAAAGCGCTCAGGAGTTGCTTCTGCATTATCTGCGTCTAGTAAAGAAACACCTGATGCCTCGGTGCTGGAGTGGTGAATGTATATTTTGCTCTTGTCTTTACTCTTTGAGATATAGGTGTAATAGCTGTTATCTTTTTCTTCGTAAATCAGTTCATCTGTGCTTTGCGCTGTGCCTAGAGTATGACGGAATACTTGATAACCGAGCAAAGTAACCGGATCTTTTTTGATGTAATAGATGGTCTTGTTATCGTTCGCCCAAACGATAGGGCCTGACGCACCTTCGATTGTATCGTCCAGTAACTTACCTGTTGTTAAATCTTTGATTCGGATAGTATAAATTCGACGACTTACTGTATCTTCAGCAAAAGCTAATAGATTTTCGTTGGTTGAAACGGAAATACCACCGACACCGTAGTAGTTTTGACCTTCAGCGCGGATATTCGCATCAAAGATAGCTTCCGCATTTTTACCATCTTTGTGTTCACTGCGGTAATAAGTGAAGTATTCTTTGTCACCCTCAGTGGCACTAAAATAATAATAACTGCCGTTTAGTACCGGCACGCTGCGGTCATCTTTAACCACTTTGTTCTTTATTTCTTCAAATAAGGTTTGTTGTAGTTGCTCTGTGTTTACGAGCTTGCTGTCGGTATAGGCATTTTCTTTGGTTAAGTGTGACAGCACCTTTTCATTGCTTCTAGTATCGTCTCGTAGCCAGTGATAATTATCGACAAGTTCTTGACCGTGAATGGTCGTCTTGTGTGGGATCTTTTCTGCAACTGGCGCCACAACGGCTGCGGACTGTTCTGCTTTAACGTCAGATGTTGCGTTTTGAGATGGCGCTTCTTGACAACCAAGTACCGCAACCAAAGATGCTGCTACTAATGTAAATTTAAATTTCTTCATTTTTATTCTTCTGTAATAAATCAATCCATCGAGTCTATCTAGTTCTTATTATAAGGACAACTAATTGAGACGATATTTTGTAACAATTGCAAAAAACAAGATATTAGTTTTCTATTCAGTCAATATCAAAGCGGCCAACCAAACGCTCTAAGTCTTTGGCTAAGCTAACTAATTGGTCAGCACCTGCGTTTAATGCTGCCGTTTCTTCTCCGACTTGTCGTACGGAAACATCCACCGAGTCAATCAAACGTCTAGTGTGGCCTGCATTTTCTCCTTGTAATGAGGCTTGTGACGCTATATTTGAAACCGAAGTTTTAATTCTTGACACTGCCTGAGCGATATCAGTAAACGCTTGCTGAGCGCTTTGTGATTGTTTGATAGCTGTCTCAGACTCGCCTACGCTCGACGTCATTTGGGCCGATACGGTCCTCGTTTGTGCGATGAGGTTAGTTAACACTTGCTCTATTTCCTGTGTGGCGTCATGTGAGCGCTGCGCAAGCGTTCTTACCTCATCAGCAACCACTGCAAAGCCCCGACCTTGTTCACCTGCACGGGCAGCCTCAATCGCTGCATTTAATGCCAAAAGATTAGTTTGCTCTGCGATAGAACGGATCACCCCTAAAATATTAGTGATATCTTGGCTTTCACTTTCGAGTTGGTTCATGGCGTTGGCGGACTCAGCCAACGAATGATTAAGCCTCGCAACCTGCGATACGGTACTTTCTATTGTGCTGTTACCACGCTGAGCGTGATCGTCCGCAGTGACGACATCCTCCAAAGTATGACTGCAGCTTTCACTAATTTCGGTGGCAAGCTGCTCCACGGTTTCGGTAGTCGTAGTCGCGCTGGCGGAGTCTTCAGCCTGCGTATGGCATTGATTACGGATGTCGTTGATACTTTTTTGTGATCCTAACGCGGCATCATTCAATGTCGAGGCATTGCTTTGAATATCTTTTACGAGCGAATTAATTGAGTCCAAAAATTTATTAAACCACGCGGCCAGTTCCCCAATTTCATCGTGGGTGACGACTTTTAAACGTTTAGAAAGATTGCCTTCACCTTGTGCTATCTCTTTTAAGCCTTCAGACACCATTTCAATAGGTTCAACTATCTTATTGGCAAGCGTTATTGCAATGATAATAAACAGAATTACCATGATGAACGCGATAATAGTGATACTAATCGTCATATCGTAAGCTGAAGCCAAGATTTCATCTTCATCAATCACCGCGATAAATTGCCAGCCAAGAGTGTCGGAGCGATAAATCTTAGCGTCATAGGTTTTGTTATCAGTTTCAATGGTAAGGTAGGGTTCGTTTGTGGCGCTTCGTATAGCCTCGTAGAGTGGGCTAGTGAGATCTTTAATGTGTTTAAAGTTGTTATTTTTATTTTTAGGATCGGCAAGTACAGTGCCGTCGGCATCAAGGAGGATTAAATACCCAGACTCCCCAAGACGAATATTGCTAACAATATCGGTCAGTGTAGCGAGTGTTACATCTAATGATTGCACGCCAATCACTTTGCCATCATGCTTTATACCTGTGGCAACCGAGACCATGGCTTGCCCCGTTACCCCTTGATAAGGCTCGGTAAGGATAACTTTGCTTGGATCTTTTGAAGCATTTTGATACCAAGGGCGTTTTCTTGGATCGTAATCGCCAAGGGGCTCTGCAGGATACTGAATAAAACCACCGGAACCAGTGCCAAGATACACAAACAGTAATTCTTCATGGGTTTGCCCAAATGCGCGGTAAAGCTCAAAAATATTGGCTTCTGTTTGACCGTTTTGTAGCGGGGTCATGGGCTTCTCTGCACCAAAATAAGTAGTGGTATCTTGGCTTACTTGCTGCACGGCCTTAGACTCGGCGAGGAAGCGTGCATTTTTCTTCATCTGCTCAAAAAACAGTACAAAAGACTGTTCGGCTTGCCGTATCTCATTGCCGGAAGCATCAAGAAATTTATCGAGAGAGTCACTTTTGGTCTGAGAAATGCTGACCACAGAAATCGCTAAAATAGGAATGATCACAGTGAGAACAAAGCTAATAATGAGCTTTTTGCGCATTTTCATACAGACAACCCTTAACTATCCGAGTGTTTTTATTATGCTCCTAGGAGGAGCGCATATTCTCAGGGCAAAATCTGAGCCACGGGTGTGGCTCGTTCAAATCCGTATTATAAACACTTTGCAGTGGTAAATTTGACCAATCAACGCGCTTCAGAAATTAAAACTAATTTTACCCCTCTAATAGGTTTAGCATTGGATCTCATGTTTTTTAAGTAATTTGTAAAAATCAGAGCGATTACGTTGCGCAAGTTTTGCAGCTTCCGATACATTCCCTTCGCAAAGCGCCAGTACTTTTTGGATGTAGTCATACTCAAATTGGCGTTTTGCTTCATTTAACCCCGTAAACGCATTCTGCTCTTTATCCTTAGGCAGGGCTTTTTGTACGATATCTTCAGTGATCATTTTACCCGGAGTAATAGCAACACAGTGCTCTACGATATTATGGAGCTGACGGATGTTACCCGGCCAATGATAATTCAGCAAATGCGTAATACTTTGTTGGTTAAATTGCTTTTCGCCATCGCTAAGTGCACTTAAGAAGCGTGATGCAAGTAATGGAATATCTTCCAATCTCTCTCTTAGACTTGGGATTTCAACAGATACCACGTTTAAGCGATAGTATAAATCTTCACGAAATTGCTTTTCGGCAACGGCGCTTTGAATGTTCTTGTGGCTTGCAGAGACAAAACGAACATTGACCTTATGCTCGGTTTGGCCGCCCACAGGACGAACGGTTCGTTCTTGTAAAACACGCAGTAGCTTAACTTGCAAATCAAGCGGCATATCACCAATTTCGTCGAGGAATAGGGTGCCACCATCTGCTGCTTGTACTAAGCCTTCTTTGTCGCTCACCGCGCCGGTAAACGCGCCTTTTTTATGGCCGAATAGTTCAGACTCCAACAGGTGAGCGGGCATTGCGCCACAGTTAATTGCAATAAATGGGCCCTGCGCTTGGTTACTGGCCAAATGGATTGCTTTTGCTGTCACTTCTTTACCGGTACCGCTCTCGCCTTGGATGAGAATGTTTGCGTTACTGCTGGCAAGTGCTTGAATTTGTTGTACCAATTGACGCATTGCGGCACTTTGGAATAACAACCCATGGAAGTTATTTGGATCCGAAGTTTGTGCGGTTCTTACTTTTCCTGCAAGCGCCTCATTGATGACATCGAGCATTTGCTGAGAGTCAATGGGTTTGGTTAAAAAGCTCACAAAGCCTTGCTGCATGGCGTCAACAGCGTCAGGAATCGAACCGTGAGCGGTCATCATCACAACGGGCATGCCGGTATAATACTTCTTTATTTGCTCATTAAGTTCAAAGCCATTCATGTGCGCCATTTTCAAGTCGGTGATGACCAAGTCGATAGGCATTTGCTTGAGGATATTTAACGCTTGCGTACCGCGATGAGCTACTTCAACGTCGTAGCCGTGGCTTTCTAAACGCATGGCCAGTAGCTCGGTTAAAGATGTATCGTCATCCACTAAAAGTAACTTTGCGCCCTGTTGTGTTTGACTCATAGTGAATCCTCCTCAAGTGATGGGTTTTCAGAAAGATCGGTTTCTAAACGTTGTTTTTCTATGTCGGCAAGCTTTTGTTTCAGCTCGGCAAGCTGCTTTTGGGTTTGTAACAATTGCTCTTGGTGCTGTTGCGCCTTATTGTCAGAGTAATAATTACTGATTTTTTGCTCACGAAGGCTTTGGGTATGCCAAGCTAACGACTCAAACCAAATGTTGTAATCTTCTGGCCAGTAATCTTGTAGTTTTACTTCTTCAATGGCTTTAAGTTGCTTGGTTGTTGAGTCTGTACCGCAATAGGTGTGAATAAAGCCTTGTAAGTGCAGCGCACCTTTATAGTAATCGTTAAATGTCACGTTATGTTTTTTAGCGCACTGGCTGACTAAGGCTTTGATCACCTCAGCTAAAGGCACAAATTTAGCGCTGGTTTCTGTTTTTACAGGGCCAATAAACTGCTTTGTTTGCTCGACCTTTTGCTCTGTTGTGGCACAACCACTGAGCAAAAATAGCGTGATACTTAATGCGATGTATTTCATTTTGGATCCCTTTTTGGAAAGGCGACTTGAATACTGGCGCCAGATTCTACTGATAGCCATTTCACATCGCCTTTTAATTGCTTCACACACTCAGAGACAATGGCTAAACCTAAGCCACTACCATTATTATTTTTATTTTTCTCACCACGAACAAACGGCTGGAATAATGAATCGGCCTCATTGACGTCGATGCCATCACCATCGTCACGGACTATCAGCAATACATCACCATTTCGCTCTTCAATTGAAATAGTGACATTGCTTTTAGCATGATCGATGGCATTGCTCACTAACTGAGTTAACACTAATTTGCACGGAAGATAAGGCACTTTTAGCTCATCATGATTTTGCCAGTTCACTATCACATCAGTCTTTCCTAGCTTATCGCTAAGATGCTTAGAGACTTCCTCTTGGATAAGATTCATTTCGGCGTCGTGATGTAGGCTATCGGGGTGACTGGCTGCACTATAGCTGAGCAAATCATCGATCAATGAGCCAAGCTTTGCAACAGAGTTTTCCATAATGATGAGAATACGTTGTTGTTTTGGATTAACAGCTCCAAGCAATCCACTATTTAATAAGCTGCTTCCTTCGTTTAGCGATGCTAAAGGGGTTTTAAGCTCATGAGTAACATGGCGCAAGAAGGTTTCTTTTTGTTGTTGAATACGCTTAAGTTCGAGCCTTAACCAATTTAGCCTGTCACCCAATTGCTGCAATTCATGACTGCCAGAGAGTTCAACCGACTTATCAAAATTACCTTTACCTACCTCAGATACCGCAGATTCTACCTGATTAAGTTGCTGACAAATCCGGTTGATCAAAAAGATGCTGATCACGATAAGGGTGGGTAGCAAGATAACGAGACCAAACATAAACCATGTTTGCAGCTGCACGAAATGGGATTCTTGATCTGATAAGCGCTTATTAAGTGTTTGTTGAAAGCTTTCCTCGAATTGATTAAGCACCTTAACCAATTGTTGGAACTCTTCAGCTTTTGAAGTGGCATTGATTTCATCTGGCGCGAATTGTCGCCATTTAGCAACAAACAGCGAGTCGGGTAGATTTATTTTTAATAATTGAATGCGTTTTTTGGTATTTTGCCACTTCTGCTCGATGCTTTCTTGCAGTGTTTCACTTTGCAGCAGCTGATTATTTTGCAGTGCTTTTTCAAGCGCACTGATATCTGCTTTCACAAAATTGTATTCAAGAATAAGTTTTTGATTTTTATTATAAATATCCTGTGTTTTTTGTTGGTTTTTGGACAGTGCCTGGGCGTACCACAAAGTCAATGTGAGTATTGGAAGCACACCAATAAACATGGCAATAAGTGCCTGTTTTTGTAATGACTGAGAAAAAATTTTTTTCACGATGCTAAATCCTTAAAAAGGGTGCACAAATTTCAATCAAATGGTGTTGCGAGATTTGCAAAATTTTCTACCCAAAAATTTACCTGTTGCAAAGCTGCGACAATCTAACTTTAAGAAAAATAAAGACTTTTTATTTTTCGCTTTTTTAACTGTTGCCATTTAGCAACAGCCAGCCTTAATCCAACCTTAATCTTTTTAAGTGATTTAACTTAACTCATTGATAAATGGTATTTTTTCAATGTTGGCATCAAAGTTGGAATAGTTATCTCGAAAGCGAAAAACGAAACGCAAAAACAAATGCAAAATCAGTTTTAGCTTTAACAGCAAAATGTTTAACACAGAATTTAGTTTTTAATCTTACGAGGAAAGCACGATGAAAAATTTAGCAATCGCAGTATCAGCAGCAGTAATGACTTTGGCATCAGTAGGTGCACACGCAAACACGGATTTCGACAAATTAGACATGAATGGTGACGGTTACATCTCTATTGAAGAAGCAAAAGCAGATGAAGGCCTTCTTGCTCAATTCAACGAGCTAGACGCTGACCAAGACGGTCAACTAAGCCAAGCAGAATTTGATAACTACGAAGGTTAATTCGCCCAGTTATCGCATCACTTTAATCGTTTAGGAGAAGATTATGAAAAATTTACTAGCAGCACTTTCAATTACAGGTATGACATTAGTTTCAGCATCGGCAATGGCGATGGATGACTTCGAAAAGTACGACACAGATGGCAGCGGCACGATCAGCATGAGTGAGGCGCAGGTTAACCCTAAGTTAGCTGAGCAATTCAAGACACTTGATGTTGACGGTAACGGCGAGCTAAGCGAGTCAGAGTACGAGCACTTTGAAGGCTAATTTGAAAGTTTGGTATCGGTGAGTCTTCGGACTCTCCGCCAAGACTAAATTTTAAGGAGAATATGATGAAAAATCTATTAGTAGCAGTTTCCCTAGCGGGTCTATCAATGGCATCAGTTAATGCGATAGCTGGTGACGACTTCGCTAAATACGATGCCGATGGTAGTGGCACAATCAGCATGAGCGAAGCGAAAGTAAATCCCAATCTTGTTGAGCAATTTACTCAGCTAGACGGTAACGCTGACGGCGAGTTAAGTGAATCAGAATTCGCAAATTTTAAAGGCTAATCAATAGCCCTCCAATTTTATAAAACGAACAGTATTTAAATTTTTGAGGAATAAACGATGAAAAACGTACTAATTGCACTTTCAATCACAGGTTTATCTTTCGCGTCTGTTAATGCAATGGCGGGTGAAGACTTCGCAGCGCTAGATACAGATCAAAGCGGCACAATCAGCATGAGTGAAGCACAAGCGCATAC